>NZ_JBPCOU010000103.1:0-58340 GCF_050999895.1 Methyloceanibacter sp. | reverse complement strand
CGACGAGCATATCGGCATGGGTCTCGGTTTCTTCATCGCCAAGACCTTGCTCGAGCGCACCGGCGCGCGGCTCGATCTTGCCAATCGCGAGCACCCACCAGGCGGTGCCATCGTCACGGTAACCTGGTCTAGGGCCAGATTCGAGCAGCCGCCGAGCATCTTCACCGGCCCGAAATGGGAGCCTTCCGCCTAATTGCGGCCTTTTCTTTCACCCGAGGGCAATGGATTGTTAATCCTGAATTGCTAGGGTCGGTGCTTCTTGTTGGTGGCGTCCAATGACCCTTAAGCACGAGCTTCTCCTCGTCGGCTTTTTGCTCGCGGCAACGCTTGGCACCGTCCACGCGATGGAGCGCGGCGATATCAGCCTCGCCAGTCTCGCGCAGAAAGTCCTGCCGCGCGGCTGATGGCTGTTCATGCCCGCGCCAGCTGCCTCTGAAGTCCGCAGAAAGCTTACGCTTTTCACCGAAAAGCAGGCCTGCGCCTTGTCGAATGCGGCGTAAGCGCTTAGCTGTACGGTGCTTATGGCACAAGGCCAGAAGCCAATAGAACGTGGAGGAAGCGGCTCCGGTCGGGCTAACAGAACGCAAGAGGAGCTCTTGAAGATGGCAGCCCAGCAAGTTTCACCCCTGGCAGGGGACAGCGCAGCGCTGTCCGTGCCGCAGGACAGAACGCTTCTGGTAGTCGACGACGATCGCGCCTTTCTCGCCCGGCTTTCGCGCGCCATGGAGGCGCGGGGCTTCGAGGTCGAATCTGCTGCAACCGTCGATGAAGGGTTGGCGTCGCTTCGCCGGAGGCCTCCAGCCTTCGCCGTCGTCGATATGCGCCTTGAGGACGGCAATGGCATCGATGTCATTGCCGCGCTAAAGGACGTGCGACCCGACTGCCGCGCCATCGTGCTCACGGGCTACGGCAATATCGCAACCGCCGTCACCGCGGTGAAGCTCGGCGCCGCCGACTATCTGGCGAAGCCCGCCGATGCCGACGACGTCTATCATGCGCTCCTTGCCACCACGACGGGGAAGGCGCCGCCGCCGGAAAATCCGATGTCGGCCGACCGCGTACGCTGGGAGCACATCCAGCGCGTCTATGAGCTTTGCAATCGCAATGTCTCGGAGACTGCGCGCCGGCTGAACATGCATCGGCGCACGCTGCAACGTATTTTGGCCAAGCGCGCCCCTAAATAGCGCCGACTCGTTTCTAGAAATCGAAGCCGCACCCGGGATCGAGGCGGTTCTGCAACCGGAGCGCCGCAGCGCGAGCGAAACACAGCAGCATGGCCTTGCGCCGATGCGCCGGCAGCCGCTCCTGGCCCGGATCGTGCACCAATTCCGCACCGAAACGGTCGGCAAGGATGAGTCCCGCGTCCTCCGGCAGCACGGAGACCGGAAAGTCCGGCGCCACCGCAAAATAGAGCCGGTCGCAATGCGGGCGATATTCGTGCCATTTGCCGTCGCTCTGAAAATCGAGCAGGCAAGACTTGATCTCCACCATCCAGATGTTGCCGAGGGGCGACAGCCCCACCACATCGGCGCGGCGGCCATTGGCGAGCGCAAGCTCCGTCACCACGGCGTGGCCGAGCGCGCGTAGATAGCGGCAGACTCCGCGCTGAAGCTCTGCCGCGATCGGCGACTGACGCCCGTCGAAGGGGACGACAACGTCGCCATCTTCGACCTGTTGAATCTTGGCGGCTAGGCTTGCGGCCGGCATCAAATCGTCCTTCGGCTTCGTGCATGCTTAACCATTTCGACTGTTGGAACAAGCTGGTAAATCTCGCGTTCAATGGTTTGCGTATAGTGGGCTCATCGACGATGCGGCCTTTATTCAAGCCTCACAGGGAGACGGCAATGAGCATGGGGAGCGCTGCCTTCGTCGGGCGCGACACAGCGAATTCCTCTCTCCAGGACCGCCTTCTCGACACCCGCCGCCTCTCGACCGCGCTTGCCGCGCCGCTCAGCGACGAGGACCAGGTCGTTCAGGCCAACGACGATGCCAGCCCCGCCAAATGGCATCTCGCGCATACCACCTGGTTCTTCGAGGCTTTCGTCTTGGCGCCGTTCCTCGAGGGCTACAGCCTTTTCGACGCGCGCTTCGAATATTGCTTCAACTCCTATTACGAGAGCGTCGGCCCGCGGCAGCCGCGCGGTCGCCGCGGCTTGCTGACCCGGCCCTCCGCCGAGGAGGTGCGCGCCTATCGCGCCCATGTCGATGCGGCCTTGGGGCGCCTGTGCGCCGACGGCGATTCCTACGCCAAGGCGGCGGAGCTGATCGAGCTTGGCATCAATCACGAGCAGCAGCATCAGGAGCTTCTCCTCACTGACATTCTGAGCTTGTTCGCGTCCGGGCCGCTGAATCCCGCTTATCGCCAGGCGAGCCCCGGCGTGCTTGTCCGTGATGTCGCGCCTTTGGACTGGGTGTCGTTCGACGGCGGCATCGTGGAGATCGGACATGGCGGCAACGGCTTCGCCTACGACAACGAAGGCCCGCGCCACGAGGAGCTGATCCGCCCCTTCAAGCTCGCGTCGCGCTCCGTCACCAACGGCGAGTGGATCGAATTCATCAAGTCCGGCGGCTACACCACGCCGACGCTCTGGCTCGCCGACGGTTGGGCCGCCGTGAAGACTGAAAATTGGACCGGCCCGCTTTATTTTGAGGAGGCCGAAGGCGGTTATATGCAAATGAGCCTGCTCGGCTTCCGCCCCGTCGACCTCGCCGCGCCCGTCACTCATATCAGTTATTACGAGGCGGATGCCTTTGCCCGCTTCGCCGGCTGCCGGCTTCCGAGCGAATTCGAATGGGAAGTGGCCGCATCGAACGTGCCCGTCTCCGGGCGGACGCTGGGCGCCGATCTCTTGCGGCCCATGCCGGCGGATGCTGGCGGGGGCTTGCGTCAGATCTACGGCGACGTCTGGGAGTGGACGGGAAGCGCCTACCTCCCTTATCCCGGCTTCAAGACCGCGCCTGGCGCCGTCGGCGAATATAACGGCAAGTTCATGTGCAACCAGTTCGTGCTCAAGGGCGCGTCCTGCGCCACGCCCGACGGCCATATTCGTCCGACCTACCGCAACTTCTTCTATCCGCATCAACGCTGGCAGTTCACCGGGCTCCGCCTCGCGACAGACGCGTAAAGGAGAGCAGCATCTCCCTTCACCACGCCCCAACGATGCTCAGCTCCGAGCGGGCCGCCAAAGCGCACGCGGAGGAGGACTTCGCCCAGGCGGTGCTCGAGGGGCTGTCGCGTACGCGGCGCAGCATCCCGTGCCGCTTTTTCTACGACGATGCGGGTTCGGCCCTGTTCGAGGCGATTACACGGCTTCAGGAATATTATCCGACGCGCATCGAGACGACGCTGCTGGAAGCTCATCGTGCCGAAATCGCATCTCTTGCCGGTGCGGGTCGCGTGCTGGTCGAGTTTGGCTCTGGCTCGAGCCGCAAAACGCGGCTGCTGCTCGACGCGCTGGACGATCTCGCGGCTTACGTCCCCATCGATGTGAACGACACCTTCCTGCAAGAGGCTGCCTCGCGCCTGCGCGCGCGCCATGACGGCTTTCCCATCCTGCCGCTGGTGGCGGACTTCATGCGCACCCGCGCGCTGCCGACGAAGGTGGCGGGTCTGCCGAAGCTCGGCTTCTTTTCGGGGTCGACCATCGGCAATCTCAGCCACACCGAGGCAAGCGCCTTTTTGAGCAATGCTGCGCATCTCCTCGGGCCAGGCGGCCTGTTTCTCGTTGCGGTCGATCTCAAGAAGGATCTCGACATTCTGCTGCCGGCCTATGACGACGCCGACGGCGTGACGGCCGCGTTCAATCTCAATCTCCTCGCGCGCATCAATCGCGAGCTCGACGGCACTTTCGATCTCGGCCGTTTCGCGCACGAGGCCGTGTACAACGAGGCGCAAGGCCGCGTGGAGATCTATGTTGTCAGTCTGGCGGAGCAGACCGTGCAGATCTGCGCCCGCAGCTTCAGCTTTGCCCGCGGCGAGCGCATCCATACCGAGAACTCGCACAAATATACCGTGGAGGCGTTTCAGTCCCTCGCGCGGAGCGCCAAATGGAAGCCGATCAAGGCCTGGACCGACGCCGAGGACCTGTTCAGCCTGCACCTGCTGCGCTCGGCATAAGGGCCTCCCATCCTCTAATATTCTCCTCGTCATGCTCGGACCTCATCCAGGCAGCCAGGCCGCTGAACGCGCGGCAACTTGCCAGTCCCCCAGCCCTTCGGCATTGTGCCGCTCCCAACTCAAAGGAGATGCTCCGTGCCTGATCTTCCTTCCGGCAATGCTGTCATCGGCCAGTCTGGCGGACCGACCGCCGTCATCAATCAATCGCTCGCGGGCTTGGTGGAAGGTCTCAAGGCGGGGCTTGCTGCCTCCGGCCAGGTGAAGCGCATTCTCGGGATGCGGCATGGCGTGCGCGGTCTCCTCAAGGACGATCTCGTCGAGCTCACCGGAATTTCTACGGCTCAACTCGAGGCGATCGCGCGCACGCCGTCGGCGGCGCTCGGATCCACGCGCGACAAGCCCGACGCGGCCTATTGCGACAAGATCCTCGCCGGCTGCCTCAAGAACGACATCCGCTATTTCTTCTATATCGGCGGCAACGATTCCGCCGACACCTGCCGCATCGTCAGCGAGAAGGCGGCGGCGGCGGGTTACGAGCTACGCTGCTTCCACGTGCCGAAGACGATCGACAACGACCTCCTCGAAAACGATCACACGCCGGGCTTTCCCTCCGCCGCGCGCTATGTGGCGCTCGCGCTGATGGGCGACGCGCTCGACAATGCGAGCCTCGGCGGCATCAAGATCAATGTCATCATGGGGCGCAACGCGGGCTTCCTCACCGCTGCGGCGGCGCTCGCGCGCGGCGCGCTGAGCAAGGGCGCCGCGCCCGCCGACCGCGCCGCCCCGCATCTCATCTATTTGCCCGAAGTTCCGTTCTCGACCGAAGCTTTCCTCGCCGATGTGGAGGCGGTCTATTCGAAGCTCGGGCGCTGCCAGATCGCGGTCAGCGAAGGCATCCGCGATGAGACGGGCGCGGAGATCGGCCCGAAGCTGATGCGGGGCAAGGGCGAGGTCGATGCGCACGGCAATGTGCAGCTCTCAGGCTCGGGCGCGCTCGGCGACGGGCTTGCCGATCTCGTCAAGACCGGACTCACGCCGAAAGGCGGCAAGGCGCCGCGCGTGCGCGCCGACACGTTCGGCTATATCCAGCGCTGCTGGCCGGGGCCCTCGCCTGTCGATGCCAACGAGGCACGCGACGTCGGGCGTTTCGCTGCCGAGCTTGCGGCGAAGGGCGAGACCCACGCCACGGTGATCATCAAGCGGGTGAGCGATGCGCCCTACGCCAGCGCATGCGCGCGCGCCGATTTGTCGGCCGTGGCGCGGCTATCGCGGCATGTGCCTGAGGCGTTCATCGCTGGCACGAATGACGTCTCGGACGCATTCGACGCCTATTGCCGGCCGCTTGTGGGCGACCTGCCGACGCTCGCCCGTCTCTAACCCGTCATAAGATCGCGTATGTAATTGGGCAGAGCAAAGGCGGCGACATGGACATCGGGGCGCCAATAGCGGGTCGGGAATGCGCCGGAATCCGCATAGCGCCGCTCGATCGCATCTTGGCGCAGCCGCCGCAGATCGCCGTCGTCGGTTGCCCAGCCAAACGACATCGGGCCGCCGAAATAGGACGCCGTGCTGGCGAGATAGGCAAAAGAATCGGCGAACATCTCGCGGAAATAGCCGATGCTCTGCTGAAGCTCTGCGGCTTGCAGGAAGGGCAGCCCGTTCTGCGTGACGAGGAGACCGTCGCGGGGAAGCGACCGTCGGCAATCGGCATAGAACTGGCGGGTGAAGAGCACCGCGCCAGGGCCGATCGGGTCGGTGGAATCCACCAGGATCACGTCGAAGCGCTCGTCGGTCTCGGCCACGAACTTGGTACCGTCGGCAATAACGACGCGGGTACGCGGATCGTCAAAAGCGCCCGCCGATACCCCGGGAAAATGCTCGCGGCAGAGATCGATCACGCCGTGATCGATCTCGCAGAGCGTCACGCTCTCGAGGTTGTCATGCTTCAACGTCTCCCGCAGCACGCCACCGTCACCTCCACCGATGATGAGCACCTTCTTCGCCCTGCCATGGGCGAAGAGAGGCACATGCGCCATCATCTCGTGGTAGATGAACTCGTCCTTCGTCGCGAGCTGGACCACGCCGTCCAGCATCATCACGCGGCCGTAATCTCCGTTGTCGAAGATGATCAGCTGCTGATGCTCGGTCTCGCTGTCGAAAAGGACGCGGTCCGCCTTCAGGCGGACACGGAAGCCGCTATGGAGCGTCTCTTCGACCCACCGTTCCATCGCAGTAATTCCTTGCCGCGCAGATGCTCTTTGACGACGACCTTGCCGGGCGTGAATGCCTCTTTCAAGACATCGATCGCCAGCCGTGGCTCGGTATCGCCGCACATGAACACGTCAAGCGCGGCATAACCGTATTCGGGCCAGCTATGGATCGAGATATGCGACTCAGCCAGCACAGCCACACCCGACACGCCGCCATTCGGCGTGAAGTGATGCAGATGGATGTGCAGGAGTGTCGCGCCCGCAACTTCAACACACCGCCGCAACGTTTGGTCGATGTGCTCTATGTCGTCGAGCCGTTCCGCCCGAATCAGGTCGATGATGAGATGGATGCCGGCAAACCGGACCCCGTCTCGCTCGCAGAAAAAGTCCTTGTGCCCATCTCCTTCGGAGATGGAACACCGGGAATGCTTTTCTTCCGTTTGGGCGGTGCTTGAACCATGATCCAAGTCCATCCCCAATTGGAAGAGGGCGTCACTGGACATGGCGTCCTCCCCAACCAGCAGATGTTCAAGTTACGTCTCTCATAAAAGAGACGCGCTATTTGCACATCGCGTTCCATCGATGCAAGAGGTTTTTGCCCAATCGACACATTATGCCGCTGGCGGGAACTTTCCTGAAGATCCTGGAATCGCTGCGCGAGGACATTAAGCTGCCGATAAATTCGTCAATCGTGAACTCGAAGGATTTTCAGCCATGCCCGTTCGTAAGACGGCCTTGCCTCTCTTGCTCGCAGCGACGGCTGTTTTGGCTCTTTGCGCGTGTCCGCGCGGAGCGCTCGCCGCCGATCCTCTCCCGCCGCTCGGGACGGAATCGGGCAAGACGTCGGTCTCGGGGCTCTCCTCCGGCGCCTACATGGCCGGTCAGATTCAGCTCGCGCACTCCAAGGATATTATCGGAGCCGGCCTTGTCGCCGGCGGACCGCATGGCTGCGCCGAGACGGAAGCGAGCCTGTCCCTGCCCTTCTGGCCGACGGCGGTGGTGCAGAACACCGCTCAGGCGCTGAAGAGCTGCATGAGGACGGAGTGGGGCGCGCCTGACGCGGCTGAGCGGGTGAAGCGGGCGAAGGCTCTCGCCGAGAAAGGCGACATCGATCCCCTCGCCGGGCTTGCCAACGACAAGGTCTATCTGTTCTCCGGCAACGAGGACGAGACGGTGAAGCGCGCGGTGGTCGAGGCGGCGAAGGCCTTTTACGAGCAAGCGGGCGTGCCTGCCGCCAGCATCGCCCTCGTGGAGCGCGAAGGCGGACATGCCTTTTTGACCGAGACGGGCGGCGGCGCGTGCGGAGTCTCGACCAGTCCCTATCTCAGCGATTGCGACTACGACCAGGCCAAGGCGATCCTGGAATGGATTTATGGACCGCTCGCCGCGACGCCAGAGGCTCCCAAGGGCAAGTTCATTCCCTTCGATCAGAACGAATATTCCGACCCCGGCGACGGCTTTGCCGATGAGGGAGTGGTCTACGTGCCTGAAACGTGCGCCGCGCAGGCCGGATGCAGGCTGCACATCGTGCTTCATGGCTGCGAGCAATCCCGCGAGACCGTGGGCGATGAGTTCATCAAGGCATCCGGCTTTGCGGAGCTGGCGGATGCCAACCGCCTCGTCGTGCTCTTCCCGCAAATCTCCGCGCGTACGATCAATCCGAAGGGCTGCTGGGATTGGTGGGGCTATACCGGCCTTGACTATCTCGGCAAGGACGCGCCGCAGATCGCCGCGATCTGGGCCATGGCGGAAGGCCTGGCGAAGGCACCGTGAGCCAGGCGATGGGAGAAGCGAATGTTGCGATGGTCGGAGCCGCGCATGGCTCCGAGCTCTATGAAGGCGCCCAGCGCCTGCGCGAAGTGGTGCTGCGCAAACCTTTCGGGCTAACGCTATCGGAGGCAGAGCTTGCCGACGACTTAAGCCGGCAGCATTTCTGCGCAGTGGACCGTGACGTGGTGGTTGGAGCGGTGTCCTTGAAACCCCTCGCGGACGGGACCGCGCAACTCAAGCAGATGGCCGTGGCTGAGGACCGTCAGAAGAGACAGATTGGGGCGCGGCTGCTTTCCTTTGCGGAGGCGTGGGGGGCCCGGCAGGGTTATCGCCGCATCGTGCTCCACGCCCGCTTGGGCGCGGAAGGCTTCTACGCGAAGTTCGGCTACCTTGCCGAGGGAGAGACCTTCATGGAGAACACCACCCCGCATATCCTCATGTCCAAACGGCTTGAGTGCGGCGGGGTGTTAGGACGCGCAACCGAAGAGGAGAACACATGAGCGTGGATGTGGGCGATAAGGCGCCGGCTTTTAGCCTGCCGACCGACGGCGGCGGCAAGATTGCGCTAAAGGACCTCAAGGGCAAGACGGTCGCGCTCTATTTCTATCCCAAGGACGATACTTCGGGCTGCACGGCCGAGGCTTGCGCCTTCCGCGATGCGCTACCGGACTTCTCCCGCGTGGACGCGGCGATCGTGGGCATCTCCAGGGATCCCGTCGCGAGCCACGACAAGTTCAAAAAGAAGTTCGATCTCACCTTCCCGCTTGCGTCCGACGAGGACGGCAAGGTCTGCGAGGCCTACGGCACCTGGGTGGAGAAGAGCATGTATGGCCGGAAGTATCTGGGCATCGAGCGCGCGACATTTCTCATCGACGGCAAGGGCGTGATCCGCAATGTCTGGCGCAAGGTGAAGGTGCCAGGCCACGCCAAGGACGTCCTAGAGGCCGCCGCTGCGCTCGGTTAGCGCGCGGACGGTGTGATCGTCTCACCGCAGGACATCCCCCGCCTTTGCCCTGTCATTCGGTAGTCACGCTGGAGCGAGGCGATGCGTTCGGGTTTGTCCGGCAAGATTTATTTATCCCTCGCGGCCGCACTGGTTGCGACCCTACTGGCTGTTGCCGCGGTCGCAGGGCCGAGCGCCTACAGAACCATGCGGCTCGGCTCAGGCTTCACCGCCCAGATCCTCTGCGGGGGCGTGTTCGTCTCTGGCCGCCATCCGCAACACTTGCTGGCAGAGGACCTCCGGGGGCCGGGCTATGAGAGGCTGCGTTTCTTCCGGTCAGGCGTCGACCGCGAGAACAAGCGCGTCACGGCCTCGCTTTACGGGCTTGCCGCCAAACTGCGATCTTCCGCGAGGGTCTCGGCTGCACCTTGATCGACGGCCGGACGGAAGCGGAACTGCGCGCGGAGAGCGACGGCCTGTTCCCCAAACCTGACACTACAAGCGCCGAGGCCCTGTGGCCGGAGGGCGAGCGCGTTGAGATTGGCTCGCTGGACGGTGTGAGCGGAGAGGTCGAGAAGGCCATCGACGCCATCTTCGCCGAGCCGGACCCCCGGCACCCCCGCCACACCCGGGCGCTGGTCGTGGTGCATCGAGGCCGCATCGTCGCGGAACGCTATGCGCCCGGCTTCAACGCCCGCATGCTCCTGCCCGGCTGCCATGACCAAGACCGCAATCAATGCTCTCGTCGGGTTGCGCGTCGGCGACGGCAGGATGGTCGTGAGCGAAAACGCGCTGATGCCGGAATGGCACGATGGCAACGACAGACGCCGCGCCATCACCCTCGATGAGATGATGCGCATGACGAGCGGGCTTGTCCGCAATGAGAGCTACGACGACGATTTCGGCGACGTCGCGCAGATGCTGTTCGTGGAAGGAGACGCCGCCGCATTCGCAGCCTCGAAACAGCTGCAAGATACGCCCGGCACAGTCTGGGCCCCGTTCAGTGGCGCCACGAACATCATCTCCCACGTCCTGCGCGAGACGTTTGCCGATCCGCGCGATTATCTTCGCTACCCCCGTGAGCGGCTCTTCGCGCCGCTCGGCATGCAAAGCGCGGTTCTCGAACCAGACGCCTCCGGCACCTTCGTTGGCTCCTCGTTTCTCTACGCTTCCGCGCGGGACTGGGCGCGGCTCGGACTCCTATTCCTGCGTGACGGATTATGGGACGGCGAGCAGCTGCTGCCCGAGGGCTGGGTCGACTACAGCCTCACCCCGACCAAGGAAGCCCCGCAACAGGAGTATGGCGCGCAAATTTGGCTCAAGCTTCCAGAGTCGGCGGCAGGTGGCGAACCGCCAATCCCCACCGACGCGTTCTATATGCTGGGTCACGACAAGCAGATCGTGGCGATCGTGCCCTCGCGCGATCTTGTCATCGTGCGGCTCGGATTGACGCGCAAAGGCGCGGATTGGGATAGCGCGCGCGAGCTTGCGCCCCTCGTCAAAGCGTTTCCAGCGATAGACGCGAAGCGCAACTAAGGAGCATCAGGATCGGCCGCGGGCGGGCGTGCCAGGATCTTGTCGATGCGCCGTCCGTCGAGATCGACCACCTCGAAACGCCAGCCGTTCCACGTCACGTGCTCGCCCGACACCGGGATGCGCCCGAGATGATGCAGAACGAAGCCGGCGATGGTGTTGAAGTCGCCGCCCTCGCCCATTCCCTTGATCCCAAGCACGCGCTCGGCATCGTCTACGGACATCATGCCATCCAGAAGCCACGATCCGTCGTCGCGCCTCACCGCGTCAGGCTCGGTCTCTTCCTCCGTTTGGGGAAGATCGCCGGCGATGGCGGTGAGGATGTCGGTCGGCGTGACGAGGCCCTCGAACGTACCGCGCTCGTCGACGATGATGGCCATGTGCACCACGGAGGCGCGGAAGAGAGCCAACAGGCGCAACACGGGCGTCAGCTCAAGGACAAAAGGCGCTTCGCGCGCGGCGGCCACCACATCGATGGTGCCGTGGCGATATTGTTGCTCCAAGAGATCCTTGGTGTGTGCGACGCCGATGACATTCTCAATGTCGCCGCGGGCAACGGGATAGCGGGAGTGCCCGGTCTCAGCGATCTGCCGGAACAGTTCTGCGGGCGGATCGTCCGCGTTCAGCCATTCGACCGCGGGGCGCGGCACCATGATGGAGCGCACGGTGCGATCGCCGATACGGAGCACGCCGTCGATCATCTCCTGCTCGGCGCGATGGAACACGCCGACAGCGGCACCTTCGGCGATCAGCGCGCGCACTTCCTCCTCGGTGACGGTCATGTCCTCCGCAGGCTTGATCCGAAACAGCGTGAGGACAGCCTGCGTGCTGACGCGCAGGAACCAGACCATCGGCGCGCCAATTTTGGCGAGCAGCGCCATGATGGGCGCGACAGCGGCAGCAACCGTCTCGGCATGGTGGAGCGCGATACGCTTCGGCACGAGTTCACCGATCACGAGCGAAAGATAGGTGACGCTGACCACCACTGCGAAGAAGGCGACGCCGTGGGCGTACGGCGCGAGGACCGGGATCGCGCGCACATAATGCGCAAGCGGGTCGGCGAGCGTGGCGCCGCTATAGGCGCCGGCCACGACGCCGATCAGGGTGATGCCGATTTGGACGGTCGACAGCAGCTTCACGGGATCGTCGATCAGCCGCAGCGCCGTTGCCGCGCCACGCTTTCCCTCGGCCGCCATTTGCCGCAATCGCACCCGGCGCGCCGAGACGATGGCAAGCTCGGCAAGCGCGAAGAAGCCGTTGAGCAGGATCAGAAATAAGATGATCAGCAATTGCCAAAGGATCATTGTTGGCCGTTAAACTTATTTCAAATCAAAGAGTTACAAAATCCGCACCGGCGCCATCAGTTCACAGGTGACGCGGCGCCGGCTTCGATATAATCCGCTTCGTGGGTTTATGGGAGGAATATACATGCAGCGTTCAGTACCGTTGATGTCTTACAGCGCCGCCATGCTCATCGCAGCGTTGGCCATGGCAGTTCCGGCTTTTGCCGAGCAGAAGATCGAGAGCGATGCCGGCGAGGTGGTGATCGACGCCACCGTCAATGAGATCGACGAGGAGACCCAATCGCTTACCGTCGTAGGTTTCGGCGGCAATGTCATCGTCGTCAAGGCGCCGCCGGAGATTCTGCGCAAGGTGAAAGTCAAGGAGCGGATCACGATCCGTTACGCCGATATGGTTGCCACGGCGCTGCGACCGGCCGAAGGCCCGCCGCAAGTCCAAGGCAACAATATCGAGGCTGAGGAGACAGCCGACATGGACATGAACCCCGCGACGGTCTCCGAACAAAGTTGGGTTCAGGCCGAGCCAAGCGGCGGCGTGGGTGAACTCGACACGATCGAGGTTACCGCGACCATTGCGTTGATCAACCGGCACACGCGCATCGTGACCTTCAACGGGCCCAACGGGCAGCCGCGCGCCATCATGGTCAACCCAAGCGTCGACCTGACGGGAGTCGAAGTTGGCGATAGGGTCGTGGTGCTCCTGACGCGCGCCGTGGCCATCGACGTCAAGCCAATCTAGCGCTTCGCGCTTTCCCCGGGGCGATACTCCCCGGGCGACACGTTTTCTCGTTTCAAAGGATGCTCTTGGCGTAGAGGTCGGTGCGGCGGTCGCGGAAAAAACCCCACTCGGCACGGTAGCGTGCGATCTCGTCGAGATCAAAGCTCGAAACCAGCACGCCCTCTTCATTTTCTCCGAGGCTCGCGATCAACTCGCCGCGATGATCGGCGATGAAGGAATGCCCGTAGAAGTTCTGCGTCGTGCCGTCGTTGTCTTCCAGGCCGACGCGGTTCGCGGCGACGATGGGCACGGCGTTCGCAACGGCATGGCCCTGCATCGCGCGCTGCCATTGCTTATGCGTGTCGAGCGACGCGTCGTAGGGCTCCGAGCCGATCGCCGTCGGATAGAACAGCACCTCAGCGCCTTCGAGCACCATGGCGCGCGCGGCTTCGGGGTACCATTGATCCCAGCAGATGCCGACGCCGATCATGCCGGCCCGCGTCTTCCAGGCCTTGAAGCCGGTGTCGCCGGGACGGAAGTAATATTTCTCCTGGTAGCCGGGACCGTCGGGAATGTGGCTCTTGCGATAGACGCCGAGGATCTCGCCGTCGGCATCCGCGATCGCCACGCTATTGTAATGGCGCGGGCCTTCCTTCTCGAAGAAGGAGATGGGAATGACGACCTGCAACGCGGCGGCGAGCTTTTGCAGGGAGAGCACGGCGGGGTGCTCGCCAGGCACGAATGCAGTGGCAAACCATTTCGGGTCTTGCCGCGTCGGGAAGTAAATGCCCTGAAACAGCTCGGGCGGTAGGATCACTTGCGCGCCCTGCTGCGCGGCATCGCGGATCAGACCTTCCGTCTTTGCGATATTCGCCCGCATGTCGGTCCCGTATGACGCTTGCAGGGCCGCGACGTTGATCGTGCGATGTCCCATCACGCGGGCTCTTGCTGCGTGATGCAGTGGAACGAGCCGCCGCCCGCATCGCCGCAGCCGAGCAAGCCCTGCGACGGCACGCCGATAATTTTGCGATCGGGGAACAGCGCCTGCAACGCGTTGAGTGCGGCGTCTTGTGTCTGTGCCCCGTAGACCGGAACAACCACGACACTATTGGCGATGACGAAATTGAGATGCGAGGCCGGCGCAACATTGCCGTTCGCGTCGCGATAGAGGCCGACGCCTGGGATACGAACGACGTCGAGTTTGCGGCCAGATGCGTCCGCTGCGCTCTCAAGTGTGCGGCCGATGGCCTGCAACGTGTCGGCATTGGGATCATCCCGGCCCGGAACCTGGCAGACCACACGGCCAGGGCCGACGAAGCGGACGAGGTTATCGATATGACCGTCGGTGTGATCGTTCGCGAGGCCCTCGTCGATCCAGATGATCTTGCGCGCGCCGAGGGCGTCGCGCAGCACGGCTTCGGCCTCGTCCTTGCGCCAAGCATTGCGGTTGGCGTTGAGCAGCGTCTGCCGTGTGGTGAGGATCGTGCCCTCGCCGTCATGCTCGATCGCACCTCCCTCCAGCACAAACTCGAACTGACGCATTGGCGTGCCCGCGAGCCGCGCGATGTCGTCCCCCACCGTGGCGTCGTCCGGAAGATCGAACTTGCCGCCCCAGCCATTGGTCCTGAAGCGCAGAGCAATCGTGGTTTTCCCTGAGCGCGCAAAGATCGGGCCGGTATCGCGCAACCAGATGTCGCCGTATCTCGCCTGAACGATTTCGGCAACGCCGCCGATGGTCGCGCGTGCCGAAGCCTCCGCTTCAGCGCCATTCACCAGCAGGCGCACTCTGTTGTCCTTGCTCAACGCGCGGATGAGTGCCGCCACGTCGCGGCGCGGCGTTTCGAGATCGCCGTTCCACTCCTTGGCGTCGGCCGGCCATGCCGTCCAGATCGCCTTTTGCGGCGCCCACTCGGCGGGAACAACCACATCGTGGCCGGTCGAGGAATCCGGATTCAATCGCTCCAACATGGGGTGACGTTTAGCCGGGGCGAGGCGTAGAGGAAAGCGCGGCCTTTGTTCAGCCGTGTGGCGCGCGTTAAGCCTGTCTGAGACGAGCGGGAACGAGTCTGGGGACACAGGAGGCTTGACTTTCAAGGCCTTGAGGCCCATCTGTTCGCTAGAACTTCTCGCAGTTCGCGATTTCGACCGGAGCTTCCGGGCTGTTTTTATCGCGAGACCCAAGTTCAACAACAATCCGTCTGTTCCAGGTGCGCGTGGAGGATGACGACACGGCTAGGTGTCGCGCGCCACTGTGCACGCGCCCCGGCGCATAAGGAAACATTGAACGTGACTAATCTATCTTTTGACCAGCTTGGCCTTTCGGCCCAACTCCTGCGTACCCTCAAGGACGCGAACTATAATACGCCGACGCCGATCCAGACCAAGGCCATCCCGCTTCTTTTGGAGGGCTATGACCTGCTTGGCATCGCTCAAACCGGCACCGGCAAAACGGCCGCTTTCACGCTGCCGTTGCTCCAGAATCTGGAAGACGATGACGAGCGCGCGGTGCCACGCGGTGCGCGCGCCCTCATCCTCGCGCCGACGCGTGAGTTGGCGATGCAGATTTCAGACAGCATCAAGACCTATGGACGCAACATGCGCATGCATCAGGCGGTCATCATGGGCGGGGTCGGTCAACGGCCGCAGGTTCAGGCGCTGAAGCGCGGCGTCGATATCCTGGTGGCGACACCGGGCCGCCTTCTCGATCTCATCGAGCAAGGCCACGTCGATCTGCGCCGTACCGAATTTCTGATCCTCGACGAGGCCGACCGTATGCTCGACATGGGATTTATCGGCGATGTGCGGAAGATCGTGAAAATTCTCCCCGCGGAACGCCAGACGCTGTTGTTCTCCGCGACCATGCCGGCTGAAGTTGAAAAGCTTGCCCGCGAAATCTTGTTCGAGCCGAAACGCGTCGAGATCGAAGCCAAGAGCATCGCCGTGGAGCGGATCGACCAGCGCGTCCATCACCTCGATGCCAGCGCCAAGCCGTCGCGGCTGATCGAGCTGCTCGCCACACCCGGCTTCGAGCGCGTGATCGTTTTCACGCGGACCAAGCATGGCGCCGACAAGGTCGTGAAACATCTCACGCGCGGCGGCGTCAATGCCGAGGCGTTGCATGGCAACAAGTCGCAAGGCGCTCGCCAACGCGCGCTCGATAATTTCCGTGGTGGCCGTTCGCGCGTGCTCGTCGCCACCGATATCGCCTCGCGCGGCATCGATGTCGACGACGTGACCCATGTCATCAACTACGAGCTGCCGAACGTGCCGGAAAGCTACGTGCATCGGATCGGACGCACCGCGCGTGCGGGAGCCGAGGGAATCGCCATCTCATTCTGCGATGCAATCGAGCGGCCTCATCTCCGCTCGATCGAGCGGCTGCTCAAGCGGTCTTTGGACGTCGTCGGCGAGGCGCCCACGGAAAGCGCCAACGGCTACGCGAAAAAGGATAGGGGCCAAGCGCAGCGGCCCGAAGCGGGCAACCGCCAGCGGGGCCGGCGGCCGCGCTTCGGCTCGCAGCACAGGGCAACCGCGTAAGCCGATTCGGCATTTGAGTTCAGTTAAGGGAACTGACGCACCCGACAGGATTCGAACCTGTGACCTCACCGGCTGACGAGAGAGGGTGCATCAACTATGTGCTGATGTTCTTAGGCGGAAGCATAGGAAAGCTTACCGCAACGGGATGGTCCAAATGATCCTCTCCTCTCTGAGATACGATCAGGTTGCCAGAGCGGGGCGACCTCAGACGAATCGGCACAACAGAACTCCCCTTACGTAGTCGAAGGCTTGGCTTTGGGAGATAAGGTCAGCTTCGGAAGCGCCGCCTATAGGGCCTACCGATGTTCTCCGAGCGATCAGTTTTCAGGCTTCACGTAGTGTCAGCGGAAACGGAATGAGAGGAGCAGCAAAAGAAGATTCGTCTCGTCCAATTCGATTTTGCATAGCTCGGATGGCACAGCGGTTTACGTCAACCGGAATATCCGCCCCGCGTGAAGGAACTAAACGCCCGCTCTCCGCGTATTTTGTCTGCCGCTCTCCGTAAGGAGAGAAATCTCTTCCTTTCCTTGGATCAAACTTGGTCATCCAAGGTCGTGCGGATGCAGATTAGAAGCTTTCGCCTCTGGCACATCCTCCAAAAGACCAGAAGCCTAGGAGTAGGAAATGAAAAAGTCTGTCCTTATCGCGGTGTTGTTTGCTTTCGGAACTGCAATCCCAGTGTTCGCGGCTGATGAAATGATGAAATGCGACGATGCATCGATGACGAAGATGAAGACCGATGTCACGGGTATGAAGGACGGTGAGAATAAAACCATGGCCATGAAAGAGATGAAGATGGCCGAGGACATGATGATGAAAAAGGACATGGAAGGCTGCATGAAACACATGAATGACGCGATGATGCAGATGAAAAAGTAATCGCAGCAAAGAGGCCGAGCCCTTTGCTCGGCCTCACTTCCTTGAAAAAGACTCTCATTCGTTCGGGTGGCGGAATTGCAATCGAAGCAGGATTGCGGAAGAGAACGGGCGTTGCCAGCTTCTAAGCGGTTTTCGTTCTTCGCATTGCGTTCAACCAGTTATACCCCTGACCCTCTGTCGATCTTTGCCGTCGCTGAGGCGAACGGGAAGCGAACAAATTACCTGGACAACGCGCGGACACCCGCTTTCAGGCCGAACGGCGCAAGCTATTAAGCTCTTGCAAACGTTGGCGCACCCGACAGGATTCGAACCTGTGACCTCTGCCTTCGGAGGGCAACGCTCTATCCAGCTGAGCTACGGGTGCTTCCGAGCCGAACCTAGTCAACCCGCCCCCATTAAGCAACGTTCCCTACTTTAAGGCCCGCGCGAGCCGGGGCGCCCAACGACGCCGCTCTCTAGCCCGCTCCTTGCAACGCATCCCTCGATTGTCCCGCGGCGGGACAGTTGAGGAGGCAAGGCTGAATGAATCTCGATACCGAAAGGGTCGCTTGGGTGACTACGCCAAGGGATTCTGCATCGTCTTGGTCGTGATGATGCACTCCACTTTGGGGGTCGAGGAGGCGCCGTTCCGCATGCCCGATTTCTTCCTCATTTCGGGACTGTTTCTTGCGCGGGTCATCGATCGGACGACTATCTCGATAAAAAGGGCGTCCACTTCGCCTATTTCTACGTGATCTGGGTCACGATCCCCAGTTCGCCTTCAAGGCGCCGGGCATTGCAGCGGAGCTTGGGTGGGGCGGCGTCGCGCAGGAATACGCGCTCTCCTTCATCGAGCCCTTCGGCACGCTGTGGTTCATCTACCTCCTTCCCATCTTCTTCGTGGTGACGAAGGGCTTCCGCGAAGTGCCGGCGGTGATGTGTGGTTCGTGGCGGCGCTGTTGCAGATCGCGCAGGTCCATACCGGCTGGATCGTGATCGACGAGCTCTGCTCGCGCTTCGTCTATTTCTACTCGGGCTATGTGCTCGCGCCTTACGTCTTCGCGTTCGCGGCCAATCAGCGCGACGCCCTCTTGTTCCTCGCGGCTTGGGCCATCTTCGAGGCCGTGATGGTTTTCGGGGGCTATTCGGAGATCCCCGTCGTTGGGCTCGGGCTCGGCTTTATCGGCGCGCTGGCGATGGTGGCGGTCTCGACGCTGCTCTCAACCCGCGATTGGGCGCGGCCGTTGCGCTATGCCGGCGAGAACTCGATCGTCGTCTATCTCGCCTTCTTCCTGCCGATGGCCGCGACGCGGACCGCGCTCTTGAAATTTGCGCTGGGTCTCGATCTCGGCGTGGTCGCTCTCATCGTCACTGCGGCAGGCGTCCTCGCACCGCTGATTTTCTTCGCCGCGGTCCAGAACACGCAAGCGCGCGTCCTGTTCAGGCGTCCCTCCTGGGTGCTGCTCAAGCCCGCACGCCAAAGCGGCCTCGTCGCGGCGGAATAGCCACCCCTCTTCGCTGAACTCGGCCCTGCTTCAGCAATTGCGGCAAAGCGCGACTTGACGCAGTGCAGCATTGGCGTAGGTATGCGGTGCGACCTGGAGGATGGCGAGCCATGGAAAAGAGGAAGATCCTGGTTCTCGGTGGCGGTTTTGGCGGGGTGTTTGCCGCCAAATCGCTCGAAAAGCTCGGTCGTGGCAAGATCGACGTCGAGCTCGTCAACGCCAACAACTATTTCGTCTTCCAGCCGCTACTGCCCGAAGTGGCCGCGGCCAGCATCCATTCGGCCGACGCCGTCGTTCCCTTGCGCCAGCTGTTGCGCGGCTTGCAGGTGCGGCAGGCGGAGGTCATGGGCATCGACTTCGAGAAGAAGAGCGTGATCGTCGTGCAGGGCGCGCGCCGCGTGCCGATCGACCTTCACTATGACGAGCTCGTCATCGCGCTCGGCACGAGTGTGGATCTGAAGCGCTTCCCGGGCCTGCCCGAGCACGCGCTGACCATGAAGGATCTGGCGGACGCGCATCGCCTCCGCACCCACGTAATCGGCTGTCTGGAAACCGCCGACGTCACGACCGATCCCGAAGTGAAGCGTCAGCTCCTCAGCTTCGTCGTTGTCGGCGCGGGCTTCTCGGGCGTGGAGACAGTGGCCGAAATGCGCGAGCTGGTCACAAGGGCGCTGCGCTATTATCCGAACATCCAGCCCGATGAGATCCGCATGAGCCTCATCGAGTATGCCGACCGCATCCTGCCGACCTTCCCGGCCGATCTTGCCGACTATGCGACGCGGCGCCTCAAGATACACGGCATCGACGTCCTGACCGGCGTCGGCACCAAGGCCGCAACCGGGACCGCGGTCGAACTCACGAATGGCAGCATCATCCCGACAAGTACGATCGTGGCCACGATCGGCAACGGGCCGCACGCGCTCGTGTCGGCGCTCGGCCTCGACTTGCATTGGGCGCGCATCAAGACCGACCGCTTCATGCAGGTGCCCGGCCATGAGGGCGTCTGGGCGCTGGGCGATGCGGCACTCATTCCGCTCGTCGACAATCCCGGCGAGAACCCGGCCGACTACGCCACGCAGACGGCGCAGTTCGCGGTGCGTGAAGGCCACCAGCTCGCCACCAATATCCTCGCCAAGCTCGAGGGCAAACCCCTCAAGCCGTTCGCCTACAGGTCGAAAGGCTCGCTCGCCTCACTCGGGATGAGCAAGGCGGTCGCAGATGTCTATGGCATCAAGCTCTCCGGCACCTTCGCCTGGCTGTTGTGGCGCGGCTTCTATCTTTCGTTCCTACCGGGCTTCACGGCGAAGCTCAGGGTGGGCATAAACTGGCTCGTGAACAGTGTCATGCCGCCGAACATCGTGCAGATCCAATCCGCGCCGCCCGCGACCCGCTATTGCCATTATCGCAAGGGCGACCTCGTGTTCGAGCCGGGCATGCTGATCGACGGCTTCTATACGGTGATCAAAGGCTCGTTCCGCCTCACCATCGACAACCCCGAGACCAGCGAGCATTTCGAAAAACTGTTCGGGCCGGGCGATCATTTCGGCGAGCGAGTGCTGGTGCGCTCGTCGCTGCGAACCGGGCTTGTGGTGGCGCTGGAGGATGGCGTCCTTCTCTTCATCGCGCAGAAGGATTTCACGCGCTTCGCCCGGGCCTTCCCCTTCCTCGATAACTACTTCAAGGACTATATCGAGGAGACCTTTGGCGGCTCCGACAAGTCTTTCGCGGCCGGAAGCAAGAACCAGCAAAGCGAGCTGGAGACGTTGCCTTAGGGCTGTGGATGGGCGGCCGCGCATGCTGACGGGGCGGCACGCAATCCTTATATTCCCTCCATCATGGCAATCGACACGACGAAAACCGGGGCCGCCGGACGGGCGGTCGCAAAGGGCGACCACGTCTATCTGATCGACGGCTCGGGCTACATCTTCCGCGCCTATCACGCGCTGCCGCCGCTGACCCGGCCGTCCGACGGGCTGCCGGTCGGCGCGGTGCATGGCTTTTGCGGCATGTTGTGGAAGCTGCTGCGGGAGACGGGCGAGCTTGCGCCGCCGACCCACATGTCGGTGATCTTCGACTATTCCGCGCGCACGTTCCGCAACGAGTTGTTCGCAGGCTACAAGGCGCACCGGCCGGACGTGCCGAAAGATCTCGTTCCGCAATTCTCGCTGATTCGCGACGCGGTGAAGGCCTTCAACGTCGCGTGCCTCGAGCAGGAAGGCTACGAGGCCGACGATCTGATCGCCACCTATGCCTGTCAGGCGATCGATGCCGGCGCGGAGGTGACAATTGTCTCCTCCGACAAGGATCTGATGCAGCTCATCCAGCCCGGCATCAGCATGTACGACACCATGAAGAACAAGGTGATCCGCGAGGCGGAGGTCGAGGAGCGCTTCGGCGTGCCGCCGTCCAAAGTCATCGAAGTGCAGTCGCTGATCGGCGATTCCACCGACAACGTGCCGGGCGTGCCTGGCATCGGCGTGAAGACTGCGGCGCTTCTCATCAATGAGTTTGGCGATCTGGAAACGCTGCTGGCACGCGCGTCGGAGATCAAGCAAGACAAGCGGCGCGAGAATCTTATCGCGTTCGCCGATCAGGCACGGCTGTCGCGCAATCTCGTCATTCTCGACTGCAATGTGCCGCTGGACGTGCCGCTTGAGGCGACGACGGTGCGCCAACCAGACGCCGATGCGCTGACCGGCTTCATGCGGCGGCTGGAATTTTCCAGGCTGCTGCGGCGCGTAGCGGAAGGCTTGGGCGGGGAGCTGCCTGCGGAGGAGGCTGGCGCAAAGCCGCTCCGCAAACGTGAGAGCGCCTACGATCACCCCTTGCGCCGTTCGCCGCGCGGCGAGACGGGTCCCCCTGCGACGCAAAAGAACGAAGCCGGCTCGCCGGTGCGGCTCGCTGTGGAGCGCGCGGCGAAGCTCGGCGCGATGGCGTTCGATCGCTCGAACTACGAGACGTTGATCGACACCGCGCGTCTGTCCGAGCTTCTCAATGCCGCGCGCTTTCAGGGTCATTTCTCTTTCCGCGTGAAGCTCACCTCCTCGGACCCGATGCAGGGCGACGTTGTCGGTGTGGCGCTCGCGCTGGTCCCGGGCCATGCCGCCTATGTTCCGCTCGGGCATCGCTCCGGCGATGAACTCGATCTCGGCGGCGGCGATCAAATCAAGCAGATCCCGATGCGTGCGGCGCTCGATCTGTTGCAGCCGATCCTGGAAGATCCCTGCGTGCTCAAGATCGTTCAGAACGCCAAGTTCGACATGGTGGCGCTCTCCCGTTACGGCGTCGCGCTCAACGGCTTCGACGACCCGTGCCTGATGTCCTACGCGCTCGACGCCGGCCGCGCCGAGCACCTGCCTGAGCAGCTTGCCGGTCATCTTCTGAGCCATACCTGCCTCACCGAGAAGGAGATCCTGGGCTCTGGCCGCGCTGCGGTCGGGCTCGACCTCGTGCCGGTTGCGCGCGCAACCGAATATGCCGGCGAGGAGACCGATATCGGCCTCAGGCTGTGGATGGTGCTGAAGCCGCGGCTTGCGGCGGAGGGCGTCACCACGGTGTACGAGGTCCTGGAGCGCCCGCTTGCGCCCGTGCTCGCCGAGATGGAGCAAGCCGGCGTGAAGATCGACCGCGCGACGCTTGCGGGTCTCTCTGGTTCGTTCGCGCAAACCATCGCGCGGCTGGAAGACGAGATACTCGAGCTTGCCGGCGAGAGCTTCAATGTCGGCTCGCCGAAGCAGCTCGGCGAGATCCTGTTCGACAAAATGAGCCTGCCCGGCGGAAGGCGCACCAAGACCGGCGCCTGGAGCACGGATGCGGCTGCACTTGAGGAATTGAGCGTCGCCGGCCACGAGCTGCCGCGCAAGGTGCTCGAATGGCGCTTGCTCGCAAAGCTGAAGAGCACCTATACCGACGCGCTGCCGACCTACATTCACCCGCAGACGGGCCGTGTGCACACGTCCTATGCGCTCACCACCACCACCACCGGGCGGCTGTCGTCGCAGGAACCGAATCTCCAGAACATCCCGGTGCGCACGATGGAGGGCCGCTCCATCCGCAAGGCGTTCGTTGCCGACAAGGGCAAGAAGCTGATCTCGGCGGACTACAGCCAGATCGAGCTTCGGGTGCTCGCGCATATGGCCGACACGCCGACCTTGCGCCAGGCCTTCGCCGACGGGCTCGACATCCACGCGATGACCGCAAGCGAAATGTTCGGCGTGCCGATCGAGGGCATGGACCCTGGGATCCGCCGCCGCGCCAAGGCGATCAATTTCGGCATCATCTATGGCATCTCCGCGGTCGGGCTCGCGGCGCAGCTCGGCATCTCCCGCAGCGAGGCCGGCACCTATATCAAGACCTATTTCGAGCGCTTCCCCGGCATCCGCGACTATATGGAAGCCATGAAAGCCGAAGCGCGCCGCCAGGGCTATGTGAAGACGCTGTTCGGGCGGAAGGTGCATTACCCCGAGATCAACACCAAGAACCCGTCGCTCCGCGGCAATTACGAGCGCGCGGCGATCAATGCGCCGATCCAGGGCTCGGCCGCCGATATCATTCGCCGCGCGATGATCCGCATGGCGGCGGCGCTGACCGAGGCGGGCTTATCGGCGCGCATGCTGCTCCAGGTGCATGACGAGCTCGTGTTCGAAGCGCCGGAGGACGAGGTCGAAAAGACGATGGAGGTTGCCAAGTCGGTGATGGAGCAGGCGCCGCAGCCTGTGCTTCGCCTCAGCGTGCCGCTGAAGGTCGATGCCCGCGCCGCCGATAATTGGGAAGCCGCGCATTAGCGGCTGTCACACTTTCATCCCCGCGCAAGCCGGGATCGAAGGGCACCGGCTGGAAGTTGGTTAGTTCTGGATTCCGGCGTTCGCCGAATGACACTTCATTTAAAAGGATGCGACCAATGGCGAAATGCGAGCAGTGTGGCAACGATTACGACAAGAGTTTCGAGGTCTCGATGGGCGGCCGCACCATGGTCTTCGACAGCTTCGAATGCGCGATCACAGCCCTCGCGCCGATCTGTCCGCATTGCAAATGCCGCATCATCGGCCACGGCGTGCAGCACGGCGACACGATCTATTGCTGCGTGCATTGCGCCAAGCATGCCGGCGTCACGGGCCTGCGTGACCGCGACTGAGCTCGCCAGGTATTCGACTGTCATCGCCCGGCTCGACCGGGCGATCCAGTAAAGAACGCCGTCCGAAATTACGAGGATCAGGAGTTACTGGATGCCCGCCTGCGCGGGAATGACAACGGCGCTGGCTACCCCTTCTTCGGGCGGACCACGGCGATGATGTTGGTCTGCACCACGCCGTCGACCTTGGCGATCTTGTTCAGGATCGCCTTGTCACCGTCGGTGGAATCCTGGCAGTCAAGCTGGGCTACGAGCTTCTCCTCCGACAGCATGACGACATTGGCGAACTTGCAGTTCTCCATCGAAAGCGCTTTCAGCGTATCGACGGCCTGGGTTGGGTTCGCCGCGCCGAGCAGCTCGATAAAGAGATAGATATTCACCATCGCGCATTTCCTCCCATTTGGACCCGCGAACATTGATGCGCCGGGGCTTATCGCAGAATACACTGTCGCGACAGTCCGAGGAGGTCCTATGCGCGCCATGTTTCGATTGAGCCTGCTGTTGCTGCTGCCGCTGATCGCCACGCAGGCGATGGCGCTGCCGGCGCCAATGTCCAACGAGGACCTCATGCAGAAGAGCGCCTTCGTCGGCGTGGTGCGCGTGCTTTCAGTGACGTGTACGGCCCTCACGCCGGGCAAGGAGACGGGCGAGGACCTGCCGCATTACCTCGCGAAGCTCGAGATCGTGGACGTGAAGAAAGGCGATGTGAAGAAGGGCGACACCGTGCTCGTCACCTGGCGGGCGATTCCGCGCGGGCTCGTGGGGCCATGGGCCGTCAACTATTATCCCGGCGAAGAGGTGATGACCCACCTCGCCAAGGCGGAGGGCGATGTCGCCTACAAGACGACATGGTGGAACGCCAAGGGGAAGAATCTGAAGGAGCCGGAATCTACGAAGCTGCCGATGATGCCCGGGGAAACCTTCATGCCGCAAAAGAGCACGAAACCCGAGCAGGACGTTCCGCTTTAAGAACTACGCTGCCGAGACGCGATCGCGCAGGCATGGCATCCTTGGCCGGCATTTCATTTCGTTTTCATACCACCAAAGCGACGCCGCGCCGGCGCGGGTCGCCCGCGCCTTCCACGTTGCCTTTGGTATCACGCCGCGCAGCGTGGACGCCGCCGAAAAAGAGATTCTGCTCAGGCCACGCATGGGCCTTGTCTTCCAGCGCCAGGAAGCTCGCTTCGGATTCCTCGGGCAAGCCTGGTTCGAAGCTGACGGTGCCGTCGCGCTCGACATGGATCCGCGGGGCCTCGACAGCCTCCTCCAGCCTCATGCCACGGTCGAGCAGATTGACCGCGACTTGGAGAATTGCGGTACGGATGCGGTTGGACCCGCCGGTGCCGAGCGCCGTCACGGTGCCCTCCGGCTGCATGATGATGGTCGGCGCCATCATGGAGGAGAGGCGCGTGCCTTCGCGCCATGCGTGGAGATCGCCCTGCGCGAGGTCCTCCTCGCCCAGCATATTGTTCAGCATGAAACCGAAATCGCCGACCATGGCGCCATTGCCCTCGCCGTTGGAGAGGCTGATCGCGGCCGCGTTGCCGCTTTCGTCGATCACGCTCAGATGGGTGGTGCCGCGATAGGCGGCCGGGTGGCGCCACGCAGCGCGCATCTCCTTCGCGAGCCCGCCGTTCGCCAGACGGGAGGCAAGACCTTCGCCATGCGTCGCGCGCGCTTCGTTGGTCGCTTGCATTGCTTGCCGCAAAGCCGTGGCGTCGAGGCTTAGACCGTCCTCCTGTAACCCTTCCAGAAAGGCGAGACCGAAGGCGACCAGCGCGCCGCTTGCCGCAGGCGGGGGATTGAGCGCGACCCACGCGCGCCTATGACGCCAGATCAACGGATCGCGCCGCTCGACGCGGTACTCGATGAGATCGTCCTTACGCAAATGCCCGCCCTCCCCGAGCGATTGCGCGACAATGGCTTCGCCGACATCGCCATTCACGAACAGCGGTGCGCCGTCTTCTGCGAGCCAAGCGAGCGTATCGGCGAGCTCCGGGTTGCGGAACGTGTCGCTGCCCTTCAGCAGATTGCCATCGGGCGCAAAAATTCTTGCCGCTCCCGGGCTCGCTGTGAGGATGGGCGCAATGACCGTGAACAGATACGCCTGAAAGGCGCTGAGTGGCAGGCCTGCGCGCGCGGCGCCGACCGCGGGTTCGACAAGGCGCTTCATGGGAAGCCGGCACAGCGCCTCGTGCATGGCGAAGATGCCCGGCACCATGCCCGGCGTTGCACTCGACCCGAGGCCGATATGAAACTCCTGCTTGGCCGGGCCGAAATCGGCATGGATGGGGTAGAACGAAACTTCGCCCGGCGCGCGCCGGTGACGCGGCGTGTCAACGAAGAAGTCGAACAGGGCAACTCTGTCGCTTCCGCCGCCGCGCGCCATCAGGAAGCCGCCACCGCCCGGCGAGGCAAACACGGTCTCCGCAACGAAGGCCATGAAGACGCCGGCGAGTGCCGCATCGAAGGCGTTGCCGCCGTCGCGAATGATCTCGGCGGCCGCCTCGGCGGTCAGCTCATGGCCGGCGGCGACAACACTCTTTCCGTTAGCCATCGGTCGTGCCACGGGCCGTCATTCCGGCGAAAGCCCGAATCCAGATGAGAACCACAGACTTGGCTGCTGGATACCGGCTTTCGCCGGTATGACGGAAACTTGGCAGGCGCCGGTATTCACGCAAAGACGTCGGCGCTAGGCGAGGCGCTTTTCGAGGGCTTCCAGCTCCTCCATCAGGCCCTTGGGAAGCTTGTCGCCAAAGGTCGCGAAATGCTCGCGGATCAGCGGCAGCTCTTCCTTCCAGCCTGCGGTATCGACCCTGGTCAGATCCTTGAGGCTGCCGGCCGGCATGTCGAGGCCCTTGACGTCGAGCGCGCCTTCCGCCGGCACCTTGCCGATCGGCGTGTCGACGGCTTCGGCATTGTCGTCGCAGCGCTCGAAGATCCATTTCAAGACGCGGCTGTTCTCGGCATAGCCCGGCCACAGGAACTTGCCTTCCGGGCTCTTCCGGAACCAGTTCACGTAGAAGATTTTCGGCATCTTGGCGCCGCCCTTCTCGCCCATCTTCAGCCAATGCGCGAAATAGTCGCCCATGTGGTAGCCGCAGAAGGGCAGCATGGCCATCGGGTCGCGGCGAATGTCGCCTTGCACACCGGATGCCGCAGCCGTCTTCTCCGAGGCCATGATGGAGCCGAGAAAAGTGCCCTGCTTCCAGTCCGTGGCCTCGGTGACGAGCGGCACGACGCTCGCGCGGCGGCCGCCGAAGAGGATGGCGTCGATCGGCACGCCCTTGGGGTCTTCCCATTCCGGCGCGATCACCGGGCACTGCGCGGCCGGCGCGGTGAACCGGGAATTGGGATGCGCGGCCGGGCGTCCGGCGCTCGGCGTCCAGGAGCGGCGCAGCCAGTCGACCGTGTGCGCCGGCGGCTCGTCCGTCATCTGCTCCCACCACACGTCGCCGTCATCGGTGAGGGCGACGTTGGAGTAGATACAGTTCTCGGTAAGGGTCTGCATCGCATTGTAGTTAGAGTGGTTTGACGTTCCAGGCGCGACGCCGAAAAAGCCGGTCTCGGGATTGATGGCGCAAAGCCGTCCATCCTCGCCGAACTTCATCCAGCAGATATCGTCGCCGATAGTCTCGGCCTTCCAACCCTCGATGGTCGGGTTCAGCATGGCGAGATTGGTCTTGCCGCACGCGGACGGGAAGGCGGCGGCGATAAATTTCACCTCGCCTTCCGGGCTGGTGAGCTTCAGGATGAGCATGTGCTCCGCCATCCAGCCCTCGTCGCGGGCCTTTACGGACGCGATGCGAAGCGCGTGACATTTCTTGCCGAGCAGCGCGTTACCGCCATAACCCGAACCGTAGGACCAGATCTCTCGCGTCTCGGGAAAGTGCGAGATGTATTTCGTTTCGTTGCAAGGCCACGGAACGTCGGCCTGCGCCTGCGTCTTGAGCGGCGCGCCGACCGTATGCATGCCGCGCACGAAATCCTCGCTGTCGCCGAGGGCCTTCAGCACCTTATCGCCGACGCGGGTCATGATGTGCATGTTGGCGACGGCGTAGGCTGAGTCCGTCACCATGACGCCGATGCCGGCGATGGGAGAGCCGACCGGGCCCATGGAATAGGGCACTACATACATCCTGCGCCCCTGCATGGCGCCGTCGAACAGCTTCGCGAGCGTCTCTTTCATCGCGGCGGGGTCGAACCAGTTATTGGTCGGGCCAGCGTCGTCCTTGTTTGTGGAGCAGATATAGGTCTGGTCCTCGACGCGGGCGACGTCCTTGGGATCGGAGCGGACCAGAATCGAATTCGGGCGCTTGTCGGGGTTGAGCCGGATCGCCGTGCCCCCGTCGACCAGCGCCTTCAGCATGTCCTGATATTCTTCCTTCGAGCCGTCGCACCAGCGCACGGCGTCAGGCTTGAAGAGCGTCTTTGCCTCTTCCACGAAGGCCAGCACTTTTGGATTGCTCGTCTCGGCCCCAGCGGGCGCAATCTTCGACTGAACGCTCATGCGGTATGATCCCCGGCGAAAATGGATGGATTTTAGTTGCGAAAGGCCGCGCTTCACCTAGCACTGAACGCGCG
This sequence comes from Methyloceanibacter sp., assembly GCF_050999895.1. Taxonomy (GTDB): domain Bacteria; phylum Pseudomonadota; class Alphaproteobacteria; order Rhizobiales; family Methyloligellaceae; genus Methyloceanibacter. The sequence continues at coordinate 30,133 of NZ_JBPCOU010000103.1, read as the reverse complement.
AGGCTTTCAAGGCGCGCGCTGCCCTCTCTGGCGCCCGACCTAAGCCAAACGCGCCCGCGCCTCGTTCGCCAGACGCACGAGCTCATTCCGTGCCTCGCCGGGGGAGGTCACCGACTTTGCGAACAGGATACGGCTTGTTTCGCCGTCGAGCACGATATCGCAGCCCTCGGGGTCGATGCCCGTCATGCGCCACGCGCCGGGCGCGCCACCCGCTAGCGCCGTGGCATAAAGCGAAATGGCGTCGGCGTGGTCTTCGTTCATATGGCCGACGATGTCGGACTCGCCTTCCACCAGAACCGCCGCAGCCGCGATCGGCACCAGCAGATCCTCGGGGTCGAGATCGAAGATCCGGCCGAAGCCACCGATATAGTGCGCACCCTCAACCTTGAGCCGCCAGAACGAGAAATCCGGGAAATCCGCATAAAAATCAGCCTCTGGGTGGCGCGCGAGGAAGCGGCGGCGCGCCCCATCCTCGGCGGCCTTCTCGGCGCGGCCGGAGATCGTGACGCGGGCGCCCTGCAATGGGTCGGCGAGAGCGCCGGTGGCGTCGACCAGGATTGACGCGCGGGTGTCCTTGAGGAGATTGGCGGTGTGCCGTGCAAGCGTCGAGATCAGAAACACCGGCGCGCCTTCGGGGTCGGTGGCGAGCGTGATTAACGAGGCATAAGGATAACCGCTCGCTGCGTCGACGGTGGCAAGCGACCCTTTCAACGCACGCCGCATGAGGCTGCGTGCATTGGCCGCAATCTCGAATTTTGAAGGTTTTTCTGCTGCCTTATTTACTTGCGCCATGACGATAATTGTTCCATGCCCCTTAGGATGGGTGGCGCGCTTGCCCTGAAGCTGCCACAATTCACCGCAGCCTCACCCCTCAATCACTTAATCGCTGCAAGGGGCCCCCAATGCCAACAATTGCACTTGTAGACGACGATCGGAACATCCTCACCTCCTTGCGCATGGTGCTCGAGGCCGAGGGCTATAAGACGCAAACTTACAACGACGGCGCAAGTGCGCTCGATGGCCTGGCCGAAAATCCCCCGGACCTTGCCATTCTCGACATCAAGATGCCGCGCATGGACGGCATGGAGCTCCTGCGCCGGCTACGGCAGCGGAGCGAGCTGCCGGTGATCTTCCTCACCTCCAAGGATGAGGAGATCGACGAGCTGTTCGGCCTCAAAATGGGCGCCGATGATTTCATTCGCAAACCCTTCCCGCAGCGCCTCCTGGTCGAGCGCGTGAAGGCCGTGCTGCGCCGGGCCCAGCCCCGCGACACGACCGCCGTGGTCGAGGACAAGTCAAAGGTGCTCGAGCGCGGCAAGCTCAAGATGGACCCGGAGCGTCATACCTGCGTCTGGGACAACCGGCCCGTCACCCTTACCGTTACCGAATTCCTCATCCTACAGTCGCTCGCGGCCCGGCCCGGGGTGGTGAAGAGCCGCGATGCCCTGATGGACGCGGCCTATGACGATCAAGTTTATGTCGACGACCGTACCATTGACAGCCACATCAAGCGTCTGCGTAAGAAGTTCAAAGCCGTGGATACGAGCTTCGACGTGATCGAGACGCTGTACGGTGTGGGCTACAGGTTCAAAGAGTAGCGGATCGGAACGCCATGACCGCGGAAGCGGACAGGTCCTGGCACGGGGTCGAAGCCGGGACCTTTCGGGAGCGGGTCCGACGCATCTGGCGCGTCGGCCTTCCACGTTCGCGTCGAGCGTTGCGCAAGCTGCGTTCCTATCTCCCGTTCCGCCAGGGATTCTCCAGTCTGACGCGGCGCATTGTCGTGCTCAACCTGATCGGGCTCGCGATCCTTGTCTCGGGCATTCTCTATCTTAACCAGTTTCGCGCCGGCCTGATCGACGCGAAGGTGCAAAGCCTGCTCACCCAGGGCGAGATCATCGCCGGAGCGCTTGCCGCCTCCGCGGCCCTCGACATGGATCAGGTCCCGCTCGACCCTGAAAAGCTGCTCGAGCTTGAAGCGGGAGCGGGTGGCGAGGACGACGCCTTCGGCGGCTCGCTGGAATTCACCATCGATCCGGAGCGTGCGGCACCGATCCTGCGCCGGCTGGTGAAGCCAACCGGAAGCCGTGCCCGCATCTATAATCGCGACGGCGCGCTCATTCTCGATTCCGACACGTTCTTTTCCCGGGGACAGGTGCTTCGCTACGACCTGCCGCCGCCGGATGTCGAGGAAACCGATGCGCTGACATCCTTCTGGCAGGCGGTGAAGATAAGGCTCCGTCAATACGACCTGCCGACCTATAACGAGATCGGCGGAGAGAACGGCAAAGCCTATCCCGAGGTCGCATCTGCCCTGACCGGAACCTCGGTTCCGATCGTCAGGGTAAACGACAAGGGCGAACTCATGGTCTCCGTCGCCGTGCCGATCCAGCGTATGCGCGCGGTGCTCGGCGTGCTGCTGCTCTCCACACGCGGCGGCGACATCGACAATATCGTCGCGGCAGAGCGTTGGGGCATTATGCGCGTCTCGCTTTTTGCCGCAGCCGTGACCGTGGTTCTGTCGATGATCCTCGCCAACACCATCGCGGGTCCGATGCAGCGTCTCGCCGCCGCCGCCGAGAACGTGCGCCACAGCGTCAAGGCGCGCGCCGAGATTCCGGACTTTACCGATCGCATGGATGAGATCGGCCATCTGTCGGGCGCGCTCCGCGACATGACGCAGGCACTCTATCGCCGGATCGACGCCATCGAGAGTTTCGCCGCCGACGTCGCGCATGAACTCAAGAATCCCCTCACCTCTCTACGCAGCGCGACGGAAACGATGCCACTCGCGAAGACCGATGAAGCGAAAGAGCGGCTGCTGGAAATCATCCAGCACGATGTCAGGCGTCTCGACCGTCTCATCAGCGATATTTCCGACGCCTCGCGCCTCGACGCCGAGCTTGCGCGCGAAGACGCGAGACCGGTCGACATGGCGGATCTCCTGCGCGGCACGGTTTCGCTCTTCAACGACATCCATCGCGACGACACGCCGGAGGTGCTGATCGAGGTCGCTTACGCGCCCGGCGGGCACCCTTATCGCGTTACCGGGCATGAAAGCCGCTTGAGCCAGGTGGTCGTCAACCTGCTCGAGAACGCTATCTCCTTCTCGCCGCCGGGCGGCCGCGTGTCCGTCGCGGCGAAGCGCGAGGGCGCCAACATTCAGATCGCGATCGACGACGAAGGGCCGGGGATCCCGCAAGAAAACCTCGAGCGCATCTTCGAGCGTTTCTACACGGACCGGCCGCAAGAGAGCTTCGGACAGAATTCAGGGCTCGGCCTCAACATTTCACGCCAGATCATTGCCGCGCACGGCGGACGCATCTGGGCTGAGAATCGAACGTTTGCGGAGAGGAGCGGAAGCGGGGACCGCAAAACCGGCGCCCGATTCGTGATCCGCTTGCCGGCAGCCTGACGTTTGAAATCGAAGAGGCTTGCTTGAGTGAAGGGCGAGAGCTTGTTTACGGCACCTGCGTCGCCTTCGGGGCCCGCGCCGTGCTCCTGCGCGGAGAGTCCGGTGCAGGCAAATCCGATCTCGCGCTGCGCTTTATCGCGCTTGGCGGCGACGGACATGATCTGCCCGCGTTGATCGCCGACGATCAGGTCTGGGTACAAAAAAACGGAAGCGGTAACCTTGTGGCCTTCGCGCCGGAGACCCTGGCAGGAAAAATCGAGGTTCGAGGCGTTGGGATCATGAATGTGGCGCATCGCAGCGAGGCGAGGCTGATGCTCGTTTGCGATCTCGCGGACCGCGATGGCGTTCCGCGACTTCCGCCGGAGCCGTTGGCGTGTACGGAGATGGCAGGAGTATCACTGCCCTGTCTCACCCTGATGCCGTTCGAGGCTTCGGCGCCCCTGAAACTCAAGCTGGCGTTGTTGTCTGCGGCCAAGAATGCACCGATTTGAGCCGGGCCGAACTTTTGACACGGATCGGACTTGCGCGGCTTCCCTCACGCGGCCAAAGATAGCGGCCTTCGGGCGCCCGGAACTCGAGTTAGGTAAAAAATGATCGGCGTTGTCATCGTCACCCACGGCAAGCTTGCACACGAGTTCCGTGCTGCACTCGAACATGTCGTCGGACCGCAGGAGCAGATCGAGACGATCTCCATCGGTCCCAACGACGATCTGGACGTCAGGCGCAACGACATGCTGTCCGCACTTGCGCGGGTCGACACCGGCAAGGGCGTGGTCGTACTCACCGATATGTTCGGTGGGACGCCGTCCAATCTCGCGATCTCGGCGATGGAGCGAGCGAATGTGGAGGTGATCGCCGGCGTCAATCTGCCGATGCTGGTCAAGCTCGCCAGCGTTCGCGGCGAGTGCGCGCTGGAAGAAGCCATCACGCAGGCGCAAGAAGCGGGACGCAAATATATCAGCGTCGCGAGCCACATCCTCCAGGCGCATTGAAAGCGGGCAGCGCCATGGCCGAGGATTCAGCAACCCGCTCGAAACCCCGCAGGGGCATCACCGACACTGGCGTCTGGTTCGCCAAGGTCGTCATTCCAAACAAAAAAGGTCTGCACGCGCGCGCCTCGGCACAGTTCGTGCGCACCGCGTCACGCTTCGACGCGAAGGTTCGCGTCACACGCGAAGGCCACACAGTTGGCGGCACCTCGATCATGGGCCTCATGATGCTTGCCGCCGGGCAGGGCCACAGCATTCTGATCGAGGTGGATGGAGCCGAGGCCAACGCGGCGCTGGAAGCTCTTGTCACGCTGGTCGAGTCGAGGTTCGGCGAGGACGAGTAGCGAAGGCTGGCCCTTTCGCGCCTGCTCGTCAGCATTTCCTTTTAAATTAAACGAAATCCGAAGGTTGAGCAATCTCGGCCGAGGCGACAAACCTCGCCAGCACCCTTGAGAAGGTATAAGGACTTGTATATATCTTTATCAGTTTGAAGGCCGAGAGGATCACATGAATTATCACGTCAAAGATATCGCGCTCGCCGATTGGGGCCGCAAGGAAATCGCCATCGCCGAGACCGAGATGCCCGGCCTCATGGCCGTGCGCGAGGAATATGGCGCCGCGCAGCCGCTCAAGGGCGCGCGTATCGCCGGCTCGTTGCACATGACCATTCAGACCGCGGTCCTGATCGAGACGCTGAAGGCGCTCGGCGCCGATATTCGCTGGGCCTCGTGCAACATTTATTCGACGCAAGACCATGCCGCCGCTGCAATCGCCGCCGCCGGCATTCCGGTCTTTGCCTATAAGGGCGAGAGCCTCGAGGAATATTGGGACTACACGCACCGCATCTTCGAGTGGGCGGACGGCGGCACGCCCAATCTGATTCTCGATGACGGCGGCGACGCCACGCTTCTCGTGCATCTCGGCGTCCGCGTCGAGAAGGGCGACACAGCCTCTCTCGAGAAGGCGACCAACGAAGAGGAAGAGGTTCTCTTCGCCTCCATCAATAAGCGGCTCAAGGAGAAGCCGGGCTGGTACACCGAGATCGGTAAGAATATCCGCGGCGTGACGGAAGAGACCACGACCGGCGTGCATCGCCTTTACGAAATGCACAAGAAGGGCACGCTGCTGTTCCCGGCCATCAACGTCAACGACAGCGTCACCAAGTCGAAATTCGATAATCTTTATGGCTGCCGCGAGAGCCTGGTCGACGGTATCCGCCGCGGCACCGACGTCATGATGGCGGGCAAGGTGGCGATGGTGGCCGGCTTCGGCGATGTCGGCAAAGGGTCGGCCGCAAGCTTGCGCAACGCCGGCTGCCGCGTGCTCGTCTCCGAGGTGGATCCCATCTGCGCGCTACAGGCCGCGATGGAAGGATACGAAGTCACGACGATGGAAGATGCGGCGCCGCGCGCGGATATCTTCGTTACCGCGACGGGCAACAAGGACGTCATAACGCTGGAGCATATGCGCGAGATGAAGGACCGCGCCATCGTCTGCAATATCGGGCATTTCGATTCCGAGATTCAGGTGGCGGCCTTGCGCAATTGCAAATGGGACAACATCAAGCCGCAGGTGGATGAGATCGAGTTCCCCGACGGGCACCGCATCATTCTTCTGTCGGAGGGCCGGCTCGTGAATCTCGGCAATGCCATGGGACATCCGAGCTTCGTCATGAGCGCATCCTTCACCAACCAGACGCTGGCGCAGATGGAGCTATGGACCAATCCCCATGCTTACGAGAAAAATGTCTATACGCTTCCCAAGCTTCTCGATGAAAAGGTCGCGGTGCTTCACCTGAGGAAGGTTGGCGTCAAGCTGACCCAGCTCACGCCTGAGCAATCGGACTATATCGGCGTGCCTGTGGAGGGCCCCTTCAAGCCCGACCATTACCGCTATTAGTCGAGACGGATGCTCAAGGTAAACGATCCGTTAACCGAATTGGCATTGCCTAGTGTGGGCAAGAGTCCTGCATGCGGCTAAGCTAGCCCTTGATTCGCCTTGAGGCTCGCGAGGGTCGATCCCGGCCCGTTATGTCTGTGGCAGCGTTAGAGCGGCGCGGCGAGGCGATGCGCGGCGACGTTGGAGCGAGGGGGACCATGCGGACCAGCGGGGGTGAGGCTGCACCTTTACAAAGGTGGGCAACCGTGCCGTTCCGCCTCTTCGTTGCAATCGGTGCCGCGACGCTGCTCGCGCTTCCTGCCGAAGCTGCCGTGGATGGCGGCAGCTTCGATGCGCGCTCGCTGCTCGCGCTCGGGGTCAATCTCGGCATCATCATTTTCGCCGTGGGGACCGCGATCGGCTTTCTGCGCGCGACGAAGCGCGCCCAGTCCGCGGAGAGGGCCGCGAACAGGAAGGCGGAACACTACCGCCATGCGGAGAGCACGCTCGAGACCGTTCTGACGGCCGAGCCGCAACTGCTCATGAGCTTCGGCGACAACGGCGAGCCCGAGTTGCTGGTCGCCACGCTGCCGGCGTCTCTCGGCGTGCCGTCGGATCCCGACCAGATCCTCGACTTCCCGGCTTGGCTTGACGAACCCTCGGCCGCCGAGATCGATGACGCGCTTCAGGCGCTCGCCGAGCGCGGCGAGGCTTTCAATTTGATGCTGCGGATGCAGCGCGACAAACATGTGGAGATAGATGGCCGTGCCGCCGGGGGCAAGATCGCGCTGAAGGTGCGAGATCTTGCGGGACGCCGGCTCGAATTCGTGAGCCTCGCCGAGAAGCACAAGGAGCTCGAGGCGCAAGTCGCGAGCTTGCGCAGCCTGCTTGACGCGCAGCCGCCCCGGGATCGCCATCCAGCCGAGCCGGATGCAAGCTTCGGCGGACGCTTCCGCAGTTTCGACAGGCTCGCCACGGCCTTTGCCGTGTTCGACCCCCAACAGCGGCTCACCCATTTCAACCAGGCCTATGTTGATCTGTGGCAGCTCGACCCTGAATGGCTCGGTAGTCATCCACGCGATGGCGAGATCCTCGACAGGCTGCGTCACGCGCGGCGCCTGCAAGAGCGCGCCGATTATCGCGACTGGAAGGGGGCATGGGTTTCGGCTTACGGCAACAATGCGCAAGTGGAAGATCAATGGCACCTTCCCGACGGCCGTACTCTCCATGTCATTGCCGATGCCGACGACAGCGGCGGCGTGACCTATCTTTATGAGAACATCACCGAGCGCATCGCGCTCGAGAGCCGCTACAACGCCCTGATCGAGGTGCAGCGGGAAACGCTCGATACGTTGCGCGAAGGCATCGCGGTGTTTGCCCAAAATGGACGCCTGCGCCTCTACAACCGCGCCTTTGCCAGCATCTGGCATCTGAGCCAGGAGGAGCTCGATGCCAAGCCGCATATCGAGGACATCATCAATCGTTGTCGCGTGTTCTACGATGACGCCGAAGCATGGGAGCGCACCAAGGCGCAAGTCACCGCCATCGTCGCCGAAAGGCGCCCCTACGAAAGCCAGTATGACCGCGCCGACGGCAGCGTCATTGCCAGCGCGGCGTTGCCGCTGCCCGACGGGGGCACGCTCTTGACCTATATCGACGTGTCCGACTCAAAGCGGATGGAGCGCGCGCTGCGCGACCGCAATGAGGCGCTGGAGAAGACCGACCGGCTGCGTGCCAACATCCTGTCCAACGTGTCCTATGAGCTCCGCACGCCGCTGACCACGATCCTCGGTTTCGCGGAACTCTTGGAAAGCGGGCATTTCGGCTCGCTCGCCGACCGCCAGGCCGAGTATGTCAGCGGCATCAAAACCTCGGGCTGGTCGCTGCTCGCCATCACCGACGCCGCGTTCGACCTCGCCACCATGGATGCCGGCTATTTCGCGCTCGATCTCGGCACGGTCAATATTCGCGAGCTGATGCAGAAAGCCGTGGACAGCGTTCAGGAGCAGATCCAGCGCAACAAGCTCTCGCTCAAGCAGGACGTTGATGCGTGTGTCGATACGTTCGTTGCCGACGGCGCGCGCGTCGTGCAGATTCTGCGCAACCTTCTTTCCAATGCGATCGGCTTCTCACCGGCCGGCGGAACGCTCACGCTCTCCTGTCAGCAAGAGGACGAAATGGTAGCCCTCACCGTCGAGGATGAGGGGATCGGTATCCCTGAGGACTATCAGACCGCCGTGTTCGAGCGCTTCGAAAGCCGGTCGCATGGCTCCCGCCATCGCGGCGCGGGTCTTGGCCTCGCGCTCGTGAAGAGCCTCGTCGAGCTGCATGGCGGCAGGGTCGCTCTATCCTCGGCACCGGGGCAAGGAACGAAGGTCCGCGTGCTTCTGCCGCTGCGGCGGGATCCCGAGGCTGAGCGGCCTGCACAGTCCGAGCGGCGCTATCTCACAAGCCGTGCCGGATGACAGCATCCTGGACCCTAGACAGTCTCGACCTCACCCAGCTCGACCGTTTCGCCAGCCGCCTTGCGCTGATTTTGCGGCGCGGCGATGTCGTCACCCTAAGCGGTCCGCTCGGTGCGGGTAAGACTACGCTGGCTCGTTCCCTGATAGAGCGGATTTCCGGCGACAGCGAAGTGCCGAGTCCGACTTTCGCGCTGGTCCAAAGATACGACACGCCACGCTTTCCGCTCGCTCATTGCGATCTTTATCGTTTGCAGCCGGGCGAGATCGAAGAGCTTGGTCTCGACGATGCGCTCGGCGAAGGCGCGCTGATCGTCGAATGGCCGGAGCGCGCGGCTGACTGGCTCCCCGCCGACCGCCTCGACATCGCGCTGGAGGAGACCGCCGAGCCCAATCGCCGGTCCCTCTTCCTCACGGGTCGCGGCATCTGGCGGGAGCGGCTGGAGCGGCTGCGCGCGCTGTGTGAATTCATTGAGGGCACGCCCTACGCCGACGCGGTCGCGCATTATCTGCAAGGCGATGCCTCGACGCGCAGCTATGCACGATTTGATCTCCCACATCGCACTGCAATCCTCATGAATGCGCCACGGCAGGCCGACGGCCCGCCCATAAAAGACGGCAAGCCCTATAGTGCGCTCGTGCATCTCGCGGAGGACGTGACTCCCTTCGTCGCCATCGCGCACGAGTTACGCAATCAAGGTGTGGAGGCGCCTGCCGTCTACGCCTTCGACCTCGACCAGGGATTCCTTCTGCTTGAAGATCTGGGTGACCGCGTTTTCGGCATAGAGATCGCGGCGGGCAGCGCGATGGCCGATCTTTATGGCGCCGCGGTCGATGTCTTGCTCACGCTCGCGCAAGAACCCCCGCCGACGCTGCTGACGATCGACAGCCATGCGCCTTACCAGCTTCAGTCCTATGACGAGGAGGCGATGCTGATCGAGGCGTCGCTTCTGATCGACTGGTTCTGGCCAGCGCTGCACGGCAAGCCCACGCCAGAAGCCGAGCGCGAGGAGTTCCTCGCGCTTTGGCGCCCGCTGCTTGCGGCGGCAGCGAAGGCCGACACCGGCTGGACCTTACGCGACTTCCACTCGCCGAACCTGATGTGGCTGGCCGAACGTGACGGTATCGGCCGTGTCGGCGTTCTCGACTTCCAGGATGCCCTGATCGGCCCGAAAGCCTACGATCTAGTCTCGCTGCTCCAGGACGCCCGCCTTGACGTCCCGGAATCGCTTGAAGCCGCCCTGCTCGATCGCTACTGTTCCGCGCGTGCCGCACAAAACCAGCATTTTTCGAGCGACGATTTCCGTTCGCTCTACGCGACGCTCGGCGCGCAACGCAACAGCAAGATCCTCGGCATCTTCTCGCGGTTGGCCAAGCGCGACGGTAAGCTCGGCTATCTCGCTCACATCCCGCGTGTCGCGCACTATTTGGAACGCGACCTTTCCCACCCCGACCTGGCGGAGCTGCGGCGCTGGTACGCGCGAGAGCTTCCCGCGAGCGCAGCATTGCCGCCTCTCGCGCTTTGAGGGCATCTCCCCATGACGGCGGTCAAGACCGCGATGGTGCTGGCTGCGGGTTATGGCGAGCGCATGCGGCCGCTCACCTCGCGCATCCCTAAGCCCCTCGTCCCGCTCGCCGGCCGTCCGCTCATCGATCATGTGCTGGATCGTCTGGCGGATGCCGGCGTCGAAAAGACCGTCGTGAACGTGCATTACCTCGCCGATCTTCTTGAGCTGCATCTCCGCGCAAGACGAAAGCCTGCCATCGTCATCTCCGACGAGCGCGCGCAGTTGCTCGATACGGGCGGCGGAGCGATGAAGGCGCTGCCGCTTCTCGGCGATGGGCCGTTCTTCATTCACAACTCCGATTCGGTTTGGCGCGAGGGTCCAACGCCGGCGCTGCTGCACATGACGCGGTTGTGGAACCCAGATGCCATGGACTGCCTCTTGCTGCTCGCTCCGCTCAAGACAAGCATCGGCTTTGCCGGACGTGGCGACTTTGCGATGGAGCCTGACGGGCGCCTCACGCGCCGCGGCGACCGCGACACCGTCCCCTTCGCCTTTGCCGGCGTCTCCCTCTGCGAAGCGCGGCTTTTCGCCGACAGTCCGGCTGTCCCGTTTTCGCTGAACCTCCTCTGGGACCGGGCGCTCCAGCGCGGAAGGCTGTACGGCGCGCCACTCGACGGATGCTGGATGCATGTCGGCACCCCGGAAGCCCTCACCGAGGCCGAGGCCTCATTCGAGCGAGAAGGTGCCTGAGCCTTTGTCAGCCACGCCGCGGCTCTACACCATCCCGCCTTCGGCGCCGTTCCTGACCATCCTCGCGCGTGCTCTGCTCCATGGCGACCTGCCGATCGCCGGAGGATTGCAGCCGGACCCACTCTCCCTTCCGCTCACCACAATCTATCTGCCGACGCGGCGGGCTGCGCGGGGCCTGCGCGAGGCTTTCCTATCCGAAAGCGGGAGCAACGCCCTGCTGCTGCCGCGCATCCGGACCCTTGGCGATCCGGACGAAGATGCCGCCCTTGTCTTCGGGGCGGGCACCGAGGCCGACGATGGTGCTGCGGGCGTGGCTGCGATCGGGGCGCTGCCGCGGCGCCTTGCACTTATGCGGCTTATTCTTGCCTGGGGATCGGTCCTGCGCCGCGACGCAATCGCCGATCCCGCCGATATGCTCCCCATTCTCGGCGGGACGCCCGCGCAAGCGTCGCATCTTGCGGCCGATCTCGCGCGGCTGATGGACTTCATCGAGAATGAAGAAGTCACTCTCGACGCGCTCGAAAATATCGTGCCGGAAGCTCACGCGGCGCATTGGGAAATCACCGCCGACTTCCTCAAGATCGTCACGCAGCACTGGCCCGATTATCTCGCCGATAACGGTCTCGTCTCGCCGGTGGCACGCCGCAACGCGTTGATGCATGAGGAGACCGATCGTCTCGCCGCCGATCCGCCGGCATATCCCGTGATCGCCGCAGGCTCGACCGGGACGGTGCCTGCCACCGCGCGGCTGCTTGAGGTGATCGCGTCCTTGCCGCAGGGCGCGGTAGTGCTGCCCGGGCTCGATATCGACCTCGATCCTGAGAGCTGGGCTTCCTTGCCAAAATATCCCGAGCATCCTCAGGCCGGCATGGCTGAGTTGCTGCGCAGGCTCGGGGTCGAGCGCAGTTCTGTCGCGTATGTCGCAGGCAGCGCGCCCGACGCCATGCAGCGTGCCCGGCTGCATCTTGTGTGCGAGGCACTGCGCCCGGCCGAGAGCACGGATCTTTGGCAGAACTTTCTCAACGACGATGGGCTTTCGCCGCAAGGACGGGCGAGCCTCGCCAACGCGGTCTCGGGACTTCAGAGTTTCGCGGCGCCGACCGCCCATGACGAGGCCGAGGCCATCGCGCTGATCCTCAAATCCTCCAGCGACATCGCGGGCAAGACCGCGGCGCTCATTACGCCCGATCGGGTCCTCGCACGCCGTGTTGCCGCGCGGCTCAGAGGCTTCAACCTGACCATCGACGATTCGGCGGGAGTGCCGCTCACGCGCAGCGCACCCGGCGCCTTTCTCGATCTCATCCTCGGCGCGATGGAAAGCAATTTCGGCCCGGCGCAGCTCATGGCGCTGCTCAAGCACCCGCTGACGCTCGTGGGCCGCCGCCCCGGCGAGATTCGGAAGGCCGCGCGCGCGGTCGAACGCGGCGCGTTCCGGAACGTCTATGTCGGACAGGGCTTGGAGGGCGTTGCGAGCGCGCTCAAAGCGGCGCGGGACGAGGACAAACACCGCCGTATCGGCGAGGAGGCGCAAGCCGATGCATTGAAGCTCGTCGCCGATCTTGAAGAGGCGTTTGCGCCGCTGACGAGCCTCGTCGCCGGTCGCGGTTTACGGTCCGCAACTGGAATAGCCACCGCCCACAGCGCCGTGGCCGATGCTTTGGCGCAAGACGCGAACGCGTCCGCAAACGGGCTTTGGCAGGGCGAAGCCGGCGAAGCACTGTCCGTGCTGATGGCCGAACTGATCGCCAAAGGCAGCGGGCTCGCCTTGAGCGCCGGCGACTACCCGTCCTTCTATCGCAGCCTACTGGCGGGCCAGGTGGTCCGCCCCCGCGCCGCCGCCCATCCCCGCCTCTTTATATGGGGACCGCTCGAAGCCCGTCTCCAGCAGCCGGACATCGTCATTCTCGGCGGCCTCAATGAAGGCGTGTGGCCTCGGCCGCAGGAGGCGGACCCCTGGCTCAGCCGCCCGATGCGGGAGGCGCTCGGGCTTCCCCCGCCTGAACGGCGCATGGGTCTCTCAGCTCACGACTTCGCGCAAGGCTTGGGCGCGCAAGCTGTCTATCTCACCCGCGCGCTCAAGGTGGACGGCGTCGAGACGGTGCCCTCGCGCTGGCTGCAGCGCCTGCTCGCGCTCGTGGACGCCGCGAGGTTGCAGGAGAAGATCGCGCCGAAGGAGCCGTGGCTCGCCTGGGCCCGTGAACGCGACCGGGTCGACCACTTTGCACCTGCGTCTCCGCCCGCGCCCCGTCCGCCTGTCGAAAGCCGTCCGTGCAGTCTGAGCGTGACCCGCATCGAACGTTGGCTCGCGAATCCTTATGAGATTTTCGCAAGGGACATTCTCAAGCTTTATCCATTCGAGGCGCTGGAGGCCGAGCCGGATCAGTCGCTTCGGGGTCAGATCGTGCACGGCGCGCTCCATGATTTCGCCGTCCAATATCCCGACACTCTGCCGGACGACATCTTGGGCGCGCTGGTTGCGATCGCGGATCGGCGCTTCGCCAATCTCGGCGGCTCGCCTCGTGTCGAAGCGTTCTGGCGTCCCCACTTCCAGCGCTTCGCACGGTGGTTCGCCGCGACGGAACCGGCGCGCCGCACGGGCAATCTCCGCACCGAGACCGAGGTCGAAGGCGCGCTCGATCTCGGGCTCGACGTCGAATTCCGCCTCACCGCGCGTGCCGACCGTATCGACGTCACCGAGGATGGCAGCGTCAGGATCTATGACTACAAGACCGGAAGCGTACCCGGACCGAAACAGGTCGGCGAATTGTTTGCGCCGCAGCTCCCCCTGGAGGCTGCCATCGCGTTGGGCGGCGGCTTCGGTGAGCTTCGTCCGCATACCGTCGAATCGCTGCGCTACATCCGGGCGACGGGACGATACACAGGCGGCGAAGAACAGGACGCGGCCTCTGCATCGCCTGAGATGCTTGCCGCGGCCGCACGGGTTGCGCTCGAGGCCCTGGTTATGCATTTCTCTTACGCCGACACGCCCTACGAGGTGAAACGCCGTCCAGGCGCCGCCTTCCAAAAGCTTTATCGCTATGACGACTATGAGCAGCTTGCCCGCCTGAAGGAGTGGCTGACGGCCGATGCCGAAGAGGATTTCCGATGAGCGGAACGAACCTCCTCAACGACGCCGACGCCAATCAGGCACGGGCTTCGGACCCTTCCGCCTCGGCCTGGGTGTCGGCGAATGCCGGCACGGGCAAGACCGAGGTGCTCGTGCGGCGCGGCTTGCGCCTCCTGCTCGCGGGGTCGCGGCCGGAAAAAATCCTCTGCCTCACCTACACGAAGTCCGCTGCCGCGGAGATGTCGAACCGGCTGCTCAAGGAGCTGGCCAAGTGGGCGACAACGTCTGAAGAAAAGTTGCGCGCCCGGCTGCTGCGCCTCAACGGCAGAGAGCCTGACGACGCAGAGATGCGGAGCGCACGGCGGCTTTTCGCGCAAGCCTTGGAGGCAAAAGGCGGGCTCAAGATTTATACCATCCACGGCTTTTGCGAGCGCCTGTTGCAGCGCTTCCCGCTGGAAGCCGGCGTCAGTCCACATTTTGCCGTTCTCGATGAACGAAGCGCCGTGCTGCTGCGACGCGCTGCCTTCGATGCGGTCATCGCACGGGCCGCCGAGGAGCGTGACGGTATGCTCGGCAAGGCGCTCGCCAAGATCATCGGCGTCGCGGCGGAGGAGCAATTCCGCCAGGTGGTGGACACCGTGATCGCCAAGCGCGAGGCGCTCCAGCGCATGATGGCGCTGCATGACGGCCTCGGCGATTGGGCGGCGGCGGAATGCGCGGCCCTGAAGCAGCTCTTCGACATCGAACAGGATTGCGAGGACGCGCTCGTCGAGACCGTCGCCAATGTCATCAGCGACGGCATCATCGATGACTCTATCTCTGCGTTACAGAGTTTCGGCTGCACGAAGGACGACGATCGCGTCGCCGTGGCACTGTCGTCCGTCAAAGGCACGGTCGGCGAGGCGCGGATCGCTGCCTTGCGCAACCTGTTCTGTACGGGGGAGGGAAAGCCGCGCAAGCGGATGTGCAGCGCCGGTTTCAAAACGGATGCGCCCGGCGTCTGTGCCGCCCTCGACGCGGCGCATGTGACTTTTGCGGAGACCGATCGCAGGCTTTCTCTGCTGCGCGCGGCGGAAGCGAGCAGCGCACTGCTCTTGATCGCCGACGCGGTGCAAGGCGAGTATCAGCGGCGCAAGCAGGCCGAGGTCGCGCTCGACTACGAGGATCTGATCGTCAAAGCGGCGAACCTCCTGTCGCGCGCGGGCGCGGCTGCCTGGGTGCTCTACAAGATCGACGGCGGCATGGACCATATTCTGGTCGACGAGGCCCAGGACACCAATCCCGCGCAATGGGGCATTATCGAGCGTCTGGCGGAAGAGTTCTTCGCGGGCGAAGGCGCGAGCGAGCAGACCCGCACGCTTTTCGCCGTCGGCGACGAGAAGCAGTCGATCTACAGCTTTCAGGGTGCCGATCCCGCACGTTTCGCAGAGGTTGGACGAGCCTTCCGGCAACGCGCCGCAGCGATCGATCTCACCTGGCACGAGGTGCCGCTCAATCTCTCCTTTCGCTCCACGGTGCCGGTGCTGAAAGCGGTCGACGAGGTGTTTGCGAAGCCCGAAGCCGCCAAGGGGCTGACGTGGCAGGAAAATGCCGTCATCCAGCATCACGCCTTTCGACACGGTCAGGCCGGGCTGGTGGAGCTATGGGCGGCGGAGGCGGACGCGAAGCCGCAAGCCGCACCGCCCTTCGAGCCGTGGAACGAAAGCAGTGTCGGTGCCCGCGCGGTGGATGCCCTGTGCGGGCGCATCGCGCGCTGCATCAAGTCCTGGCTCGCGGAAGACCAGGAATTGGAGTCCGCCGGCCGGCCGATCCGAGCCGGCGACGTGCTGATCCTCGTGCGGCGGCGCGAGCCGTTCACCGCGCCCATGATCCGGGCGCTGAAGCGCGAAGGCGTTCCCGTGGCGGGCGCCGACCGCATGCGCCTGATGGAGCAACTCGCAGTGCAGGATCTCGCGGCACTGGCGGATGTGCTCTTGATGCGCGACGACGACTTGTCGCTCGCGGTGGTCCTCAAGAGCCCATTCTTCAATTTCAATGACGACGACCTGTTCCGCGTGGCCTATGGGCGCACACGCTCCCTCTGGTCCACGCTCAATGGCAAGAAGGGCGAAGACCCGCGTTTCGCGGCGACAGCGGACCGCCTCAACAAATGGGCCGGGCGCATCGACTTCATCCCGCCTTACGAGTTCTTCGCCGGAGTGCTCGTCGAGAACGACCAGGAGATGCGCAAGCACCTGCTGACGCGACTCGGCCCCGAGGCCGCGGAGGCGATCGATGAGTTCCTCGACCTCGCGCTCGCCTACGACCGCGATGCGGCACCCTCGCTGCAAGGCTTTATCGATCAGCTGCGCGCTGGCGACCTCGAGATCAAGCGCGACATGGAGCAGGAGCGCGACGAGGTTCGCATCATGACGGTGCATGGCGCCAAGGGCCTCCAAGCGCCGATCGTGTTTCTGCCCGACACCTGCATGACGCCGCGCCTGCAAGGGCCGCGCCTCTACAAGCTGGATAGGCTGGACGTCCCGCCGGACGAGATCGGCCATCTGGTCTGGGCGCCGGGCGGCGCCGATCTCCAGGTGCTGGAGGAGGCCAAGGAGCGGCAAAAACAGGCGGACCTCGAGGAATATAATCGCCTGCTCTACGTGGCGATGACGCGGGCACAAGACCGGCTCTATGTCTGCGGCTGGCAAGGCCAGAAGGAGCCCGACAGTCTTTCCTGGTACCGCCTCGTCAAAGACGGCCTCGCCGGCGTGCTGACGGAGGCCGAGGCCGAAGCTGGCCGCGCCGTATTGCGGCTGGCAAGCCCGCAGGACAATCCAGTAACAGGGACGCAAACCTCAAAGGAGCGGCCAGCGCCGCCGCCGCTCCCGGACTGGGCGCGCCGGCCGGCCATGCCCGAACCGTCCCGGCTCAGGCTCACGCCATCCGGAATCGGCGCCGACGTCGAACTAGGCCTTGCCGCTTATTTCATGGAGCAGCCCCCTCTCGGTCCGCGAGCGCTTGCCGCCGACAGCCGCTACGCCCGTGGGCGGCTCGTGCATGCCCTGTTGCAGCATCTGCCGAAGGTTGGAGCCGCCGATCAGGAGCGCGCCGCGCGAGCCTTTGTGGCCGCAGGGGGCAGCGATCTCACCTCCACGATTCTGGAGGAGGTCGTAGCGGAAACCTTGGCGATCGTACGGGAGCCGGACTTTGCTCCCCTGTTCGCGCCCGGAAGCTTGGCCGAAGTGCCGATCATGGCGCGTATTGGCGAAGGCGTTGAAGGTTTCGATCTCGAAGGCCAGATCGACCGCCTGGCGATCCTCGACGATGCCCTTCTGGTCCTCGACTACAAGACCAACCGGCCGCCGCCGACACGGCAAAAGGACGTGTCGCCCGCCTATATCGCCCAGCTCGCCGCTTACCGGGTTGCGCTCGCGAGCCTTTTCCCCGGGCGGGCGATTCGAACCGCTTTATTGTGGACCGACGGCCCGCGCCTTATGGAGATCGACTCGCCATTTCTTGATGCTGCCGAACGCCGCATTCTACGGCGGGGGGCGAGCCTTGACGCCGCGTAGGCCGATACCTAGGTTGCCCCTGCCGGCCCGAGCGGTTGTCGCCGGGGAATTCAGGAGATGCCAATGGCGACCCAGATCGTTTCCGACGATACCTTCGAGGCCGAAGTGCTTAAATCGACGACTCCTGTGGTTGTGGATTTTTGGGCCGAGTGGTGCGGACCCTGCCGGCAGATCGCGCCCGCGCTCGAAGAGATCGCTAAGGAAATGAACGGCAAGGTGAAGATCGCCAAGATCAACATCGACGAAAATCCGCGTACGCCGTCGCGCTACAATGTGCGCGCGATCCCGACGCTGATGATCTTCATGGATGGCGAGCTGGCCGCGACGCAGACAGGCGCGCAGCCGAAAAACCGTCTTGCCGACTGGATCACCGGGTCGATCACGGCGTAGCCCGCGCGTCTTTCCAGTTTCGTCTAACTCTCAGCGCTACGCGCCGGAACGCGCGGCCGCGCTGGCTGCGCCGTGCAGCTTCAGTACTTGTCCCGCCAGATAGAGCGAGCCGCAAATGAGCACGCGCGACGGGCCGCGCAGCGCGGCGCCCGACTGCATGAGAGCTTCGGGCACGCTATTGGCGGCCACGACCTCGAAACCCTCGTCCGCGGCAATCGATGCGAGAGGCTCGGCGTCGAAGGCATTGGCTTCATCCGGAATCGGAACGGTATAGACGCGCTCAACCAATCCCTTGAAGGGGGCGATGAAGGCGTGTGCGTCCTTGGTCTCCATCATGCCCCAGATGAGATGCACGGGGCGCGGCAGGCGCTCGTCAAGCTCGGCGAGGGCGTGGGCGATGACCTGGCCGCCGGCAGGATTATGACCGCCATCGAGCCAGATCTCGGTGCCGTCGCCGACATAAGCATGCAGGCCGCCCGGCGGCAGCCGTTCGAGCCGCGCCGGCCAGACGGCATGGGTGAGGCCGTGGTCGATGGCATCGCCCCTGAGGGTATCTCCGAACACGATGCTGGCCGCGGCGATGGCCGCCCCGGCATTGTCGATCTGGTGCCTGCCGGCAAGCCGCGGCAGCGGCAGATCCAGCAAGGTGGAATTGGTCTGGAAGATCAGGCGTCCCTGCTGCTCGAACGTGTCAAAGTCGCGGCCTGCGATATGCAGCGGCGCGCCGATGGCGGCGGCACGAGCCTCGATCACGTCCAGGGCCTGCTGCTCCTGCCGTCCCACCACGCAGGGCACGCCCGGCTTCAGGATGCCCGCCTTCTCGCCCGCGATTGCCGTCAAGGTCTCGCCGAGAAAGGAGACATGGTCGATGGAAATCGGCGTGATCGCCGTCAGCAGCGGCTTCGCCACGACATTGGTTGCATCGAGGCGGCCGCCGAGCCCGGTCTCGAGCAGCAGCAAATCCGCCGGGGTCTCGGCGAAAGCAAGAAACGCGGCGGCGGTCGTGATCTCAAAGAGTGTGATGAGCTCGCCGCTATTGGCGGCCTCGGCGCGGGCCAGGCAGTCGACGAGCTGGGCTTCGCCGATGGGCGCGGCGCCGTTCGGTCCCGCCAGAACGATGCGCTCATGGAAGTTGACGAGATGCGGCGAGGTGTAGACATGCACATGCGCGCCGAGCGCTTGCGCAATCGCGCGCAGGAAAGCGATCAGAGAGCCTTTGCCATTTGTCCCCGCAACATGCACCATCGGCGGCAGGCTCTCTTCGGGATGACCGAGCGCGGCAAGGAGGCGCTCGATGCGCCCCAGGGACAGATCGATGGACTGCGGGTGCAGCGCTTTCAGGCTCTCGAGCAGGGTTGTGCTCGCTGAGACAAGCGGACGCGGTGAACGATCCCCGTCGCTATGGGGCAACGTCGTCAAGTGCGGAGGCCTTAGTTGCTTTGGGGTGGGTTGGGGTCGACACCGTTACCTGAGCTGCGGACGGACTCATCGTCATCCTCAGAAAATATCTCGGTTTCGATGACGTTGCCGTCGCCCGAGATGAGCGTCGAGGCCGGGGCGTGATAGACGATACCGCCGAGTTCCTCGGGAATGGCGATCTCGCGCTCGGGCCGGCGATGCGTGAGCAGATGGCAAATGCGCGCCAGCGTCCCGCGCAAGGCGTGCCGGTGCACAACCATGTCGACCATGCCGTGGTCGAGCAGATATTCGGCGCGTTGGAAGCCGGGCGGTAGCTGCTCGCGGATGGTCTGCTCGATCACGCGCGGGCCCGCAAATCCGATCAGGGCGCCTGGCTCCGCGATGTGAATATCGCCAAGCATGGCGTAGGAGGCCGTCACGCCGCCAGTGGTCGGATGAGTGAGCACGACGACATAGGGAAGCTTCGCCTCGCGCAACTCCTGCACGGCGACCGTCGTGCGTGGCATCTGCATGAGCGACAGAATGCCCTCCTGCATGCGGGCGCCGCCCGAGGCCGCAAAAAGGATAAAGGGTGTCTGGCGCTTGACCGCGGCGCGCATGCCGGCGATGACCCCCTCGCCTGCGGCGGTGCCGAGCGAGCCGCCAAGGAAATCGAAATCCTGCACTGCGGCGACGATGCGCTGGCCCTCAAGACGGCCGGCGCCGACGAGCACGGCGTCGGTGAGGCCGGTCTTGTTGCGGGCGTCTTTCAGGCGGTCGGTGTAGCGGCGTTCGTCGCGGAACTTGAGGGGATCGAGCGGGACTTCGGGCAGCGCAATCGCATCGTAGTCGCCGTCATCGAAGATGTGCTTGAGGCGGGCCGATGCGGACATCCGCATATGATAGTTGGAGCCCGGGACCACGAACTGATTGGCCTCAAGGTCCTTGTAATAGATCATCTGCCCCGTCTCGGGGCACTTCACCCAAAGATTGTCGCGCACCTCCTTCTTGCGGAGGATGCTCCTGATCTTCGGCCTGACAACGTTGTTGATCCAGTTCACGGTGTACCGAACTCTCGAAAAGCGATCACATCACGTTCGTTTCATGCCCGCAGCGCCGCGGCTTCAGCGGGGTGGCGCAAAGCTGACGCCAAGCGTCCGACCAGTCCAAGGACGCCGGAGGACGTTGCCGCCGTCGCCTTGCCCGCCTGATCGAGGCTGTCGGCTAGGGCCGTGACGATGGCGGAGCCAACGACGACGCCTTCGGCAATCTCGGCGATCGCACTCACCTGTTCCGGTGTCTTCACGCCGAAGCCCACGGCGATCGGCAAGGCCGTATGTGCCTTGATGCAGCCGAGATGCGCCTTCACGTCGCCAATGTCGGGCGCGGCGGTGCCGGTGATGCCTGCGATAGATACGTAATAGACGAAACCCGAGGTGTTGGCGAGAACGGCCGGCAACCTTTTGGCGTCGGTGGTGGGGGTCGCAAGACGAACGAAGTTGAGCCCCGCCTTCAGCGCCGGAACGCACAGCTCCTCGTCTTCCTCGGGCGGGACATCAACCACGATCAGACCGTCCACGCCTGCTTTGATGGCGTCGAGGATGAAGCGATCGACCGGGTAGACATAGATCAGGTTGTAATAGCCCATGAGCACGATGGGCGTGGTTTGGTCCTGCTCGCGAAAGCTGCGCACCATGGCGAGCGTCTTGACCATGGTCTGCCCACCCTTAAGCGCACGCTGGGAGGACATCTGGATCGCCGGGCCGTCGGCCATGGGATCGGAGAAAGGCATGCCGAACTCGATGACATCGGCACCGGCCGCCGGCAGGCCTTTCAGGATCTTGAGCGAGGTTTCATAGTCTGGATCGCCCGCGGTCACGAAAGTGACGAGGCCGGCTCGGCCCTCCCGCTTCAACTCTTCAAATTTTCTGTCGATGCGCGTCACGCTTACATCTCCATCGCGAGATGCTCGGCCACGGCGAAAATATCTTTGTCGCCGCGCCCGCAAAGATTCATCACCAGGAGATTGTCGGGCGGCAGCGTGGGTGCAAGCTTCTGCACATAAGCGAGCGCGTGCGAGGGCTCGAGCGCGGGGATGATGCCTTCGAGGCTCGTGCAAAGCTGAAACGCGTCGAGCGCTTCCTTATCGGTCACCGAAACGTAATTCACGCGGCCGGAATCCCTGAGCCAGGCATGCTCGGGACCCACCCCGGGATAATCGAGACCGGCCGAGATGGAGTGGCCCTCGATGATCTGCCCGTCGTCGTCCTGGAGAAGATAGGTGCGGTTGCCGTGGAGCACGCCCGGCTTGCCGCCGGTCATCGAGGCTGCGTGGCCGCTCGCCACATCGAGGCCATAGCCGCCGGCTTCGACCCCATAGATGGCGACAGAGGGATCGTCGAGGAAACTATGAAAGAGTCCCATGGCGTTGGAGCCGCCGCCGATGCAGGCGACGAGGCTGTCGGGAAGACGTCCCTCGCGCTCGAGCATCTGCTCGCGCACTTCCTTGCCGATCACCGATTGGAAATCGCGCACCATGGCGGGATAGGGGTGCGGGCCGGCCACGGTGCCGATGATGTAGAACGTGTCGTCGACATTGGCGACCCAATCGCGCAGCGCGTCGTTCATGGCGTCTTTGAGTGTGCCGGAACCGGAGGTGACGGGCTGCACTTCGGCGCCGAGCAGCTTCATGCGAAAGACGTTGGGGCGCTGCCGCTTGATGTCGGTCGCGCCCATATAGACCACGCAGGGCAGGCCGAAGCGCGCGGCGACCGTCGCCACCGCAACGCCGTGCTGCCCGGCGCCGGTCTCGGCGATGATGCGGGTCTTGCCCATGCGGCGCGCAAGCTGGATCTGACCGAGGCAGTTGTTGATCTTGTGCGAGCCGGTGTGGTTCAGCTCGTCGCGCTTGAAATAGATCTTGGCGCCGCCGAGATGCTCGGTCATGCGCTCGGCGAAATAGAGCGGACTCGGTCGGCCGCCATAATGGGCGAGCATACCGGTCAGGTCGGCCTGGAAGCTCGGATCGTCCTTTGCCTCGGTATAGGCGCGCTCCAGATCCAGAATGAGCGGCATCAGCGTCTCGGCGACGAAACGGCCGCCATACAAACCAAAATGGCCGCGCTCGTCCGGGCCGCCACGATAGGTGTTTAACGCGCTTTGCTCGGTCCGGGCGCTCATGACGCTTTCGCCTGTTGGCGTAGTTCCGCCGCTTTTGCCGCCGCAATGAAGCGTGCCACAAGGGCCGCATCCTTCTCGCCCGGGGCATGCTCGACGCCGGAGGAGACGTCGACCAAAGATGCTCCAGTCAGCGCGATGGCTTCGGCGACATTGTCGGCGGTCAGGCCACCGGACAGCCCGAAGGGTTCCTTGAGCGAAAGGCCCCGCAGTCGGGTCCAGTCGAAGCTCACGCCATTGCCCCCAGGCAGACTATAGGTGGGCAAAGGCTTCGCGTCGAACAGCACCATGTCGGCGGTCTTTGCATAAAGCGCGGCGCTTGCAGCTTCGGCGGCATCGGAGACCCCTACAGCCTTGAAGACAGTGCGCCCGGCGCGGGCCTTGATCGCGGCAACGCGGTCGGGGCGCTCGCTGCCATGCAACTGAAGAATGTCGGGGCCGACCAGGCCGACGACGCGGTCGATCAGACCGTCATCGGGATCGACGAGGACGGCCACCGTCGCGACGCGCCCCTTGGCTCTGTCCGCAAGCGAACGTGCCTGGGCCACCTCGATATGGCGCGGGCTCTTCGGAAAGAAGACGAAGCCGACATAGTCGGCACCGGCTTCCGCCGCTGCGTCCAAGATTGCAGGGGTGCGTACGCCGCAGATTTTGACCTTCACCGACACCAATTTAGCTCGCGGATGAGGATGCGCCCCGTGGCATAGGGCATGCGCAGGGCCACCCTAGGCAATCCAGGGCCCCAAGTCCATCGCACTGCAACATGTCGAAACCGGGACCCAGCAAGGCCAAACGCGCCGGAAATGGATAAGGAAGTGTCTACTCAGTCCGCGGCGAGCCGGGCGCGAGGCGGGGCACGCCTGTCGGCGCCGCCTTCCAGCTCTTTCTCGAGGCGATCGGCCTGACGCCGCAAGGCGCGGGCCTCGCTTTTCGTCTCGCGTGCCGTGCGCCGCCATTTGCCCTGACTGAGCCAGGTGGCACAGCCGCCGACGATGAGACCGACGGCGAGGGCGGCGAGCAGGAAGAGGAAGAGCGGCGCCTCAAGGGCGGGGCCAGCATCGCCTCCCCCCAACGGGTTGAGATAAAGCGTGGCGGCGTGGCGATTGACGACGGCGAGCGCCGCGAGCAGCACGCCGAGCGGAATCACGATGAGGCCGAGAATGAGTTTGCGCCGCACCGACGCTCCTCTCAGGTCGCTCGAGCTTTAATGGCTGTCGTCGCCGTTCGGGTTCAGGCGCTCGCGCAGCTCCTTGCCCGTTTTGAAGAAGGGGACGTATTTGTCCTCCACGAACACCGTGTCGCCGGTGCGAGGATTGCGTCCCTGCCGTGCTGCCCGGTGCTTCACCGTGAAGGCACCGAACCCACGCAGCTCGACGCGGTCGCCGCGCGCGAGCGCGCTGGTAATTTCGTCGAGCACTATACTGATGATGCGCTCAACATCTCGATGGAAGAGATGCGGATTGGCACCGGCCACGCGCTGAATCAACTGCGACTTGATCATTGTACGCCCCACCGGCCGGCAATCTCTGCCCGCACCGCCCCTCTAGCCTTGCGCAGGGTGCCAAACGGAAATGAGACCGTCAAGCTTAAGCCTCGAAGAAACTTGAGTAATTATGCCGGCAATTTGCTCCGCCGGGATGCCGATGGCGGTCGCCATGGAGTGGAGCATCCAGCCGAACAGACCTTCACTGTCGCTCTTCGGCTTCCATTCCACGACGCGCAGGCCCTGCGCGACCGTGCGCTCCTTGCGCAGCCATTTCATTGCCGTCTTCTCATCTCCGATTTGATCCACGAGCTTGTATTCGACCGCTTGGCGCCCGGAATAGATGCGGCCCTCGGTCAGCCCCGGAATGCTTGCAGGCTCGATCTCGCGTCGCTTTTCGACCAGGTCGACAAACCAGACCTTGGCCTCCTGCACCATCTCCTCCGTCAGCTCGCGGGCCCTCTCGTCAGTCGGCTGGAAGGGGTTCGGTACCGCCTTCAGCTGCCCGCTCCGCACCTCTTCGACCTTGATGCCGAGCGTCTTCATGAGCTCGGTCACGTCGGCCCATTGAAAGATCACGCCGACCGAGCCGGTGATGGTGTTGCCGTAGACAAAGATGCGGTCAGTGGCGAGCGCGACGATATAGGCGGCGGAGGTCGCGAGCGTGCCGCACACCGCAACGACCGGCTTCTTTTCCGCCAGCCGCCGCACCGCGTCGTACATGGCCTCGCCGCCGGTGGTGGTGCCGCCTGGGCTATTGATGTCGAGAATGACCGCCTTGACCTGGTCGGACTTTGCCACCCGGTCGATCAGGTCCTGCATCTCGGCATCGTCGGTGATGACGCCGCTGATCGAAACCCGGGCCACGTGTGGCAGGAAGCTCGGCGAGCCGGTTTGCTCGCTCAGGCTCAGCGCAACGATGAAGCCGAGCCCGAGGACCACCGCCGCAACGCGCCAAAACGTCAGCCGCCGCTTCAGGCGGCGGCGATCGATCACGCTTTCGGCGTCGAGGGACATGCGGCCTCCTGAAAGAAACGTACGGGCAAGGATGTGATCGCTTCGCTCACGCCGCGCCGCGCATCGTCGCTATTCTTCGGACGCGTCAGCGCCGGACCCCGTCTCCTGATCGGCGTCAGCTTCGGCCTTGGCCTTGCGGCTCTTCCGCTTCGGCTTTGCGGCCGGCTCCGCGTCCTCGACGGCGTCTTCCTCGTCCTCGTCCTCGTCGTCGTCGTCCTTGGCCTTATTCAGCGCGGCACCAAGAATATCGCCCAGCGAGGCACCGGAGTCGGTCGAGCCGTACTGCGCGACAGCCTCTTTCTCCTCGGCGATTTCGAGCGCCTTGATCGACACGGTGATCTTACGCGTCTTGGCATCGACCTGCGTCACGACGGCATCGAATTTCTCGCCGACCCCGAAGCGATCCGGACGCTGCTCGGAACGATCGCGGGACAGGTCGGAACGGCGGACGAAGGTGGTGAGGTCATTGTCGATGATCCTCGCCTCAAGCCCGTTATCCTTGACCGCAGTGACCTCACAGGTAACGCGCATGCCCTTTTTGAGCTTCTCGGTCGGCGCGCCGGACGCAAAGGGATCGGGCGTGAGCTGCTTGATGCCGAGGCTGATACGCTCCTTCTCGGCATCCGCCTCCAGGACCACGGCCTTGGCGTTGTCGCCCTTCTTGTAATCCTTGAGCGCTTCTTCGCCCTGCTTGGTCCAGTCGAGATCCGACAGATGAACCATGCCGTCGATGCCGCCATCGAGCCCGATGAAGAGACCGAATTCGGTGATGTTGCGGATCTGACCTTCGAGCTGGGTGCCGGGCGGGTTGTTGCGCGTGAACGCTTCCCACGGGTTTTCCTGGGTCTGCTTCAGGCCGAGCGAGATGCGCCGCTTGTCAGGATCGACCTCGAGCACCTGGACCTCAACCTCCTGGCTCGTCGAAATGATCTTGCCGGGGTGGATGTTCTTCTTGGTCCAGCTCATCTCGGAGACGTGGATGAGGCCCTCGACACCAGGCTCAAGCTCGATGAAGGCGCCGTAGTCGGTGATGTTGGTGACGGTGCCCTTGAAGCGCGTACCGACCGGATATTTGGCGGCGATGCCCTGCCAAGGATCGGACTCAAGCTGCTTCATGCCGAGGCTGATGCGCTGGGTTTCGGAATTAATACGGATGATCTGCACCTTCACCGTGTCGCCCACATTCACGATCTCGCTTGGATGATTGACGCGTCTCCATGCCATGTCGGTGACATGCAGGAGACCGTCGATGCCGCCGAGATCGATAAAGGCGCCGTAGTCGGTGATGTTCTTGACCACGCCATCGATGACTTGGCCCTCTTCGAGGCGAGCCACGATCTCGCTCCGCTTCTCGGCGCGACTCTCCTCGAGCACCGAGCGGCGCGAGACGACGATATTGCCGCGGCGGCGATCCATCTTCAGGATCTGGAACGGCTGCATCATGTTCATGAGAGGTCCGACGTCGCGGATCGGACGAATGTCGACCTGGCTGCCCGGAAGGAAGGCTACGGCGCCATCAAGATCGACGGTGAATCCGCCTTTGACGCGATTGAAGATCACGCCTTCGACGCGTTCGCCGGCCTTGTATTTCTCTTCGAGTCGCGTCCAGCTTTCCTCGCGGCGAGCTTTTTCGCGCGAGAGCACCGCCTCGCCGAGCGAATTCTCCACGCGCTCGAGATAGACATCGACCTGATCGCCCACCGACAGATCGGCCGGGCGGCCTGGGAGACTGAACTCCTTCAGCGGAACGCGGCCTTCGGTCTTCAGACCGACATCGATAACCGCAACGTCCTTTTCGATGGAGACGACGGTACCCTTGACGACATTGCCTTCCTGAAGGGAGGTGCCGGTTAGGCACTCCTCAAGCAAAGCTGCGAACTCGTCGTGGCTCGGGTGGCTCAAACTGGTTTGCGGCTCGTTCATCTAGGCTCCTGGTCGTCCCATCATAAATCTACCTCTCCATGCGTCCGATGACGCCGCCCGCTTCCAAACCGCGGTAGGGTCGTGAAGCTAAAGGCAAGACCATTCATGGCGCCCTGCTGCCTCCGCTTGCTCGCCCATGGGAAAACATCGGAATAGGGTGCGCCAATGCGAAATGGGCATGGCCTCAAACGACCCGCCCTGCACAGCCCATCGCAGCATCGATCAAGTCGATCGCGGCCCTGAACGCCGCGTCTATATCCAAATTCGTGGTGTCGAGCAAGTACGCGTCCTCGGCCTGACGCAAAGGGGCCGTTTCCCGCCCGCTGTCGCGTTCGTCCCGGCGCCTGATATCGGCAAGAACGAGCGCCTCGGTTATGTTCACGCCACAGGCCTCGAGTTCCTTGTAGCGGCGCCGGGCCCTCTCCTCCGGGCTTGCCGTGACGAACAGCTTCACGTCGGCATCGGGGCAAATCACCGTGCCGATGTCACGGCCATCGAGGACCGCGCCCGGGCGCTTCCGTGCAAAATCACGCTGATAGGCAAGGAGGGCCGCGCGCACGTCTGGATCGCGCGCGACCACCGAGGCCGCCTCGCCCAGTGCTGGGGTGCGCAAGCATGGATCGCCGAGGGTCGCGGGATCGAGCGCCCGCGACGCGGCGAGAGCGGCCCCAGCATCTGCCAGATCGCCACCGGCCGCGAGAGCGTCGCGGGCGACGGCGCGATAGAGCGCCCCAGTAT
Organism: Methyloceanibacter sp.; assembly: GCF_050999895.1. Classification (GTDB taxonomy): domain Bacteria; phylum Pseudomonadota; class Alphaproteobacteria; order Rhizobiales; family Methyloligellaceae; genus Methyloceanibacter. Next base: position 2,384 of record NZ_JBPCOU010000103.1, on the reverse strand, counting down.
CGAGATGGGCGAGGCCGTAATGGGCCGCGACGCGCTTGCCCAAAGTGCCCTTGCCCGAGGCGGCTGGTCCGTCAATGGCGATGATCATTCCGGCGCTCATGAGAACTGTCCGCCGAGGCCTGTCATCAGAGGTACGAATTCCGGGAAGCTGGTGGCGATCATGCTCGTGTCGTCGACCGTGACCGGCGCACGGGCGCCGAGGCCGAGGATCAGAAACGCCATGGCGATGCGGTGGTCCATATGCGTGGCCACCATGCCGCCGCCCGGCACCTCGCTGCTGCCGATGACGATGAGATGGTCACCTTCGATAGCGGCTTCGACACCGCAAGCGAGGAGACCGGCCGCAGTCGCGGAAAGGCGGTCGCTCTCCTTTACTCTTAGCTCGGCTAGGCCCTGCATGCGCGTTTCACCCTCGGCGAAGGCCGCGACGACAGCCAGAATGGGATATTCGTCGATCATGGCTGGCGCGCGCTCGGATGGCACGCGCACGCCTTTCAGGGCGCTTGTCCGCACCCGCAAATCGCCGACAGGCTCGCCGCCTGCATCGCGCAGGCCGAGTAGCTCGATGTCGGCGCCCATCTCGCGGAGCGTGTCGATGAAGCCCGTGCGCGTCGGATTCATCAAGACGTGCTCCACGGTGATATCCGAACCCTCGCAGATGATCGCGGCAGCGATCGCGAAGGCGGCCGAACTCGGGTCGCCCGGGACCTCAACAGGTCTGCCGCGAAGCTCGGCGTCGCCGCCAACCGTACTGGCGCGCGCGCCATCGCGTTCCACCACGGTCACCTCTGCGCCGAAATGGGCGAGCATGCGTTCGGTATGGTCGCGGCTTGGCGCGGACTCGATGACGGTGGTGCGTCCCGGCGCATGGAGGCCGGCGAGCAGTATCGCCGATTTCACTTGGGCCGAGGGAACCGGAAGCTCGTACACGATGGGAACGAGATCGCGCGTGCCGCGGACGCGCAGCGGCAATGTCGTGCGCCCGCCCTCCACAAGCAGCCCCATGGTTTGAAGTGGCGCGAGCACGCGGCCCATCGGCCTGCGGCACAGCGACTCGTCGCCGGTGAACTCGGCTTCCATGTCGTGGCCGGCGGCGACGCCGAGCATCAGGCGGCTGCCGGTTCCCGAATTGCCGAAATCGAGCGGCGCGTCCGGGGCGAGCAGCCCGCCCACGCCTTGACCCAGGACCTCGAAACCGCCCTCCACCTCGGTCACTTCCGCGCCCAAGGCGGAGACGGCCCTGGCCGTGGCCATCACGTCGTCGGCCTTGAGCAGGCCCGAGATGGGTGTGCGTCCGGTGGCGAGCGCCCCCAGGATCAAAGCGCGGTGGGAGATCGATTTATCGCCCGGCACGCGGACCCGGCCCTTGAAGCGCGCGGAACGGCTAGCGGTCAGGGGCTGCGGCATCGGACCCAGGATTGGCGATTTAGGGTGCTCGATAGCTTTTGACAGCACAGAAGAGGCGTGGCAATGGGGGGCGAAACATCGCAAGACACGAGGAGCCTCAATGTCGAAACCCGCACGGGGAAGCAAGCGCGTTTGCCCGAGCTGCGGGGCGCGGTTTTACGACTTGAATCGGTCGCCAATCATCTGCCCCGTCTGTCAAACCGTTTATCAAGTCACGCCGCCGACCCGACGCGAGCGCGCCGCAGCGGCTGCCGAGGCGCGCAAGGAAGAGGAAGATGAGATCGACATCCCGGTGATGAAGGGTGTGGAAGTCATCAGCCTTGAAGAGGCGGAGGCGCCGGACGTCGTCGACGATGAAGAGATCGCCGATCTCGGCGAGGATGCTGAAGGAATTCCAGCCGCCGGGGACGACGACACCTTCCTCGAAGAGGAGGAAGAGGACGGCGAAGCCGACGTCACCGGTATCGTCGGCGGGCCGGGGAAGGCCGAAGAAACCTGAGCGTTGGGTGAAGGCCTTGCCAGCCCCACCCGCCCTTGGTAATCCCCGTGCATCCAAAGCGTTCTTAGGCTGCGTCTACGCCGATGCTTGACAACGGGTCGGCTCCGAACGACCTAAGCCGGAGACCGTCTTGACGCTGGGGCCATAGCTCAGTTGGGAGAGCGCGTGAATGGCATTCACGAGGTCGGCGGTTCGATCCCGCCTGGCTCCACCATCCATCATCTGTTCCTCTTTGCCGCCAATTAGTTAGTTGCAGTCATTGGAAACCCCTTTCGGGGGGTTTCCACACCCTGTTCGCTGTTCGAACTTTCGCATCCCCTCGACCGCCATCCTCTTTCTGTCGGCGGCGAGGGTGTAGCGCGCGACCTCCTTCAAGGTCGTATGGCCGCTGATCGCCATGATCTCGTGCGGGGTGAGGCCCGCCTCGGCGGCGACTCTGCAAAAGGCTTTCCTCAGCCCATGCGGCGATAGGCCAGCG
>NZ_JBPCOU010000071.1:0-33274 GCF_050999895.1 Methyloceanibacter sp. | reverse complement strand
CTCTGTCCCGGCTGGAAGGGACGTCCTATTTGCTGTTTTTGCGCTGTATTATCAGCACCGTTCGGTCCTGGCATTATTAGTCCTTCCCTGCAGATTCGTTGTGAGTCGATTTAAGGCCCGTGGGGTGGCACTCTAAACGCCGTCATGCCGCTACCTCGACTGAACCGCGACGTAGCTTCACGCCGTCCGCCTCGAGACTGCGCAGGAGAGCCTGGCGCACGTATTCAGAATGCGAGGTGTGTCTAAGTTGTGCGGCAGCCGCAATTGCAGCACGCGCACCACGCGGTGCTTTCACTCGAAGATCTTCGGGGAACCGTCCGCGACCATCTCAATGATGGGTCGATAGGCTTCGTGCATCGCAAATCTCCTCAATCGTCATTGTGACGAATATGGAGTCTGCGCTTCTCAGATGGAACGTCGCTTCTGCCGCTTTTGCCGCGTCGGAGCCGCTATGCGTGGGCATGCATTCCTGGCTCCAGGCTCGACAACAATGGGCGGCGACGACCACAAGCAATCCCAACCCTATCTCAACGGCAATGCTGCGAACGAGCGAGGCCCTCGTGTCACGCGCCCGATAGCGGGCCACCGAGGGAGCGAGACGAAGGTAATTGAGGGTGGCAAGCATTAGAAGCAAGGCAAAAAGAGAAAGCTTAAACAGCGCTACCCAACCATAGGCAGTGCCTATTAGACCCGCGAAACCGCCTGCCAGTATCCAGCCCTGAAATGCCGCAGTGGTCGCGAGCACGAAAACGCACAGCATGCCCAAGGGAGAGAAATGCAGCGCCGCAATGGCGCTGCTATTGAAAGGTGCCCTCGAGACGAAAATCAATAACGGTAGAAGTGCGCCGAGCCAGGCTCCTGCTGCGAGCAAGTGAAAGCCCTGTGATACTAGCAACAGCCCTTCGTCCATGGCTAGCGCGTGGCCGTGAGTGGCCTGCAGAAGCACAGCAACGCCAGCGAAGCCCGTTGCGGCCAAACGGCTATATCTTCCATCTAAAATCAGCGCTGTAGCGGTCGCGAGCAGAGCCAGCGCTTGAGCGGTTAGGACGTAGCCAAATCTCGTGCCCGTTACCACCAAGGGTAGAGCGACCAGTGCCTGTCCGGCAGTTTGCGCATCGGCCATATGGCCCGATACGAGCACAAGCCAAACAAGCATCACGCACGCCGCTAATAACGCGCTCCGAAGGGCTATGTGTAAGCAGTCCCGATCCGGTTGTGTTGCCTCGGAACCACCGAGTCGCTTCAGCGCGGCTGGAGCGATGAGGCTACGAAACAGGCATGCACCGAAGGTAGAGAATAGGGCGGCTACAAAGACGCCTCGCACAAACGCGATGACTAACTCTCCTTCGGTCAGATTGAATGACGGCCAACCGCCCTGCACGGCTACTGGGCAACTTTGAAATCGAAGTTGCCGCTGATTTTATGGGTGTCCGTCGAGGTTATGCGCCAGATGACCGTGTAAGTGCCGGGTTGGAGGGCCTTTAAGCTCACCATCAGGCGCTTGGCATTTCCCGGCGCAACATGCACGTCACCATTGTCGAGGCGCGCACCCTTATTATCCTTCACCTCGATTGTGCTGAACCTCGGCTCCACGTCCTCCGTGAACTCTAGGGCAATCTCCGGTACCGCGGTCTGCACGGTAGCATCGGCCGCAGGCGTGGTGGTCTGGAGTTCGGCATGACCGAGAGCTGACGTGCTGACAAGCATCTTGAGACAGCGACAGCCGGAATGGAAAAGCGAGACATTGGGTACATCTCCCTATAACGCGAGCGCGCTCAGCGACTATACCAGTCATGATGCGGCCTCGCGTGCCAATCATGATGGCGGCCTTTATGGGGTCCATTATGGCGACCGTAGTGCCAGCCATACCGAGGATCCCAGTGTTCGCCGCGATGCACACCGAAGTGGCGGCCGCTGTGCGTGTCGTGATGTCCACCGCCGTGCCAGTCGTGGTTCCGACGGGGATACCAGTCATAATCTTCCCGGTGATCGTCACGGCCAGCTTGTGCTTGGCCGGAAAGACTAATTAGCAGGGCGACCGCAGCAGCCACTGGCAGCCAGCGCTTAAGGGCGGAATGCATTTTTCTCACCTCATGACCACAGTTCAGGCGAATTCCCGTCGTGACGATATGTGTCACGTTTGAGACCGATTTTAGGGAAGCAAACCTTAACCGAGCCTGACAGACTTGTTCATGCGCGGTTCAGCTAGGGAGAGACCAAATCTGGTCCGCGTACTCAGCGTTTTCAGGCGGTGGCTCCGGTGCGGGCGCCGCTGAAAATTGCTTTTGTGCTTCAAACGCGCATTTACGCCCGCACCTTTCGCCAAGCTGTGGCACAACTCCCGGGCCCACCATTTTTGGCGCAATCAAATGGCGGGGTTCCGCCGCTAGACCGGCAGCTCGGTGGAATAGCCGAACGACTCGAAATCGATCGCGAATTTCTCGCGCACCTTCCTGGCGATCTCCGTCGTGTAGTTCGCCGCGATCTTCGTGCCGGCATTCGACTGGCCTTTATGCACGCTGTGGATTTCCGTTTTGGCGCCGAAGCGCGACATCACGTTCCGGAAGTCCTCCTCGAAATTCTCGAAGCGAATGAAGTGGTCGTAGCGGATCACGTCGCAAAAGATGTTGTAGTATTGGATTTTCCAATGCCGGTTCATCTCCTCGGGCGTCTGCTCGGTCACCTGCGCGATAAAGTCCGCGAAATTCATCCCCGGATCGAGACCGAGCTTGCTCGCGAAATTCTCCCGCTTCGCATTCAAGAAGAACGAGAGGAGACGCGAGTAGGGATTGCGCACGACCGCGAACTTGAAGGGGATGTCGTTGATGTCATCGATCCGCGGCAGCCGTAAATCGCTCGGCTGCAACAGCGGCGCGAACCAGCGGTCGATATCCTTGAAGTTCTCCGGCAGCTGCCGCCCGGCGACAAGATGCTGTAAGGAAATGCGCGCGGTGACGTTCGCGCATTTCTCGTTCTTGGTGAACAGAAAGTCCCGCTTCGGCGAGATGAACACGGCGTTGTTGAAGCGCTCGCGACGCTTGTAGCCGCCGCCCATCCCGGTCGGGTCGAAGGTGCAGAAGCGCCAGTGATTAAAGATGCGGAGAGGAGCCATCATGATGCAGGGATACGCCGCTGTTCAGAAGCTGTAACCGAATGCGGCGATCTCGCGCGCATACCATTGCCCGACGATGTCGCGAGTCTTGGGCGTGTAATAATCGCGCCACGACCTTTCGCTGCGGTAACCGACTTTCGCTTTGGGCAGATCGACCTTTTCGTCGATCCCAATCTGCTTAAGGACAACGGCCAAATCCTCTTCCAATGATTCGTAGCGGCATACGTAGTCGGCTGCGACCCTTCCGTCGATGGCATAGGTATCGAAGTTCGGTGAGAACTTGCGGTGCAGCGGCGAGCGAATGAACGTCTCGAAGCTCGGCTTGGCGTCGTTGTTCCGGTGGTGCCAGTGGTACAGCGACACTTGACGGTCCCAGGGATTGCGCTCGATCGTGAACTTGAAGCAGTCGTTCCAGGCTTCGTCGCCGATGAGCCTCTTGATCTCCTTGGCCGGCATATGGTTGTAGAACCCGCCATGGCCGATGGCCGGGCGCCCAAGAACCTCGCCGCAAATGCGCAAGAACCGGCTGCGGCCGTAGCCGGGAATGTGGAAATTGCGCGGGCCCATGCCCTGGCGCAACGTCTCCTCGGTTTCGCTGGCCGGCGTAATGATGTCGTCCTCGCCGCAGAATCGAGACACGAAAAGCTCGACGCTGGACCCAGCCACCTTCCGAGGCCTGATAAAGATGAAACGCCGCGAATAGGACACGATCATGGATCGTCCTTTTAGCGTGGTGCCAAGGCAGCCTCGTCGGGAAAAAGCGCGCCCGCGCCTGCAAAAAACGATTCCCCGGAGAGGCGCTGCTCGGCGCTGACCTACTCTAGGCGCCCCGTTTTGGTCAAGTCGATCATGGCGCGGTCGTGAGGTCCGGAAATAAGAAAAAGCTTGAGGCCGCGATGGGAGGCTTCTAAGGCTCTTGCTGCCTGCAATCATCGCAAAAATTTTGCCGCCACGGGTGGGAATGTCGATCCCGGCTGATCCAGACACGGCCCGCTCGCAGAAGAGCGGATATACGATCCCCGTCTTGTTCTTTCTGAGCCCGCTGCTGACAGCGGCGGTTCCGCAGCTGACGTGGCTCTTTCTGCCGCTTATCGCGATCGCACTCTGCATCTCCTTTTGGCGCGGGGGCTTCGACTGGCGGCAATTGCTCCAACCGAACCTCGCGGTCGGCGCGGTTCTGCTGGTTGTCCTCTATGTCGTCATCAGCGCCATCTGGGCGGCAAATCGCGGCGCCGCACTGGAAAAGGGAGGCCTTCTCTTAGTGATGGCGGTGATCCTTCTCGCGGCCGTTCGAGCCATTGCCGGGCTGGACCATGCACAATCGTCCCGCGCCGCATTCGCTTTCGCGGCCGGCGCATTTTTTGGCGCGATGTTCATCCTGGTCGAGCTCGCGACCGATGGTGCCATCACGCGCTACGCAATCAACCTCCCGAGCCTGCTCAAGCCGAAGAGCGCGAAATTCGTCGCGATCTCTCAAGGCGAAGTTATGGAAATCAATCCTGCGCAGTTTCGACGCAGCGTGACGCTGCTCGTCTCGAATTTTTGGCCGGCGCTGTTGGCCTTAAGCGCTATCCCCGCCAGGCCGCGCCGGACTATGCTGATTGCTTTGCTGACGCTTGCGGTGGCCGTTGCCGTGCTTCTCTCCGAACGCGCGTCATCGCAGGTCGCGCTGCTCGGTTCCTTCGTTGTCTTTCTCTTCGCGTGGAGGTTTCGACGCGGCGCGGCGCGCGCCTTGGCGGTGCTTTGGTGTCTGGCGTTTGTGCTCGTGCTGCCTCTCGTCTTCTCCGCCTATAAGGCCGAGCTTCACATGATGTCGTGGCTGCCGAATTCGGCGCGCGCAAGAGTCATCCTGTGGGAGTTCACGGCTGAGCGAACGCTGGAGCGGCCGTGGCTTGGCATCGGGGCCGCCTCGACGTCAAAGCTCAGGGAGTCGCGCGCCGTCGCCGAGCAGCCGGAGGGATTTATCTTCCCGCGCAACACGGGTCAGCATGCGCACAATCTCTTTCTTCAGAGCTGGTATGAGCTCGGCGTTGTCGGTGCGGTGCTGATGGCGCTGGCGGGCCTTGCTTTGCTCCTCCGCATTCCCCTGCTGCCGTGGGAGGCGCAACCTTACGCCGTCGCGACATTTGCCGCCTTTGCCGGCGGCATCACGCTTGCCGGCGGCATTTGGCAGACCTGGTTGATGGGCGCGGTCGGGCTCATGCTGATCTATCTCCAGATCGCAGCGACAGCGCGAGCCCCAGAGCCGCGCATCAACTCTTGATCGTGGCCATCCATACCGCGAGATCCTCCAGTATCGCGCTGACATGAATCTCCGGCACTTTGAGCGCCGCCGCGATATCCTGTAATTTCTTCCGCTCCTCGCCTGCGATCTGATCGTCGGCGAGAAGCACGAGATAGGCGGCCCTGATGATCTCTTCCTTGGTACCCATATCGAGGCCGCCGGCGGCCGCGGACAGGTCCCCGAGGAAATTGCCGCGTTGCGCGTAGGACTCCGCCGCTTCGGCGATGTCGGATGCCGTCAGGCTCTCGCCGGAGAGGTCTTGATAGATCTGCTGGATGAGGCTGACCTCGCGGCTGTCGAGCCGCCCGTCGGCGCCGGCCATGGCGACCAAGGCTCGCAGGATCCAGTTCTGGTCCGATTTCTCGGTCTCGACATCCACGGCGGCCTCCTTCGGATTTCGCTGTCGATTATGCATAGCCCATCGCAGTGGCATACGTGACAGCTCGACCTTTGACCGTGCAGGGCTGGATTCTCGTGTGCCGGCCTATTAGACAAGCCCCTTCGCCTTATCCCCCTGTAACGAAAGCGCCCCGATGGCCACGCCTCAATACGTTTATGTCATGACCAAGCTGTCCAAGACCTACCCGGGCGGCAAGCAGGTTTTGAAGGATGTCACGCTCGCCTTCCTGCCGGGTGCAAAGATCGGCGTGGTCGGCGTCAACGGCTCCGGCAAGTCGACGCTGCTCCGCATCATGGCCGGCCAGGAGACGGAGCTTGTAGGCGAAGCCTGGGCGGCCGACGGTGTCCGCGTCGGCTATCTGCCGCAGGAGCCCGTCCTCGACGAGGCGAAGGACGTTGCCGGAAACGTCATGGAGGGGGTCGCCGACAAGAAGGCGAAGCTCGACCGCTACAACGAGCTCGCCGTGAACTATTCCGATGAGACGGCCGACGAGATGGCGCAGCTCCAAGATGAGATCGACGCTCATAATCTCTGGGACCTCGACACTCAGGTCGAGCAGGCCATGGATGCGCTGCGCTGCCCGCCCGGCGATGCGGAGGTCGCGAAGCTGTCAGGTGGCGAAAAGCGGCGCGTGGCACTCTGCAAATTGCTCTTGTCAAAGCCCGACATTCTTCTCCTCGACGAACCCACCAACCATCTCGATGCCGAGACGGTCGAATGGCTTGAGCATCATCTGCGCGACTACCCCGGCACCATCGTCATGGTCACCCATGATCGCTACTTCCTCGACCACATCACGGACTGGACGCTGGAGCTCGATCGCGGGCAGGGCGTTCCCTACAAAGGCAGCTACTCGTCCTGGCTCGAGCAGAAGCAGAAGCGGCTTCAGGTCGAAGGCAAGCAGGACGAGGCGCGCGAGCGCAGTCTGACGCGCGAGCTGGATTGGATCCGTGCGAGTCCCAAGGCACGGCAGGCAAAATCAAAGGCCCGCATCCGCGCCTATGACGAGCTGGTCGCGCAGTCCGCTAAGGATAAGAACGGTAAGGCGGAGATCACCATCCCGCCGGGCCCGCGTCTCGGCGATCTCGTGATCGACGCCGATCATCTCGGCAAGGGCTTCGGCGACCGGCTTCTGATCGACGATCTCTCCTTCAAGCTGCCGCCGGGCGGCATTGTCGGCGTTATCGGTCCGAACGGCGCGGGCAAGACCACGCTCTTCCGCATGATCGTCGGCGAGGAGACCCCGGACAACGGCAAAATCCGCATCGGCGACACCGTGAAGCTCGGCTATGTCGATCAGTCCCGCGACGCGCTCGACGGCAAAAAGTCGGTTTGGGAGGAAATCTCCGGCGGTAACGACATGATCACGCTGGGCAAGCGCGAGGTCCCGTCCAGAGCCTATGTCGGCTGGTTCAACTTCAAAGGCTCCGACCAGCAGAAGCAGGTGGGTCAGCTCTCAGGCGGCGAGCGCAACCGCGTTCACTTGGCGAAGATGCTGAAATCGGGTGCGAACCTCATCCTGCTCGATGAGCCGACCAACGATCTCGATGTCGAGACGCTGTCGTCGCTCGAAGCGGCGCTGGAGGACTTCCCCGGCTGCGCTGTCATCATCAGCCATGATCGCTTCTTCCTCGACCGCATCGCGACCCACATCCTTTCTTTCGAGGGCGACAGCCACGTCGAGTGGTTCGAGGGCAATTTCGAGGACTACGAGACGGATAAGAAGGCGCGCCTCGGCGAGGACGCGGTGGTCCCCAAGCGGATCAAATACAAGAAATTCGCCCGCGCCTAGCTCGTAGGCTTCACGAATTTCAGCGTCATGCGGTCGCTCTCGCCGATCGCCAAGTACTTCTCGCGGTCCTCGTCGCCGAGACGAAGCGACGGCGGAAGCGTCCAGACGCCCTTCGGATAGTCCTTCGTGTCTTTCGGATTGGCGTTGACCTCGGATTTCTTTACGAGCTCGAAGCCCGCCTTCTTGGCCAGCTCGATCACGTGGTCCTCGTTCACGTATCCTGCGCCTGCTTTGGGATCCTGCTTCACGTTGGGATCGCCTCGATGCTGTACGAGGCCGAGCACGCCGCCGGGCTTGAGCGCCCTGAACATGCTGGCGAAGGCCTCGTTCTCGGAGCCCGATCCCATCCAGCTATGAACGTTGCGGAAGGTGACGACGAGGTCAGCGGAGTTCGGAGGCGCAATGTCGCCGTCTTTCGTCAGCTTCGTCCGCTTCACTCCGCCGTAAAGCTCCGGCGCCGCCTTCACCTTCTGATCAAGGGCTTCGAGTGATCTTTGAACCGCCTCGTACGATGGATCGCCCGGGTGCTCGGCGGCATATAACGTGCCGCGCCCCTTGAGATATGGCGCGAGGATTTCCGTGTACCAGCCGCGACCCGGATAAATCTCGACCACGGTCATGTCCCGCCTGATGCCGAAGAAGGTGAGCGTCTCGATCGGGTTGCGATATTTGTCGCGCGCCTTGTTCTCTTCCGACCGGTGGTCGCCCGCGACGATCTCCTTCAGACGAGCGTCCTGCGCCGGCGTCTCCTCCGCGCGCGCGGCGAGCGATGCGAGCGATAAAGATCCGAGCAGGAGTATGAAAACGGCAGAACTCTTACGTGCGGCGATCATATCTTTCTCCGAAGCTGTTTGAACGGCAGATTGCGGGCAGCGTAGCAGCAAACGTTCGCCTGCGAACCCCTGCGCCCATTCAAGATTGGTTGAGGCGGACAATCCGGAGCGAGCGGCGCTGGAGGACTTCCCCGGCTGCGCCGTCATCATCAGCTATGATCGCTTCTTCCTCGACCGCATCGCGACCCACATCCTCTCCTTCGAGGGCAACAGTCATGTCGAGTGGTTCGAGGGCAATTTCGAGGATTATAAGACGGACAGGAAGGCGCGCCTGGGCGAGGACGCGGTGGTCCCCAAGCGCATCAAATACAAGAAATTCGCCCGCGCCTAGGTCCTGCTATTTCGCGGCGGCCTTGAGCGCGTCCCAAGTCTCCTTGCCGACTACCGTCCGCGAGCAGTCCTTGGTTTTGCTGGAAGCTCATGACCGCAAGCTCGGTCGCGGCACCGAAGTCGTCGTCCACGGCAATTGGATGACCAAGCTTACGCAACGCAACTTGCAGCTTTCCGACCTCCTCGCCGGCAAAGCCTTGGGTCAACACGGGCCTCTGGTCGGACTGCGCGCCAGACAGTTGGATGCCCTCTAACCTCGCCAGTACCGCCTTGGCCTTGGCGGTGAGCTGCCGCCGCTCTGGAAGGCCCCGCTCGCCGCCATTGATCTTTCGCGCGACGGTGACCACATCGTCGCGGTCGGCGTCAGGATTGATTTTGCGTTTCTTCCAATACTCGCAGGCGATCAAAAGCGAGACGGCAGGGTCCGCCGCCAGTAGTGGATTGGCCTCGAGCTCTATCTTCAGAACCTTGCCATACTCCCGGTAATTCGCGCGGCCCGTAAGCTGGAGAATGCCGCGCCCCTTATAGCGGGGCCCGTCGCCGCGCTTCACGTTGCCAAGGTCTTTTCGGCCTTCGCAATCCGACCGGTCCGCGAACTCCTCCGTGGTCTGGAAACCGGCGCACTCATGGCAGCATTGCGCAAGAAAGTGAGCGCGCCGCAGCCTTGTATTGATGTCATACGCGTCCAGGGTTGCTTGAAGGAACCGGCCCGAGCTCCGCGATGATCTGAGCTTGCCTTTCCCCGCGATGACCGCTGAAGCGGGGCGCGATTGCGAGTAGGACAGCGGCGTCGAGAGGCATCCCCCGTTCAGCTTGCCTCAATCAATTTAAACGTATAAACATATCTTTATGTCAGAAAGAGCTCAAGGCATGGCTTTCCATAAAACTGGCGCGTTTCAGCCGGCTGTAGGGTTGAGCCGCGTCCAGTCTCTCGCAGCCCTCCGTGCTGCCGGCGAGGCGACGCGCTTGCGCATCCTGGCGCTGCTTGCCGGCGGAGAGCTCAACGTGAAGGACCTGACCCAGATCCTCTCCCAGAGCCAGCCTCGCATCAGCCGGCATCTGAAGCTCATGGCTGAAGCCGGCCTCATCAAGCGCTTCCGCGAAGGAAGCTGGGTCTTCTTCCGCCTCGCCGAGGATGGCGCCGAAGGCACGCTCGCCCGCGCCATTGTCGATAGCCTCGATGGCGCCGACCAGACGATGGCCCGCGACCGCTCGCGCGCCGAAGCCGTGCAGACAGCGCGCGGGGAAGCGGCTCAAGCCTATTTCAAGGCGCATGCCGGCGAGTGGGACAAGATCCGCGCGCTGCATGTTGCCGAGACCCAGGTGGAGGCAGCCATCGACACGGCGCTGGGAGAGGGGCCCTTCGGCCTCCTGGTCGATCTCGGCACCGGCACTGGACGCATCGTGGAGCTGTTCGGCCCGCGCGCGGCTCACGCGCTCGGCTTCGATCTCAATCATGACATGTTGGCATACGCGCGCATGAAGCTTGAGCGCGCCGGTCTTAATCACGCCCAAGTCCGCCACGGCGATCTTTACAATCTCCCGCTTGCCGACGGCGCCGCCGACGCCGTCGTGTTGCATCAAGTCCTGCACTTCCTCGACGACCCCGCCGCCTCAATCGCCGAGGCGGCGCGTCTGCTTGCGCCCGGCGGCAAGCTGCTCGTCGTCGACTTCGCGCCGCACGAGCTTGAGTTCCTGCGCGATGAGTTTGCGCATCGGCGCCTTGGCTTTGCCCGCGATCAGGTTGATCGCTGGCTCAAGGGCGCGGGTCTGAAGCTCGCCGAGAGTCGCGATCTCAGCCCCGATCCCGGCGAGGGCAAGCTCACAGTCTCGCTGTGGCTCGCCGCGAAGCCCGCGACGACGAGCCCGAAGCGCAAAGAGAAGTCGCCCTTGGAGGCCGTCATCTGATGCTAACGTCCCCTGACAAGAAGAGCCGTTTTCTCGGCTGTGGCGATATCGGCGTCTCATTCGAGTTCTTCCCGCCGAAGACCGCTGGCATGGAGGAAACGCTTTGGCGCTCGATCGGGCGGCTTCAGCCGCTGCTGCCGGGCTATGTCTCCGTGACCTACGGCGCGGGCGGCTCCACGCGCGAGCGCACTCATGCCACCGTGGCGCGCATCCTGAAAGAGACCACGCTCAAGCCTGCCGCGCATTTGACGTGCGTCTGCGCGACGCGCGCCGAGGTAGACGATGTCATTCGCGACTATTGGGATCTTGGCGTGCGTCACCTTGTGGCGCTGCGCGGCGACCCGCCCGGCGGTGTCGGCGAGCGCTATGTGCCGACCCCTGGCGGCTATGCGGATACCGCCGAGCTTGTCGCAGGCATCAAGGCCATCGCGCCTTTCGATATCTCGGTCTCCGCCTATCCGGAGAAGCATCCGGAATCGCCGAGCGTTGAGGCGGACATCGATATGCTGAAAGCCAAGATCGACGCCGGCGCCACGACCGCCATCACCCAGTTCTTTTTCGACAACGACGTCTATTTCCGTTTCCTCGACCGCGTGCGGGCGCGTGGCATCACGATTCCCATCATCCCCGGTCTGATCCCGATTCATAATTTCCTGCAGATCTCCGGCTTCGCCGCCAAGTCGGGCGCGACCATACCGGATTGGCTTGGCCGCCGGTTCGACGGTCTCGACGAGGACCAGGAGACGCGCCACCTGGTCGCCGGCGCGGTCGCGGCGGAACAGGTGCTCGGCCTCGCCGATCAAGGCATCACCGAGTTTCATTTCTACACGCTGAATCGCGCCGACCTCGTCTACGCCATTTGCTATCTGCTCGGCCTGCGCCCCGCCACGGTCGCTTCTTCTGCTCAGGCCAAGGTGGCGTCATGACCCGTGACGAGCGCATTGCGGCCCTGAAGCAGGCCGCCAAGGAACGCATCCTCATTCTCGATGGGGCCATGGGCACCATGATCCAGCGCTACAAGCTGGACGAGGCCGGCTATCGCGGCGAGCGCTTCAAGGATCATACGCACGATCTCAAGGGCAACAACGATCTCTTGGTGCTGACGCAGCCCCAGATCATCGCCGAGATCCACGCCGCCTATTTCGAGGCCGGCGCCGATATCGCCGAGACCAACACCTTCAATGCGCAATCCATCAGCCAAGCAGATTACGGCCTCGAGCACATCGCCGAGGAGCTGAATGTCGCTGCCGCCAACCTTGCGCGCCAAGCCGCTGACGAATGGACGAAGAAGACGCCGGATAAGCCCCGCTTCGTCGCGGGCGCCATCGGGCCCACCAATCGCACGGCCTCGATCTCGCCCGACGTGAACAATCCCGGCTTCCGTAATGTCAGCTTCGATGCGCTCGTCGAGGCCTATTCGGTGCAGGCGCGCGGGCTTATCCAAGGCGGTGTCGACACGATCCTCATCGAGACGATCTTCGATACGCTGAATGCCAAGGCCGCGGGCTTCGCCGTTGAGCAGGTCTTCGACGAGCTCGGCGTCCGCCTGCCCATCATGCTGTCCGACACCATCACCGATCTCTCCGGGCGCAATCTCTCCGGGCAAACGCCGGAAGCCTTCTGGTATTCGATGCAGCATTTGCGGCCCTTCTCCATCGGGCTGAACTGCTCCTTCGGCGCCGAGCAGCTCCGGCCCTCGGTTGATGAGATTGCGCACGTGGCCGACACGCTGGTCAGCGTCTATCCCAATGCGGGCCTTCCGAACGAGATGGGCGAGTATGACGAGACCCCGGAGCACATGACGGGGCTTTTGGAGGAGTGGGCGAGGGATGGCCTCGTCAACATCGTCGGCGGCTGCTGCGGCACCACGCCTGAGCACATCAAGGCGATCGCCGAGGCGATGGCCAAATATCCGCCGCGCAAGGTGCCTCAGGTCGAGCAGAAGCTTCGTCTCTCCGGCCTTGAACCCTTCATGCATGGCTGAGGCCCCGGAATGAGTAACGGCGCGCAGAATTTCGTCATGGTGGGCGAGCGGACCAACGTCACCGGGTCCGCGCGCTTCCGCAAGCTGATCGAGGCGAACGACTATCCGGCAGCGCTCGAGGTCGCGCGCCAGCAGGTGGAGAGCGGCGCCAACATGCTCGACGTCAACATGGACGAGGGCATGCTCGACTCCGAAGCCGCCATGGTCACCTTCCTCAATCTCGTCGCCGCCGAGCCGGACATCTCGCGCGTTCCGATCATGATCGACTCATCGAAATGGTCGGTGATCGAGGCGGGTCTGAAATGCGTGCAGGGCAAGGCCGTCGTCAATTCCATCAGCATGAAGGAAGGCGAGGGGCCCTTCCTGGAACACGCACGCAAGGTGCGCCGCTATGGGGCTGCGGTGGTGGTCATGGCGTTCGACGAGCAGGGCCAGGCTGAGACCGCGGAGCGCAAGTTCGAAATCTGCAAACGCGCCTATGATCTCCTGACCGAGAAAGTCGGCTTTCCGCCCGAGGACATCATCTTCGATCCCAACATCTTCGCGGTGGCAACGGGCATCGAGGAGCACAACGACTATGGTCGCGCCTTTATCGAGGCGACGCGCCGCATCAAGGAAGGCCTGCCCTACGTGCATGTTTCGGGCGGCGTCTCCAATCTCTCCTTCGCCTTTCGCGGCAATGAGCGCATGCGCGAGGCGATGCATTCGGTGTTCCTCTACCATGCCATCCAGGCCGGCATGGATATGGGCATCGTGAATGCCGGTCAGCTCGCGCTCTATGATGATATCGAGCCCGAGCTCCGCGATCTCGTCGAGGATGTGATCCTCAATCGCCGCTCGGACGCCACGGACCGCTTGCTGGAAGCTGCCGAACGCTACAAGGGCGGCGGTGCGGCAAAGCGCGAGGTCGATCTTGCCTGGCGCGAAAAGCCTGTCGAGGAACGCATCACGCACGCGCTCGTGCACGGCATTGCCAATTTCATCGAAGAGGACACCGAGGAGGCCCGAAAGAAGGCCGCGCGTCCGCTGCATGTCATCGAAGGGCCGCTGATGGTGGGCATGAGCGTCGTCGGCGATTTGTTCGGCGCGGGCAAGATGTTCCTCCCCCAGGTGGTGAAGTCGGCCCGCGTCATGAAGCAGGCCGTGGCCTATCTCATGCCATTCATGGAGAAAGAGAAGGAAGAGCAAGGTCTCGCGCAGGGCGAGCCGGCGGGCAGGGTCCTGCTTGCCACCGTGAAGGGCGACGTTCACGACATTGGCAAGAACATCGTCGGCGTCGTGCTCCAATGCAACAATTACGAGGTCATCGATCTCGGCGTGATGGTTCACTCGCAGAAGATCCTCGACACCGCGCGCGAGCGTAAGGTCGACATCATCGGCTTGTCCGGCCTGATCACGCCCTCGCTCGACGAGATGTGTCATGTTGCGGCCGAGATGGAGCGCGAGGGCTTCGACCTGCCGCTTTTGATCGGCGGCGCCACGACGAGCCGCGTGCATACGGCTGTGAAGATCAGCCCGAACTATCGTCGTAGCCAGGCGATCTACGTCACGGATGCGAGCCGCGCCGTCGGCGTCGTGTCGGGCCTCATGTCGCCCGAGGAGCGGCCGAAGCAGATCGCAAAGGTGCGCGAGGAATACACCAATATGGCCGCCTCCTATGCGCGCGGGCAGGCCGAGAAGGTACGAACCTCGCTAAAGGACACGCGCGCCAATCGTCTGAAGCTCGAATGGTCCGGCTACGTCCCGCCTCGGCCGAGCTTTATCGGGACCCGCGTCTTCGCGAACTATGATTTGAGCGAGCTTGCGCGCCATATCGACTGGTCCCCCTTCTTCCAGGCCTGGGAGTTGAAGGGGCAATATCCGCGCATCCTTCAGGACGACAAATATGGCGAGGCTGCGCGCCCGCTCTTCGATGACGCGCAAGCCATGCTGCGCCAGATTATCGAGGAGAAATGGCTGGTGGCGAACGGCGTCGTCGGCTTCTGGCCGGCGAACAGCATCATGGACGACATCGAGCTTTACGCCGATGAGACCCGCAGCAAGCCCATCGCGACATTGCATACGCTTCGGCAGCAAATGGCGCGCGACCCGTCGCGCCCGAACCTTGCGCTCGCCGATTTCATCGCGCCGAAAGAATCCGGCGTTGCCGACTATATCGGCGCCTTTGCGGTCACCGCGGGCATCGGCGAGGAAGATGTCGCGCGCCGTTTCGAGCGTGCCAATGACGACTACTCCAAGATTCTGGTCAAGGCGATTGCCGACCGTCTCGCCGAGGCCTTTGCCGAAACGCTACATCAGCGCGTGCGGCGGGATCTCTGGGGCTATGCACCCTGCGAGCAGCTCTCAAATGAGCAACTCATCGCGGAAGACTATGCGGGCATCCGGCCTGCGCCGGGCTATCCCGCCCAGCCGGATCACACAGAGAAGGGCACCCTGTTTAGCGTCCTCGACGCCGAACAAGCGATCGGCGTGAAGCTGACGGAGTCTTACGCTATGTGGCCGGCAGCCGCGGTGTCGGGGTTCTACTTCTCTCACCCCGAGAGCCGCTATTTCGGCGTGGGGAAGATCGGCCGCGACCAGGTCGCGGATTATGCCATGCGGAAGGGCTGGTCGATGGAGCAGGCCGAGCGCTGGCTCGCGCCCATCCTGAATTACGATCCGAAACGGATCGCCGACGCCGCCGAATAGGGGCCCCCAAAAGAAAAAGCGCCTCGCCGGGGTTTGGCAAAGCGCTTAGAAACTCGCGAGCTGGGTCCGCAACAGCCAGACCGAAGCCCTAGATCATCCCAAGGATGACGGCAGCGACGAAGCTGAACGAGACGGCTGCCAGCACGGCGGTCAGTGTCGGAGTAAATTCCATCGGAAGTCCTTTCCGTTGGAGGGGGTACGTTTCCGCGTTCAGAAGTCTAAGGACTCTCAGGGTGAAGCGCCAAACGCTTTCTATATTGCATTGCACAATACTCGTACGGCGCAATGCAGAGGCATCAACGCGCCCCCGGAAACGTTGTTCCCGCCTCGCGAAGTTTGTTTTCAACCTTGTGGAAATGTTGAATAGGGGACGTGACGCCCTAGTAAAAGATCAGGTCGATTCGAACCGTTGCCGCCGAGGCGGCACAGGTTGGCCGCGGCCACAACAAAATGCCGGCGCTGTTGTCATCTAGCAGAGCGATCAGCTTTCGCGAGTCGAGGCGAAACGCGGGCGCTAAATTTCAGAGGGAAAATTGATGAGGTCCACCAGCATTCTCGGCCTCTCCGTGTTGGGCATTCTTTTCGCTCACCCGGCCGAGGCTCTCACCATCTCCAATACCGATCCTGATGCGCATACCGTGACGGTGACCGTCGGCGGCAAGAGCGAGCAGCTTACCGTCGAGCCTCAGAAGGAGGTTCAGCCGCCTTGTGCGCAGGGCTGCGTGATTGAACTGAGCGGGGAGCAGCACGAAATGCAGGGCGGCGAGGAAGTCTCCATCGAGGATGGGACCCTCTTCGTCGACACGATCCCCGGTATGGACGACGGAGAGGGTGCTGATGACGGAGCGTCTGCTCCCGATGCGCCTACGGAAGCTCCCGCAACGCCAGACGGCGCGCAATAGTTTGGCTTAAGGCAGCGCCTTCCAACTGAGCGGCGCCTGCGAGACCATCGGGCAGTCGAGCGTCTTCTCCAGAGCCTCCACAAGCTCTGCCTCGCTGTTGGCCTTGATATAGAGGCCGTTATTGATGTCGGCGAGGCAGCGGATGTCGAGCACGCTGCCGCCCGTCCAGGAATAATTCGAGTAGCGAAATCCGATGACGTGCACCGTGAGCTGGTCCGCGTTGGCCTTGAGCTGCGAGGCGAGTTGACACGGATTGCGTCCGCAGGTCTCCTCGCCATCGGTCACCAATACCAAGACGCCGGGCTTCTTGGTGTAATCGAGCACTTTGGCGGCCTCTTCCACGGCTTCCGTGAGCGCGGTCTTGCCGGCAGGGATCAGGGCGTCAACCACATCCATGATCTGAGCGGCGGCATTCGGTATGGGCTTCAGATCGACCTTGACGTTGCACTGATTGTAGGGACCCGGGCCGTATGTCACGAGCCCGACGCGGCGAAATCGTGTGGCGCTGGGCAAAACTTGCGCGAGAGCGGCCCGCACCTCGTCGATGCGGGCCCTTGTGTTTGGAATGCCCAGGGTCTGATTGCCGGACATTGATCCCGATGCATCGAACACGATCATGGCATCCTCGGTGCAAGGCTGCTTCTTGTCCTCGGCCTGGGACGCACCGAGAGGACTGAGAAGGACCGCCGCGGCAACGGCGCCGATCTTCAGGCGGCGGCGTGCGTCTGTGCCGGGGGCGAGAAACTGCAAATCCATTGTCTACGGCTCCGAAGGAGTTGCCAAAACGAAGACGTCCATGCTGTGACGGGCGCCCGGAGGATGACGAAACTGGGGACATATACAAGACGTAAGCGCCGGTGTCCTCATCCCTTGCCCTTGGTTTTGGTGTGGCCGGGGGCGGCGTTGCGCTCCAAAAAGTCGATCATCAGCCCGGCCACGTCGACGCCGGTCGCTTTCTCGAGCCCGGCGATGCCCGGCGAGGAGTTGAGTTCCATGACCAGCGGCCCGCTCTTGGAGCGCAGCATGTCCACCCCGCAGACATTGAGGCCGAGCGTCCGCGCGGCCTTCACCGCGATGGCGCGTTCCTGCGGCGTGATCTTCACCTTCTCGCCCGAGCCGCCGCGATGCAGGTTGGATCTGAACTCTCCCGGCGGCCCCTGGCGCTTGATGGTGGCGACAACGCGATCCCCGATAACGAGCGCACGGATGTCGGTGGAGCCCGCCTCCTTGATGAACTCCTGCACCAGAATGTTCACATTCGCGCCCTGGAACGCCTCGATCACGGACTTCGCCGACTTCATCGTCTCGCCGAGCATCACGCCGATGCCTTGCGTGCCCTCAAGCAGCTTGATGACCACCGGAGCGCCGCCGACGAGATCGATAACGTCTTCGGCCTGTTTCGGATCGTTGGTGAAGGCGGTCGTCGGCAGTCCGATGCCGCGCCGCGCGAGGAGCTGGAGGCAACGCAGCTTGTCGCGGCTGCGCCCGATCGCAACCGACTCGTTCAGCGGGTAGACCCCCATGACCTCGAACTGGCGCAGCACGGCCAGGCCGTAATATGTCACCGATGCGCCGATGCGCGGGATCACCGCGTCGAAATCCCCCAGCCGGCGCTTGCGGTAATAGAGAGCTGGCCGTTTCGAGGTGATGTTGATGGAGACGCGCAAGGTGTTGATCACCTCGATTTCGTGGCCCCGCGCGCGCGCCGCTTCGCAGATGCGCTTGTGGCTGTAGAGGTCTGGATTGCGCGCGAGCAACGCGATTTTCATGGCTGTCTTCTGGCTCTTGGAATGACGGTTAGGGGAGGGTTTCGCCCGCGCGGGCTAAGCTGCGGCGTAGGCTACGGAGACTGAACGGTGTAGGCCCCAGCAGAAAGGAGCGCCCGGGCTCAATCATGACGCGGCGCTTGAGCGCCGTGCGCCCGAGCAGCATGCGGAAGCCCATCGGGTCGCGATTGGTGAGTGCGAGTTCGATGGACCAGGATGTGTTTCCGAGCGACAGCACCGTCTCGATCACATAGCGCTGCTCGACTTGGCCTCCGGAGTTGCGGACCTGCCGCTCATCGACCGCGCGCGCCTCGCAAATCACGCGGCCGGCGTCGCTTCGCTGCACGGGATGGATCTCGAAGCGCACCCAGAGTTCGCCTTCACTGCGGAAAGGCTCGATGCGATACGCATGCAGCGCGCTCGTGCGCGCGCCGGTGTCGATCTTGGCCTTGATGGCGTCGACGCGGAGTTCGGGCAGGCGCACCCATTCGCGCCAGCCGACGCGCAGGTTTTCTCTCGATGGGATGCGGCGTCCGGGCATGTGCCTGCTGCTGAACAATAAACTCGCTGCATCCTAGTCGGCGGACGCGGGGACCGCCACGTCCGCCTGTCGAGATGGCTTCTCTGCCCCGAGACCGGCGCGTATAGTTACCCCGAGCTGGGGGCAGTGGACCTTGGGAAAAAATCAGCACGTCGTCGTCCACGGGGAACGCTGGGCGGTGCAGGCAGAGGGCGCTCTTGCGCCCTGGGCCCTGTTCAAGACCCAGGGCGAGGCTTGGGAGAAGGCGAAGGCCCTGGCCCGCAAGGAGCGCGCGGACGCCATTCTGCACGGCCGAAACGGTGTGATCCGCGAGCGCAACACCTATGCGCGCCGCGGCGGCTAGGCTCACGGGCTGAAGATCATCGCCAGATAGACGACGAAGAGCAGCAAATGCACGGTTCCCTGCAGGACGTTGGTACGCGCGCCTCCGAAGGTCAGCGCGCTGACGAACAGGGTGAGGATCAGGAGCACCGTCTCCACTTCGCTGAGACCGAGGTGGACGTCATGGCCGGTGACGAGCCCGATCGTCAGCACGGCGGGGATGGTGAGTCCAACCGTCGCAAGCGCGGAGCCGAGACACACATTCACCGCGCGCTGCAGGCGATTATCGAGCGCGGCGTGAAAGGCGGTAAGCCCCTCGGGCGATAGCACCAGGACGGCGATCAGGACGCCTCCGAGCGCCGCCGGCAGACGCAGCTCCTCGATACCGAAATCGACGATGATCGCGATATGCTCCGAGAGCAGAACGACCGGGAGCACTGTCAGCACCAGCATGACGACGTGGTAGGCAAGCGAGCCCCTTGGCGGCCGACGCGGAATATATTCGCGCGCCAGCGCCGTGCCGCCGCCACTGCCTTTCGGCTCGGCGAAGAACGCCCGGTGCCGCATCGTCTGGATGACGACGAAAACGATATAGAACAGGATCGTAATGGCGGCGAACAACCCGGCCTGAAACGGAGCTTCCCCGGGATCGGGCGCGGTTTGCGTATGGTTCGGCAGGATCAGCGCGAAGACTGAGAGAGAGGCGATGACAACGAGGAAGGCCCGCGCACCTTCAAGATTATATTCCTGCTCCCAATAGCGCAGCGCACCCATCAACAGAGCCGTGCCGACCATGCCGTTCAGCACGATCATCAACGTTGCGAACATCGCGTCGCGGGCGAGCGTGGGGTTATTGTCGCCGTGCAGCATGATCGAGGCGAGCAGCGACACCTCGATGGTGATGACCGAGAAGGTGAGAATGAGCGTCCCGTATGGCTCTCCCAACACGGACGCGATGGCGTCGCCGTGGCGCACCGCCGCAAAGGCGCACCACAGCATGACGCCGAACAGATAGATGAAGCTGAGGCTGGTCACGACCGGGTTCGTGAGATCGGTGAACAGCGTTTTCTCGAAAAAATTGAACAAGGCGACGCTTAAAAATCCGATTATCGCCGGCGCCTCCAGAAAAAGGGACGACCGCAGGCTGCGCTTGGGTGCGCCTTCCAGGGCAGCTTCCTTTTGCTCGTTCATGGCGCTTCGTCTCCCGATTGCGTCCGCCATCGACCACATTGCCAGGGCGCGAAGGGCGAAACTAGCACGGTGTCGTTTGGCCGCGCGGTGTGACGGGGCAGGCATAAATGGTGCCAGGGCTTCAGGTTGCGGCGCTGCCCCAGCATCTCTTGCTACAACGGGGCGTGCCGATGTGATAGCCATTCACATGGAATTGTCAGACCGCCCCGGTTGGCGCCGGCCCCGCTCCTATCATCACGGCAACCTCAAAGAGGTGCTGTTGGAGGCCGCGCGAAAGCTGATCGAACAGCATGGCGCGCTCGGGTTCAGTTTGACGGAGGCCGCGCGGCTCGCGGGCGTGAGCCCCGCCGCACCCTATCGTCATTTCCGGGATCGCGATGCCCTTCTCGCCGAGGTTGCCCGCGTCGGGTTTGAGCGTTTCGCCGCGCGGCTCGACCTCGCCTGGAACAATGGCGTGCCCACGCCGCTCTCCGCGTTCGAGAATCTTGGCCGCGCCTATCTTGCTTTCGCGCGCGAGGAACCGGCGAGCTATGCCGTGATGTTCGAGTCGGAGCTCGCAGGGAACGGCGAGGCCGCGCAAAGCGCCGTCGCCGAGCGCGCCTTCGATGTGCTTAACCGCGCCGCCGTGGCGCTCTGCCGCGCGCTGCCGGAGAGCGAGCGGCCGCCGGTCAAACTCTTGAGCCTGCATATCTGGGCCATGTCGCATGGTGTTGCGACATTGTTCGCGCAGAGCGGACGGCAAACCGCAAAGGTACCGATGACGCCTGAAGACATCCTGGAAAGCGCGATGCTGATCTATTTGAAAGGACTCGGTATTTTGCCGGGCGGGACTCCGGCGGACGGCCCTATGCCGGCGCCCTAAATCCGCGCGCTTAGTTGCTCGCTTCCAGCCATTTCAGCACGCGGTCCCAAGAACTCTGCTGGCCGTTGAAGCTGTTGCGATCGACCTTGCCTTTGATGCCCGGCACGTATCCCGTTGTGGAGAACTGCCAGAAGGCCCAGTTGCGCTGCCGGTAGACCTTCTCCGGCTCTGCGGCGACGGAGCGCAGCCAGAAATGATAGTCCTTCAATTCACCCACGAGCACCTCGCGGTGAAACACAAGATCGGTGTAGATGATCGGCTTGCGGCCGGTATGCGCCTCCATGGCGGCCAGCAGCAGCTTGATCTTTGCAAGCGCAACGTCGCGCGAAACCTTTTTCGGGCATTTCTTGGAGTGGCCGTTCCACTCCACGTCGAGCACCGGCGGTAAAGCGTCCGGATCCGGCGGCACGTTCAGCATGAACCACAGCGCCTGTTCATGCGCGGGTCGGCACCAATACACGAAATGATAAGCGCCGCGGGCAACCCCAGCACGCTTGGCCGCATACCAGTTTTGCAGGAATTTCGGATCGAGGTGGTCGCCGCCTTCCGTGGCTTTGATGAAGGCGAACTGCACGCCTGCCTTGCGCACGGACTGCCAGTCGATGTCGCCCTGCCACGCGGAGACGTCGATTCCCTGCACCGGCATGGTATGAGCGCGCGCCACGGCCTCGTGCGGCTTATGATCCGACAACGACCGCGACCGCGACTGCGCGATCTCGCCGGCCGACAAGACGGCGAAGAGCCCTGCCGCTACGGCCATCGTTACAGATACGCGAAACGCCACAGGCATGAGGGTGATTGACCGCCGACGCATTCATCCGGTTTTTCTCAATTTTTAAGGTCTAGAGCTGAGGGGTTAAAATTTTGCGGCCAGGCCGTCCGCGCTTGCAGGATGATGTGGGCTGCCATGGCCGCGAATTGGCGGCGATCACATTTCGTCCCACCTCTTGACTCTGGACGGAGCAGGGACATTTATGTGAATGTGAATAACATTCACACTGAAGGAAGGACTGCGATGCACCTGGTTACTGCCTTGGACGAGTACGGGAAGCCCGCCTGGATCACGGCAATGATCGTGGGCTTCATCGCGTGGTGGCCCATCGGCTTGGGTGTCTTGGCCTATTTGATTTGGAGTGGACGCATGGGAGGCGGAGCTTGGAAACGCGAGTGGAAAGAGACTGATATCGGCCGCGAGGTCGTGCGCTGGGGGCGTGGGATGACGCCCTTCCGCCCAACCGGCAATGCAGCCTTCGACGAGTATCGCGATGAAACCCTGCGCCGTCTCGAGGAAGAAGCGAGCGAGTTTCAGACGTTCCTCAGTCGGCTTCGAAAGGCCCGCGACAAGGCGGAATTCGATCAGTTCATGGCCGAACGCCGGGGCGGCACCGCACCGAGCACGGGTTAAGCTCTGCGGCACGTTTAGAGAGGCAACGACAGCGAGGGCGCGGGACGCAGTTCCGCGCCCTTCTTCGTGGCCGGACAGGCACGCTATAGTGGCATTTCTGCAACCCAACACGTATACGCTTTTCCGGATACGATACAAGTCTTTGGATTGACGTGAGAATCCTGAGACTTACTATTTGCTCCAACTCACCTCTGTCTTGAGCGAAAACCGGCACGCGTTGGGGGCCAGTCGTAAGGTTGGGAGGGCCCGATGCGTAGCGTATGGATGTGTCTTGCTGGTGATTTCGCTTTTGCAGGGCTGTGGGAATTGGCTGCCGCCGACTCGCTATGGCCCCGATCCCGTCCTACAGCCCGCGGCGGTTGCCACCTCAGTTCAGCGGCAGGTCGAAGTTTTAGATGTAATCAAGTCTCAATATCGGGTGACAAATTATTACGACCTCACCCTTGCTGGCTTCTTATTACGACCTCACCCTTGCTGGCTTCAATTATATTGACGAAGCCTGCGACGTACATCGAGGACCTATTTAAGCTCGATAGGCGGAAGAACCGGCTCAAGGTTATTTTGACCCTCGCGACCTCGACATCGACGGCAGTGATGACCGCCGCGGATGTCAGCAAAGACTCGCTGCTCAGGGGTCATAGGCATCACCGCCGACAGCTATCTGTACCGCGTCGGGCCGACCAAAGTGCATCACATCGTGAAAGAGTTGCAGGGGGCTTATCGCGACAGCCTCCTCAAGGACCGCAAAACAAGCTTGGTCCGAGCCGAGAGTAATTTTCGAACTGCGAAGCTATCTCACGCTGTGCTTCCCGGTGACGATTGAGGCGAAGCGCGGCCGCGAAATCTGAACCTGGCCACAAGGCGACAACAGAAATCAACTTGAAGTCTTCTGAATAGGCTTTCGTGGGCCGGAGCGAGCCGATCTCTGATGCGGCGCGCTGCACGTGTTCGACTCCGATGCGCGGAGTCCGATCGTACGGGCCTCGATGACGGTGAAGGAATTCGAGGATCGCATTGCCAAGGAGGGGAAAAGGGCGGAGCGCGAGCTTGAGGAATTTATTCGCAAGGCGGGGATCGTGGCAGGACACCGCGTGATCCAGCTCGCGGAAGAACCGCCTGCAACGGCCATCGCCAAAGCCGCGCGCGACGTGAAGGCGGATCTCACGATTGTCGGCACGCATGGGCGCCACGGGGGTCGAGAAGTGGTTTCTTGGCAGTGTCGCCGAAGGCGTCTCAGCAGTGCCGAATGGATGTTCTGGCGGTGCCGCCCCGGAGCGACGGCTAGCGCGCGCTGGACTTTGCGCGCGGTCTTTCATTCCGCGCCAAAGCCCCCGCCGGTCGGCGTCTTGATGATAATGGCGTCGCCCGCGTCGAGCACCGTCTGGTCGGAGCCTTTCAGCCGCTCGACCTGTCCGTTCTTCCGCCGCACCCAGTTCTCGCCCGTTTCTCCCGCCGCACCACCGATCAGGCCGAATGGCCGCACCCTACGGAAGCCGGAAAGAATGGCGCAGTCCATGCGCTCCAGAAATCGGATGACCCGTTGCGTGCCGTCGCCCGCGCGCCACTCGCCCTTGCCGCCGGAGCCGCGCCTGATCTCGAAGCGTTCCAAGAGCACGGGATAGCGCAGTTCCAAAACCTCGGGATCGGTGAGGCGGGAATTGGTCATATGCGTTTGCACCGCGGCGGCGCCGTCGAAGCCGTCGCCTGCCGGCGCGCCGGAACAGATCGTTTCGTAATATTGGAATTGCTCGTTGCCGAAGGTCAGATTGTTCATCGTGCCTTGCGCCGAGCCGAGCACGCCGAGCGCGCCGAACAGGCAGTTCACGATCGCCTGGCTCGTCTCCACATTGCCGCCCGCCACGGCCGCGGGGTAGGCGGGTTTCAGCATCGATCCCTTCGGCACCACGATCTTGATATGCCGGAGGCAGCCCGCATTGAGCGGAATGTCGTCGTCGACGAGGGTACGAAACACATAGAGCACGCACGCGCGCGTAATGGGCTCCGGCGCGTTGAAGGTGTCTCGCGCCTGTTCGCTCGTTCCGGTGAAGTCGATCAGCGCCGTCTTCGCCTTGCGGTCGATCTTGATCACGACTTTGATGATGCTGCCCTGATCGGTTTCGATCTCGAAGCTGGAAGATTTGAGCGTGGCGATCACGTCGCGCACCGCCTCCGCCGCGTTGTCCTGCACGTGTCCCATATAGGCGCGCACCGTGCCCGCCCCGTAGCGCCGCACCATCTTGCGCAGCTCCGCGACACCCTTCTCGTTGGCGGCGACTTGCGCCTTGAGGTCGGCGATGTTCTGCGCCGGATTGCGCGCGGGATAGGGCGCCCCGGTCAGGAGCGCCTGCACCGCGTCTTCCCGAAAGCGTCCGCTCTCGACGAGCTTGAAGGGATCGATATAGACGCCTTCCTCCTCGATCGATTTTGCCTTCGGGCTCATCGAGCCGGGCGCGATGCCGCCGATATCGGCGTGGTGACCGCGCGCCGCGACGAAGAACAGGAGGTCCGGGCTGTTCTCCGCAAAGACGGGCGTGACGACGGTGATGTCGGGCAGATGCGTGCCGCCATTATAGGGCGCGTTCAGCATCCACACATCGCCCGGCTTCAGCGCCTCCGCCTCCCGGAGAACGGTCTCCACGCTGCGATCCATCGAGCCGAGATGCACCGGGATATGCGGGGCATTGGCGATCAGGCGTCCCTTGGCGTCGAAAATGGCGCAAGAGAAATCGAGGCGCTCTTTGATATTCACGGAGCGCGCCGTGTTCTGCAGCGCATAGCCCATCTGCTCCGCGATCGAAGTGAAGAGATTGTTGAAGATTTCGACCATGACCGGGTCGGCGCGTCTGCTCACCCGCGCCTCCTCTTTGCGCTTGCTGCACGTGAGTAGGAGGTCGTTCTTCGGCGTAACCTCCGCCTGCCATTCCGGCTCGACCACGACGGTCTGGTGATCTTCGATGAGGAGCGCGGGCCCGTCGATCCGATGCCCTGCCACCAGGTCTGCGCGCAGAAAGATCGGCGCTTCATGCCAGAGCCCGCTCGCGAAGAACTCGCCCAGGCTATGCGGCTCGGGCGGCTCGGGCGCGGGCGCGACGTCGTCCGGCGTCTCCAGCCGTTCGCCGCCGCCGGCGGCCTCGACTTCCACTGCCTCGATCTCGATATCCTTTTCTGGACTGATAAAGCCGAAGCGCTGCTGGTGTGCGATCTCGAATAAAGCGCGCATGCCGCGAAAGCTCGCGACCGGAACGGGAATGGCGCTGTCGGTACCGGCGTAACGCAGATGCGCGTTGGCGATGATCCTGATGTCCTCGCTCTCGACGCCTTGGTGCATCAGCTCTTGCCGGACCTCGACCTCGAGCGGCTTTCGGATCTGTTCCAGTACGGTAAGCCCGCGCTCGTCGAATGGTTGGAGCACCGCCTTGCTGCGCGTCGCGCTCAACGATGCGAGCCCCATGCCATAGGCCGAGAGCACGCCCGAGAGGGGATGTAGCAACACGCGCACCATGCCGAGCGCATCGGCGACGAGGCAGGCATGCTGCCCGCCGGCGCCCCCGAAGCAGTTCAGCACGTAGTCGCTGACATCGTAGCCCCGCTGCACGGAGACGGATTTGATGGCATTCGCCATGTTCTCCACCGCGATCTTGATGAAGCCGTCCGCGATCTCTTCGGCGCTCCGCCCATCGCCGAGCTTGCGTGCGAGAGCGGAGAAGGCGCGCGCGACCGCCTTCCGGTTCAGCGTCTCGTCTTGGCCCGGCCCAAAAATATGCGGAAAAAACTCGGGCCGCAGCTTGCCCGTCATGACATTGGCGTCGGTGACGGTCAGCGGGCCGCCGCGGCGATAGCTCAAAGGTCCCGGATCTGCGCCGGCGGAGTCTGGCCCGACGCGAAAGCGCCCGGCGTCGTAATGCAGGATCGATCCGCCGCCCGCCGCGACGGTATAAATGAGCATCATCGGCGCACGAACGCGCGCGCCCGCGACCACGCTTTCGAAGGTGCGCTCGTAGATGCCGTCATAGTGGCAGACATCGGTCGAGGTGCCGCCCATGTCGAAGCCGACGACCTTCGCGAATCCCGCTTGCAGCGCCGTCTCGACGGCACCGACCACGCCACCCGCCGGACCGGACAGGATCGCGTCCTTGCCGCGAAACAGATTGGCCGAGGTCAGCCCGCCAGACGACTGCATGAAGAAGAGGCGGGGGCCGGTTGCACCGCGCTGCGCGGCAAGCGCCTTGGCCACGCGCTGCACATATCGGCGCAACAGGGGAGAGAGATAGGCGTCGACGACCGTGGTATCGCCGCGTGCGACGAACTTGACGAGCGGACTTACTTCGTGGCTCGCCGAGACTTGGCCGAAGCCCATTCCCCGTGCCAGCCGCGCCGCCTCCTGCTCATGGCCCGGATAGGCATAGGCATGCATGAAGACAATGGCGATGGCATCGATGCCTTCGCCTTGCGCCTTGACGAGCGTCGCGCGCACCGCGCCGAGATCGAGTCGGGTCTCGACACTGCCGTCGGACCGCACGCGCTCCGGCACCTCGGCCACGCGAGCGTAGAGCATCGAGGGCTTCTCGATCTTGCGGGCGAAGATCTTTGGCCGCGCCTGATAGCCGATCTCCAGGCCGTCCCGAAATCCTTGGCTTACGATCAGGAGCACGCGGTCGCCCTTGCGCTCCAAGAGCGCATTGGTGGCGACGGTGGTGCCCATGCGGACGCCCTCAATCAGGTCGCTCGGCAGGGCGCGGGCACGCGGCACGCCGATGAGGTCGGCGATGCCGGCGATCGCCGCGTCGTCGTAGTGCTCGGGATTTTCCGAAAGCAACTTCCGCGTGACGAGTTCACCGTCGGGCGCCCGCGCCACGATGTCGGTGAACGTGCCGCCGCGATCGATGAAGAAGTGCCACTTGCCGCTGCTGGACATGAAACGGAGTTACCCACTTCAGTCGATGCGCTTCAAGCCCGATGCGTAGCGTTTAAAGCGTTGCACATAAACATCGGCCGCACGCGCTGTCATGGCGCGCACTTTGTCGTCGGCATCGCGTACGGCTTTGGCCGGCGCGCCAAGGATCACGGTGCTGTCGGGAAATTCCTTGCCCTCGGTGACGAGGGCGCCCGCGCCGACCAGACAATTCGCGCCGATGCGCGCGCCGTTGAGGATGATGGCGCCCATGCCGATCAGGCTGTGATTGCCGATCGTGCAGCCATGCAGCACGACATTGTGCCCGATGACGCACCCATCGCCGATGCTGAGTGGAAAGCCCGGGTCGGTGTGCAAAGTGCAATTGTCTTGGATCTGTGAGCCCGCGCCGATCTCGATCCACTCATTGTCCCCGCGCAGCACCGAGCCGTACCAGATGCTGACATCGGACGCGAGCCGCACCCGCCCGACCACGACCGCCGTGTCCGCCACCCAGTAAAGGCCGTCGCCGGGAAGCTCCGGGGCCTCTCCGTCGAGCGCGTAAATTGCCATGCGGGCTCCATCAAATGAGGTCACGTCCGGGTCTTTGGATAAGCAACTTCCGCGTCGTTGTCATGTCCGCGGCACCTTAGCGGGGCGCGGCCCGCGCGGCCCGAGAGGCCGCTGATGTTCGAGTTCACGGCCACGTCCGCGATTGCCTTGATCCCGAGAGCCAAAAATGGCTGCAACCCGGGCTTGGCGCGCCAGCCTCTTGTCTGGCTTCCCGCCCGTCGGCTATGAGGGGAACCAGTTCCCGCCGCATCTGGACCCAGTGATCAGCATGGATACCGAAGCGACCTATCAGCGCGTTCATCGTGGCGGCGGCCCCGTGATGATCTTCATCACCTCGTTTTGCGCCGCGATCTGCATGGCCATCGGTATTGGGATCATCTTCGAGGCTTTCATCGTGGCCGCTGCCAAACTTTTCGAGTTGGGAAGCATGGTTCTCTGGGTGGGCACCGCGATCAATGTGGTCTTCTCGCTATGGCTGTTCGTTTGGACCTTCGTCCGCTCCTGGCATGTGGAGCGCCGCCTCCGCCAGGGCCTCGACGTCGACGAGCCTAAACTGTCGATTCTCGCCAATCTTCGGGGCTCTTAGCCCGTCCTACAGCCCTGCCACGGGTCGCGCGCCTTAAAATCGCCGATGCGGCGCGGCGCAAAAGTCCTTATGGTCTAACCGCTAATAAGTTTCGGGGTGCTGGCATGTCGGTTTGGGGAAAGTTGGCCGGTGCGGCCGCAGGGCTTGCCATCGGAGGTCCGATCGGGGCGCTGCTCGGCGGCGTTGCGGGTCATTACGCCATTGATCGCGATCAGGAGCAGGAGGGCCCGGCGGAGAACCAGGTCGCCTTTACCGTCGGCGTGATTGCTCTCGGCGCCAAGATGGCCAAGGCCGACGGCGTGGTCACCATGGATGAAGTCAACGCCTTCAAGGAAGTGTTCAAGGTGCCGGAAGGCGAAATGAAGAACGTGGCGCGCGTGTTCAATCTCGCCAAGCAGGATGTCGCCGGCTACGAGGCCTATGCCGAGCAGCTTGCCGCCATGTTCAAGGGCAACCGCAAGCTGCTGGAGGATGTGCTCGAAGGTCTGTTCCACATCGCCAAATCCGACGATGCGGTGCACCCGCGCGAGGAGCAGTTTTTGGGCGAGGTGGCCAAGCGTTTCGGATTCACGGAAACGGAGTTTGGCTACATCAAGGCGCGCCATGTGTCGGCCGCGAAGCGGAATCCCTACGACGTGCTCGGCGTGCATCCGAGTATCGGCAATGACGAGCTCAAGTCCCATTACCGCAGGCTTGTTGCCGACAATCACCCTGACAAGCTGATGGCTCGCGGCGTGCCGAAGGAGTTCGTTGCCATTGCCACCGAGAAGGTCGCGGCCATCAACGAGTCCTATGACATGATCTCCAAGGAGCGCGGGATCTAGCGCTGGCCGCTGCCGCCGGGGTCATTCCCGCGCAGGCGGGGAATCCAGAGCAACCACTGCCTGATGATCTAGGATTGCCTGGACGATTGGATTGCACGGTCAGCCGGGCAATGACAGGGCAAATACCATGACCGCAGCGCCCGACAGCACGCTCGCAACCCTGTGGTGCCCGTCGCCGAACGTGGAGGCGCGCCGCGACAACCGTAAGCCCGACATGCTGCTTCTGCACTATACCGGCATGGGGTCGGCCGACGCCGCACTCGACTGGCTGACTCGCGAAGAGTCGAAGGTGTCCTGCCACTATTTCGTCGACGAGGACGGCGGCATCACGCAATTGGTTGAGGAGTCCATGCGCGCCTGGCATGCGGGGCAAAGCCTCTGGGCGGGCGAGACCGATCTCAACTCCTGTTCCATCGGCATCGAGATCCACAATCCGGGGCACGATTTCGATTATCCTGATTTTCCCGCCGCGCAGATGCGTGCCGTCGAAGCGCTGTGCCTCGATATCTTCACGCGTCATTCCATCCCGCACGATCGTGTGCTCGCGCATTCCGACGTGGCGCCGGTGCGCAAGCGCGATCCCGGCGAGAAGTTCGACTGGGCGGGCCTCGCGCGATCCGGCATCGGACTTTGGGTCGAGCCGGCGCCTCTCGGGGAGGACCCTGGCCTGGGCCTGGGCGACGAAGGCGTTGCGGTCGAGGATTTGCAGCGCACGCTTCAGGCTTACGGCTATGGCGTCGAGCCGACCGGCACCTATGGACGCGGGCTGGAGCAGGTCATGCTCGCCTTCCAGCGTCATTTTCGCCCCGCTCGGATCGATGGGCGCGCCGATGCCTCGACTCTCGATACCCTGCATCGGCTCGTTGCCTTGCGCGAAGGTCGCGCCGGAGCGTGAATCGACAAGGCCCGCCAATGAAGCGGGCCTTGCAAAATCGCCGGAGGCGTTGAAAAAACTTGTAGCCCTACTGCGTGACTTCGAAATCCATGCCCTCAAAGGTGTAGCGCGGCTCCTGCGTCCAGATCCCATCCTCCTGGATCGGAGCCTTATGGATTTTGACGTTCTCGACCTTGAGCTTGCCGGCTTTGTCGTCGAGCCAGAAATCGATGTCGTAATATTCGTCCTTGCTGCCGACCTTGCGGAAGTCGGTGCAGGCGAAATATTGTCCGTCCTTCTTCAGCCGCCGGATCGGCTGATGCATCTCGATGAACTCCAGCGGGATGGTCTCGCCGGTCTTTTCGTCTTTAAGAGAGATGGCGCCCTTGTTGTCCTTGTTCGCGGCAATGTAATTGTGGATCGCGCTCATGACATGCCAGGCACGCCGTACCTCCATGTCGCCGGGATGCTCCTGCACCGGCAGCCACCACCAGGCAACCGGGAGGCGGGTGATCATGTAATAGCCGTCGCCGTCGCGTTTCGGACCCTTCTGCACGCGGATGTCCATCAGCTTCAGCTCGTTGCCTTCCGGCTTGAACCAAAAGTCGATGGCGTATTGCTTCTTTGTCTCGTCCTTATCGCTGAAGATCACATTGGCGAACCAGCCATAGCCCTCCATGCCGCGCACGACCTTGATCTTCTCGAACACTAGGTTGAGGTCGGCGTTGAGCTTGGCGTCGTGAAAGACGAAGGCACCATCCTTGGAGCGCTCATTGAGCACCTCCTGGACGCGCTTGTTGACATCTTCCTCGCCGAAACTTTTGCTGCCGGAAGCGGCAGCAGCCTGTTTCGACGTAACGAACTCGCGCGCTTTCTGGATGTTGCTTTTTGGATCTTTGAGGAACGCCGCCTTGGAATTCTCCGAGGAGAAGCAATAGACCTTGCCGTCCTCGTCGGTCCAATTCACGGAGCAGTCGCTCTTCACCGTCTGGCCTGAGGCGAGGCCCATGGCGCAGCTGTCGTCGAACTCGCCGTCAGCCGCAAAACTCGGATTGGCGAATCCCAGGAGCAGGAGGACCGCAGTGTAGGCTGCGATCGAAACTCGAGAGCGTTGAATCCTGCAATCCGTCATGGTTCGCGTCCTCTTGGGCGGGGTGGTAATTAGCCCGGGCAATATTACCGTGAGAATAGGCAACTGTCCGCAGATTCGGTATCAAATTGCCGTTACAACGGGGCAATAGTCCAGCCTGCGTAGTGGACGAGTGCCGAGAACGACCGCAGGCGGAATCAGTGACGCGAATGCTCGGGTTTAAGAAAGGCTCCTCAGCACAAGGGGCGGGGGACGCCTCATACTGAGGAGCGGGTCGCGCGGCCTTAAGGTTAGGCGGCGTCGACAAGCACCAATTCGGCATCTTCGAGCGCGGTGATCGTCACCAAGTCCTCGTTGGCGATGGCCGCGCCGTCCCGAGCGGCAAGCCGTACACCGTTCACCTCGACACTGCCGCGCGCCGGCACCAGATAACCGTGCCGCGCCTTGCCGAGGCGATATTCGGCCGTCTCGCCTGCCTGCAAGCTCACGCCAAGCACGCGCGCATCGGTGCGCATCGGCAGCGCGTCCTGGTCGTCACGAAAGCCGCTTGCCAGAGGCACGAGCTTTCCCGAGCGATCGGATCTAGGAAACGGCTTCGCGCCCCAGGACGGCTCGCCGCCGGCCTGGTTCGGCTCGATCCAGATCTGGAAGATCTTGGTCGGCACGTCCTCTTGATTGTATTCGGCGTGCCGGACGCCGCTGCCTGCGCTCATCACCTGCACGTCGCCGGCTTCGGTGCGGCCTTTGTTACCGAGACTGTCCTCATGTGTGATGGCGCACTAGCGCCAATAGGTGATAATATCCATGTTGGCGTGCGGATGCGGCGGGAAGCCAGCGTGGGGTGCGATCTCTTCGTCGTTCCACACGCGCAACGCGCCGTGGCTGACGCGATTGGGATCGCGATAATTGGCGAAGGAAAAATGGTGTTTCGCTTTGAGCCAGCCGTGATCGGCTGCCCCAAGCTCGTTGAAGGGTCTGCGCTCAATCATTCCTCTACCTCCTTACAGAACAGCGCTGCTCTGAGCCCCGTCACCCAAAATGGTGCCGGGCTCTGATGCTGGTGAGTTTAGGCGTTGAACCCGCCATCGACCGTGATGACCGATCCCGTAATGTAGGAAGCCTCCGGCCCCGCAAGAAAGGTGACGGCGGCGGCAACCTCTTTCGACGTGCCGTAACGGCCGAGAGCGGTCTTAGAACTCCGCGAAGTCCGTGTTGCCCGTCGGCGACGCCGGGGTTGGGGGTGGCCTCGCCGACTACGGAGCCGATGGAGATGATGCGCCCCCCTTTTGTCATCAGGGGTGCAGCCGCGCGGACCGCGCTGACGACGCCGCCGACATTGATCGCGAACAGACGATCGAGCTCATCGAGATTGTTGCTGCCATCCCCGACTTCGCCCTGCGCGAACACGCTCGCATTGTTGACGAGCATGTCGAGCCGGCCGAAAATCCTTCTTCACCTTGGCCACAAGATCCTGGACCTCCCGGCGCTCGGCCTGATCCGCCTTGAACGCGGCGGCGCGCACGCCTTTTTTCTTGAGAGCCTCGACGACGGCATCCGCCTTCGCCGTGGATGCGGCATAGCTGATGGCGACATCCGCGCCGTCGTCGGCAAGCGCATGCGCGATGGCGGCGCCGATGCCGCGCGATCCGCCGGTAACGAGGGCAACCTTGCCTGTGAGCTTCTTTGACATAACTCGTCTCCTCATTGTGTAGTAGACATTACATATCTGATCGCGCACATATGGGCCCTGGACGAAACCTGTCAAGACCATTATGTAGCGGATGATAAAAAAGTGAAAGGAAGGACGGTTGTGGCTATCGGTCGCCCCCGCACATTTTGCACCGAAGAGGCGTTGGACCGCGCGCTACAGGTTTTCTGGCGCAAGGGCTATGAGGGCGCGACCATCTGCGACCTGACCGAGGCCATGGGGATCAAGGCCCCAAGCCTCTACGCCGCCTTCGGCAGCAAGGAGGAGCTCTTTCGCAAGGTGCTCGACCGCTACGCCGACGCGCGTGCGGACTTTGTGCAGGAGGCCCTTGCGGAGTCGAAAGCGCGCGATGCGGTCGCTCACTTGCTGCGCGGAACGGCTGATTTCCTGACAGAGAAATGCAATCCGG
>NZ_JBPCOU010000086.1:0-2044 GCF_050999895.1 Methyloceanibacter sp. | reverse complement strand
GGGCGCCGGCACCGGCGAGCTTGCCCTTGTCGACGATGAGATACTCGGTGCGGATCGGTTTCTTGGCGAAGAAATTCTCCAGGATCTCCCGCGTTCCGGCGGCGTAGCGCGTTTGCGCCGAGAGCGTCGTGCCGGAGACATGCGGCGTCATGCCGTGATGCGGCATCGCGCGCCACGGATGATCCTGCGGCGCCGGCTGCGGGAACCAGACATCGCCGGCATAGCCCGCGAGCTGCCCGCTCTCCAGTGCGCGCACGATGGCATCGCGGTCTGCGATCTTGCCGCGCGCGGTATTCACGATGTAACTGCCGCGCTTCATCATGCCGATGAGCTTGTCGTTGAACATGTGCTCGGTCTCCGGATGCAACGGCGCGTTGATGGTCACCACGTCGCAAACCTTCACCAGCGATTCGACATTCGGGTGGTAGGTGAGATCGAGCTCCTGCTCGACCTCCTTCGGCAGGCGATGCTTGTCGGTATAATGCAGCTTGACGCCGAACGGCTTCAGCCGGCGCAACACCGCAAGGCCGATGCGGCCGGCGGCAACGGTGCCGACATTCATGCCTTCGAGATCGTAGGCGCGCTCGATGCTATCGGCGATGTTCCAGCCGCCCTTCACCACCCATTGATAGGAGGGGATGTAATTGCGCACGAGCGACAGGATCATCATCACCACATGCTCGGCGACGCTGATCGAGTTCGAATAGGTAACCTCCGCCACGGTGATGCCGCGTTCCATGGCGGCCTCGAGATCGACATGATCGGAGCCGATGCCGGCGGTGATGGCGAGCTTCAAGTTCTTCGCCTTGGCGATGCGCTCCTTCGTCAGATAGGCAGGCCAGAACGGCTGCGAGATCACCACGTCGGCGTCGTCGAGCTCCTTGTCGAAGGTCGAGTTGGCGCCTTCTTTATCGGACGTCACGACGAGGGTATGCCCCGCGTCTTCGAGAAACTTACGCAAGCCAAGTTCGCCGGACACGCTGCCTAGTAGCTCGCCGGGCTTGAAGTCGATCTTGCTGGGCGTGGGCGCGGTCTGACCGCCGGGATAGGAATCGATCTTGGGGATCGCGTCGCGGGCATATTTCTTCGGGTGGCCGCCGACCGGATCGGGGTAGAGAACGGCTAATATCTTGGCCATGTCGTTACTCCTTGCTGAAGGGCGGGCAGAAGGGCGCACGTCCGCCATGCGCGCATGGCGAAACGGCAACGACCTGCATGCATGCCGTTGTTGTCTGCTGAGGGGGCGTGAAGGGTTCGCGCCGGTCCTCGCGTTTCCTCGGGCCGGCTCGCGCGTTATGACGGTCGCGCAGTTTTGTTACCGACGCTGCGACCTTTGGTCGTGTGGGGGTCGAGATCAAGAGGCATTACCGAAACGGCTGATAGGCAGGCCCTATCGACACCCCTGCTATGGACAAACGTCCGGCGCCTTGGAATGGTTCGAGAAGCCGGAACGCTTTTGGATAAAGGAAAAACATGCCTCTGCCGAAGACATTGGTTGATGGGTATTTACGCTATCGCCGCGACCGCCATCCCCTGGATCGAGGCCGCTCTGAGCAGCTTGCGGATCTAGGGCAGGCCCCGACCGCGATGGTGATCGCCTGCTGCGACGCGCGGGTCGACGTGTCGGCGATCTTCGATGCCGAGCCCGGCGATCTGTTCATCTTGCGCAACGTTGCCAATCTCGTCCCGCCTTACGAACCGGAAGGCATGTATCACGGCACGAGCGCTGCGGTGGAATTTGCCGCGCTCGTTCTGAAGGTGCCGCACATCATCGTGCTCGGACATTCGCATTGCGGCGGCGTCAACGCATATCGGCAGTCGGTCAGGGACAAGGTGCCGGAGCATGGCTTCATCGGGCGCTGGCTCACGCTGCT
Source organism: Methyloceanibacter sp. (assembly GCF_050999895.1). GTDB lineage: Bacteria > Pseudomonadota > Alphaproteobacteria > Rhizobiales > Methyloligellaceae > Methyloceanibacter. The sequence continues at coordinate 170 of NZ_JBPCOU010000086.1, read as the reverse complement.
CGACAATCTCAAGGTCGTAGACACGGACATCTTCGCTTCTGGAGACGAGATCGCGTTCGAATTTGCCGCCATCCGCTCCTCGATCGCCAATCTCCGCACCTTCCCGTTCATTCGCAACCGCGAGGAGGAAGGTCTGCTCGCCCTCAACGGACTGCATTTCGACATTGGGA
>NZ_JBPCOU010000069.1:0-12017 GCF_050999895.1 Methyloceanibacter sp. | reverse complement strand
GCGGCACAGAAGCAGGTGAAGGCCGGCGACGTCATTGTCGAGGTCACGCAGGAGAAGGTCTCGGAGCCGCAGGACGTGCTCGCGCGCGTCGAAGCCGTGAAGCAGGCGGGACGTAAGTCGGTCTTGCTGCTGCTTTCCGATGCCAAGGGTGAATTGCGTTTCGTGGCCGTGCCCACGGGCTAGCGCATTGCCTCCTCAGCCGCCCCCGCTCGACGCGTGCCCGCAAGCCATTCTCATTGCGGGTCCTACGGCGAGCGGCAAGTCCGCGGCCGCGCTCGCGCTCGCCGGACGTTTCGGTGGCACGGTCATCAACGCCGATTCCATGCAGGTCTATCGCGAGCTCGCAATTCTCACGGCGCGGCCCGCCGCGTCGGAGCTTAAGCGCGTCCCGCATCGTCTCTATGGCATGGTGCCTGCTGTTCAGGCCTACTCGGTCGGACAGTGGCTTGCCGATGTGACCCTGGCCATCGGCGAGGCGCAAGAAGCGGGGAGGGTGCCGATCCTGGTGGGCGGCACCGGTCTGTACTTCAAGGCGTTGCTGGAGGGTCTCGCGCCCGTTCCCGATATTCCCACGGAGGTCCGGGAGCATTGGCGCGCGCAGGCTGACGCGCTAGGGCCCAAGAAGCTGCATGAGGCGCTGGCGGCGGCCGATCCTTCCATGGCGGCACGGCTGCGGCCGACCGACCCGCAGCGGGTCGTGCGCGCACTCGAAGTCATCGACGCCACGGGCCTCTCCCTCGCGGACTGGCAAGGGACCGAGTCGGCATCTGTTCTCGATTCCAACGCCTCATTGAAGATCCTCATCGCCCCGGAACGCGAGCCGCTTTATGCCGCGATCGACGCGCGCTTCGCGCAGATGGTCGCCTTAGGCGCTCTCGACGAGGCGCGTAATGTCATGCAACTCGATCTCAGTCCGGACCTGCCGGTCATGCGCGCTCACGGAGTCCGTGAGCTCATCGCCGTGGTCACCGGCGCGATGAGCAAAGAGGAGGCGATTGCCAAGGGCAGCACCGAGACGCGGCGTTACGCCAAGCGCCAGATGACCTGGGCGCGCCGATACATGGCGGATTGGCATTGGGTGCCCGACGCTGAGGCCGCAATGGCCGTCACGGAACGCGCGTCCTCTAAACCGTGACCTGTGTCCCGATCTCCACCACGCGGTCGGTCGGCAGCTGGAAATAGCTCGACGCGTCGTCGGCATTGTGGGCGAGAAAAATATAGAGCCTATCCTGCCAATTGGGCATGCCCGAGCGGGGATCCGGGCGTACGGAACGGCGCGACAGGAAGAACGATGTCGACATGATGTCGAAGTTCCAGCCGAGCTTCCGCGCGATGGCAACGGCCTTCGGCACATTCGGTCTTTCCACGAAGCCGAAATGCAGGATCAGCCGCATGAAGTTGTCGCTGATCTTCTCCATCTTCACGCGCTCCTGCGGTGCAACCCGCGGAATGTCCTCGTTGATGACCGTCAGGATCACATTCTGCTCGTGCAGCACCTTGTTATGCTTGAGATTATGGAGCAGCGCCGTGGGTGCGAATTCGGGATCGCTCGTGAGAAACACCGCGGTGCCGGGAACGATGTGAGGCGGGCTCTGCTCGAGGCTCTTGATCAATGGCTCAAAGGGCACTTCGGTTCGCCGCGTCTTCTGCGCCAGCAATTTTGTTCCGCGCCGCCATGTGACCATGATGAGCACCAGCATGGCGCCCACCAGAACCGGCAGCCATGCGCCGTCGAACAGCTTCAGCGTCGTTGCCATGGCGAAGATTGTGTCGACGAAAAGCAGCGGAGCCATCACGGCAACGGTCGTCCAAAAATTCCATCGCCACAGCTTCCAGATCACGATGAAACCAAGGACGCCCGCCGTCCATTCTGTCGTCGCCACGGCAAGGACGTATGCGGAAGCGAGCTCGCTGGACGAGCGGAACATGAAGACGAGCAGCAGCACGCCGGTCAGCAGCAGCCAGTTCACGCGCGGCATATAGATCTGGCCGGCTTGCGATTCCGAGGTGTGCCGCACTTCCATGCGCGGCAGGAAGCCGAGCTGCATCGCCTGGCGTGTGATCGAATACGCCCCGGTAATGACCGCCTGGCTCGCGATCGCCGTCGCCATCGTGGCCAGCGCCACCATGGGATAAAGCGCCCAATCGGGATAGAGAAGGTAGAACGGGTTCTTGATGGTTTCCGGATTGGCCAGGACCAGCGCCCCCTGGCCGAAATAGTTGAGCAGCAGCGCGGGCAGCACGAGATAGAGCCACGCGGTCTGGATTGGCTTCCGGCCGAAATGGCCGAGATCGTTGTAAAGGGCCTCCGAGCCGGTCACGACGAGAAACACCGCACCGAGCGTTACCAGCCCGATCATCCCGTGATTCAGCAGAAACTCGATGCCATGCATGGGATTTAGCGCGTAGAGCACCCGGGGATTGACGCCGATCTCGACGGCGCCGGCGGCGGCGATGACGATGAACCACACGAGCGTGATCGGGGCGAAGAATGTCGAGACGCGGGCTGTCCCGTGCGACTGGACCGAGAAGAGCGCAACGAGAATGATCACCGTGAGCGGCAAAACGTACGGCTCGAACGCGCGCGTTGCGACCGTCAGGCCCTCCACGGCAGACAGTACGGACAAAGCGGGCGTGATCAGGGTGGAGCCGTAAAACATCGAGGCCCCGACGATGCCGAGAGCGAGCACGAGGGGCGTGCGTTTGCCGAGCGCTCTAAAGGCGAGCGCGGTCAGCGCGAGCGTGCCGCCTTCGCCGTTATTGTCTGCCCGCAGCAGGATCAGAACGTATTTCAGCGTGACGACGATGATTAGCGCCCAGAAGATCAGGGACAGCACGCCGAACACAGCGGCTTGGGTGACGATGCCGTGCTCGCCCCCGGCGGCGAGAATGGCCTCGCGCAGCGCGTAGAGTGGGCTCGTGCCGATGTCGCCATAGACGACGCCGACGCTGCCGAAAGTAAGTGCCCAGAAGGTGCGCCGCGAGACCGCCAGGTCAGCGCCGTTGGCGGCTGGGACTTCTGAAGAGCTGGCAGTCATTCAAATGGGAGTTTGCCGGAGGCGTTTGGTTGGGTCTCGGCTAAACGCCGCTTTGGCTCACGCGATCCACGAAGCGATGGCAAATAAGCGCATTGGAAAGGCTTGTCTAGGTAAGTTCTCCCGCTGCACAGAGTCTTTGCCCTGCGCGCCACGAGGTGCGGCAATAAAACATCTTTGGATGCCTGTTTTGGGTAATATTTAGAAAGACAAAGGCGGCTAAATTTGTCATTCATTCCCGAGGACGTTGACCCTTGGGCTGCGAGGTCCTAGGGTCCGCGCCTTGTTTTGGCATTTTGGCCGGTTTTCCAGCTTGACCACTCAGACCGGCCACGTCCGTGTGGCGGCGTATTGTGAGGACGACATGTCGCGCGTAATGACAGGCGCCCAAATGGTGCTGGAGGCCCTGGCCGACCAGGGGGTCGATCACATCTTCGGCTATCCGGGCGGCGCGGTGCTGCCGATCTATGACGAGCTGCATCAGCAGGATCGGCTTCAGCACATCCTCGTGCGCCACGAGCAGGGCGCGGTCCACGCCGCCGAAGGTTACGCGCGCTCGACCGGCAAGGTCGGCGTGGTCTTGGTCACCTCGGGGCCGGGCGCGACCAACGCCGTCACGGGTCTCACCGACGCGCTGATGGATTCCATCCCCATCGTCTGCATCACCGGACAAGTGCCGACGCATCTGATCGGCAACGATGCCTTCCAGGAATGCGACACGGTCGGCATCACGCGCCCCTGCACCAAGCACAATTATCTCGTCAAGGACGTCAATCATCTCTCCCGCGTCCTGCATGAGGCGTTCTATGTCGCGCGCACAGGGCGCCCGGGCCCTGTCGTCGTCGACATTCCGAAGGACATCCAGTTCGCCAAGGGCGACTATGTCGGGCTCACCAACTCGCAGCATAAGAGCTACCGCCCGCAGACCGTCGGCGACGAGGGCGCCGTGGCGCAAGCGATCGAGGCGATGGCGCGCGCGAAGCGCCCGCTCTTCTATACCGGCGGCGGCATTATCAATTCAGGTCCGCTCGCCACCGCGCGCCTGCGCGAGCTCGTGCGCATGACCGGCTTCCCCATCACCTCGACCTTGATGGGGCTCGGCGCCTATCCCGCCTCCGACAAGCAGTTTCTTGGCATGCTCGGCATGCATGGCACCTACGAGGCCAACAACGCGATGCATGATTGCGATGTCATGATCTGCATCGGCGCGCGTTTCGACGACCGCATCACCGGCCGGCTCGACGCCTTCTCGCCAGGCTCGACCAAGATCCATGTCGATATCGACCGCTCCTCCATCAACAAGAACGTGCATGTCGATATCCCCATCGTCGGCGACTGCGCCCATGTGCTGGAGCAGATGCTCACCGCCTGGAAGGCGAAGAAGCCGAAGCTCGACCAGGCCGCGCACAAGATCTGGTGGTCCGAGATCGAGCGCTGGCGCGCGCGCAATTGCCTGCACTATCGAAAGCGCGACGACGTCATCATGCCGCAATACGCGATTGAGCGGCTCTATGCGCTGACCCGCGACAAGGATACTTACATCACGACCGAGGTCGGCCAGCATCAGATGTGGGCGGCGCAGTTCTACAAGTTCGAGGAGCCGAACCGCTGGATGACCTCAGGAGGCCTTGGCACCATGGGCTATGGCCTGCCCGCCGCCGTCGGCGTCCAGGTCGCTCATCCCGACTCCCTCGTCATCGACATCGCGGGCGAAGCCTCGGTGCTGATGACCATGCAGGAGATGTCGACGGCCGCGCAGTATGACCTGCCCATCAAGATTTTCATCCTGAACAACGAGTATATGGGCATGGTGCGCCAATGGCAGGAGCTCCTGCATGGCGGCCGCTACTCGCATTCCTACAGCGCGGCGCTGCCGGATTTCGTCAAGCTGGCGGAGGCCTATCAGGCCGTCGGCATCCGCGCCGAGAAGCCCTCCGAGCTCGACGACGCGATCCGCGAAATGATCGCTGTGCCGAAGCCCGTCATCTTCGACTGCCGCGTCGAGAAGCATGCCAATTGCTTCCCTATGATCCCGAGCGGGGAGGCCCATAACAACATGCTCATGGGGGACGACCTGACCGAGGAAGACCTCGAAAATGCCATCACCGAAGAAGGCAAGGTGATGGTTTGACCGAATCCGGTTAGGCTTTCCCCCGACATGCGCACCATGCTCAATTTCCTCCTCGGCCTCCATGCCATCATGCTGATCGGCTCGCTCGGCTCCGTCGTCGGCTCGCTTTTGATGTTCCTGCAAGGCAGCCTCTATCTGTTCGAGGCCTGGCATACGCTGTTCGAGCCGGGCGACATCGGCGGCAAGCAGCTGACCGTGCCCGTGCTCGAAGCGGTTGACTCCTTCTTGTTCGCCATCGTGCTCGTCATCTTCGCCTATGGCGTCGCCATCGGCTTTGTCTTCACCTTGCCGGAAGGCCACGGCCGCCGCCTCCCGGAATGGATGAAGGTCGCCGGCGTCGGCCAGCTCAAGGAGACTTTGTCCGAAGGCGTCATCGTCGTGCTGATCGTCATCTTCGCCCGCACCGTGGTCGAGGCGGAAGGCAAGTTCGACCTGTCGATGACGGTCCTGCCGGTCTCGGTGCTCTTGATTGCCGGCGCCTTGCGCCTGATCGATCTCACCGGCTCCAAGCATGGCAACGGCAAGGTCGAGTCGCGCCCCGGTGAGGACACGCTCGTCACGCCCGCGCCCGCGCGCAGCCAAGTGAAAAAGCCATGACCACGCAGCCGGGCTCCGCCTACTCGATGCAGAAAAGCGAGGAGCGGCTCGAGACCCACACGATGAGCGTGCTTGTCGATAATGAGCCGGGCGTGCTTGCGCGCGTCATCGGGCTGTTCGCCGGCCGCGGCTACAATATCGAGTCGCTGACCGTGTCGGAGACCGAGCACGAGGCGCATCTGTCGCGCATCACCATCGTCACCACCGGCACGCCGATGGTCATCGAGCAGATCAAGAACCAGCTCGATCGTCTCGTCCCGATCCATTCCGTCACCGACCTGACCGTAATGGGCAACCCCATCGAGCGCGAGCTTGCGATGGTGAAGGTTGCGGGACTCGGCGAGAAGCGGGTGGAGGCCCTGCGCCTGGCGGAGGCCTTCCGTGCCCAGGTCATCGATGCCTCGACGGAGCATTTCGTGTTCGAAATCACCGGCCGGCAGTCCAAGATCGAGCAGTTCATCGCTCTGATGCAGCCGCTCGGCCTCGTCGAGGTGTCCCGCACCGGTCTCGCGGCCATCTCGCGCGGACCGGACCGCATGTAGGGGAGCGCGATCCGCGGCTTGCAAAGTCGGGGTGCGCGCGTCACAAACGCGGGCCGTTAGAGATCAGCTAGAGTTAAAGGGCAGGGGAGCGAGTATGCGCGTTTATTACGATCGGGATGCCGATCTCAATCTCATCAAGAATAAGAAGGTCGCCATCATCGGCTATGGCAGCCAGGGACACGCTCATGCGCTGAATTTGCGCGATTCGGGCGTTCCCGAGGTTGCCGTAGGGCTGCGGCCCGGCTCCAAATCCGCTGCCAAGGCCGAGGCCGCCGGCCTCAAGGTCATGGACGTTCCCACGGCCGCCAAATGGGCCGACGTGGTGATGATGCTCACCCCCGACGAGCTTCAGGCGGACATCTGGGAGAAGGACTTGAAGCCGAATATGAGAGAGGGCACCGCACTCTTCTTCGCCCACGGCCTCAACATCCATTTCAATCTGATCGAGCCGCGCCCCGACATGGATATCTGCATGGTGGCGCCGAAGGGCCCGGGTCACACCGTGCGCGCGGAATATTCGCGCGGCGCGGGCGTCCCCTGCCTCATGGCCATCGCCCAGGACGCCACCGGCAATGCCCACGATCTCACGCTGTCTTATGCCGCGGGCGTCGGCGGCGGCCGCGCAGGCATCATCGAGACGAGCTTCCGCGAGGAATGCGAGACCGATCTCTTCGGCGAGCAGTCGGTGCTGTGCGGCGGCCTCGTCGAGCTGATGCGGAACGGCTACGAGACATTGGTCGAGGCCGGTTACGCGCCGGAGATGGCCTATTTCGAATGCGTCCACGAGGTGAAACTGATCGTCGACCTCATCTATGAGGGCGGCATCGCCAATATGAACTACTCGGTCTCCAACACGGCAGAATATGGCGAATATGTCTCCGGGCCGCGCGTGGTCAATGCCGCGAGCAAGGAAGCGATGAAGCAGGTCCTCGACGACATCCAGTCCGGCAAGTTCGTCAAGGACTGGATGCTGGAGAACCGCGTCAACCAGACGAGCTTCAAGGCGATGCGCGCGAAATGCGACAACCATGACATGGAGGTCGTCGGCAAGCGTCTGCGTGACATGATGCCATGGATCGCCAAGCGCAAGATGGTCGACAAGGCCAAGAACTGATGACACGCCGCCCGCCTCATAATTTCGGTGAGGTGTGAGCCGTGGTGATCGCGCATGACGAGGCGGTGCGGATTGCGGAGCGCGCGCGGCTCGCGCAACGCGTGACGCGCAGCGCGAAGATCGTCCTGCCGCTCTGCCTCGCTGTGTTTTGTCTGCTCGTCGCCTTCAACAACCTCACGGACTACGGCACGAACTATCTCTTCGTGCAGCACGTCCTCTCCATGGACACGACGTTTCCGGGCAACGCGCTGATGTATCGCGCGATCACGAGTCCCATTCTTTGGAAGATCGCCTACGCCCTCATCATCATCGGCGAAGGCGTGACTGGCGTCCTGTTCCTCGCCGGCGCCATCCGACTCTTTCAGCTTCACGACGCGCCCGCGCTCCTCTTCAATGCGGCCAAGGCCTATGTCGTGGCCGCGTGTATCCTGGCGTTTCTCGTCTGGTTCCTGGGCTTCATGGTGGTTGGCGGCGAATGGTTCGCCATGTGGCAGTCGCAGACATGGAACGCGCAGGCTGCGGCGTTCTACTTCTATATGACCGTCCTCGGCGTGCTCGTCTTCGTCAGCCTCCCCGACGCGGAGCTCGTCGCCCCGCCGGCGCGCCGCCGCCGCCGCACCGACAGGAAAGGCGCCGCATGACCCCGCGCGCCAGACCGTGCGGCGCAAGGCAGTAGAAGCACGCGCGGTGCTACATCCCCGCAGGCGGGCATCCAGTAACCGCCGGCTTCGTAATTGCGTAGGGCAGGGGTTACTGGATCGCTTGGTCGAGCCGGGCGATGACGAGTTTTGCGGAAAACTTATCCTCCCTCTCCAAACGCTCGTTACACTCCGCATCACTCCGTCCTTCTAAGGGGACGTTTCATGAGGCGTCGTGAGGCGAGACGGGATGCGACGCCTGCGCGCTGGGTGACGCAACGCCGGCTCCCGGGCGGTGCCGGAGCTCCGCCCGGAGGTAATATGGGCGTCCTGCCAGGAGTTGGCTGACGACCTGTTGCGGTCGCATCGTCGCCGCGATGCCAAGACGTCGCGGACAAGACGCTGCCTGTCGCCTCATTCGGAGCGTCAAGGCGCTCATGAACGGATGGAGCGAGAAGCACCCGACCTCAGGCGAAAGCGCGGCCCGGTATCCGCATAAACGCCGCCGTGGTGCGCCGCGTGGCGCCCGCCGCGATGCGTATCACAGCTTGCTTCGTCGAGTTTGCCCAGGCCTCTCGCGAGTTGGGCAAGAGAGTGTGGGCAAGGATGCCGGCTTCGGGGAGCGTCAAGCCCGTTCCGGCGGCGATGTGGGCGAGATGGCTCCTGCCGATCCCCTGGGCGATCGGCATCGCCGCCATCAGTCTCGATTAGGGATATGGCCGCTGCCGGCCCTTGCCCCGGCCGGTCATTGGCCCTATTTTCCAGGCTCGGCCGAGAGAGGCCGCGCGCAGGTGAATGATGCCGCAGACGAACGCGCAGACTGAGATAAAGACCGGTGCCTTGGCGCTGGCTGTCTCTGCTCGCGTCGCGAAAGCCCGGCTCCTCCTTAGCTGCCCCTGAGCTCCTCCGGTCCAGGCCTTGGCCGGGACGGGCGTTCAGGGGATCAAGACCAAATCACCCCAAGATCAGGAACGCGCCAATCATGCTAAGATTGGCACCGAGGAGCTAAGGACGAACAGCATGGATTCGCATCAGAACAAGTCCGCTGACCACAGTGAGAAGGATCGCGTGGTCATCTTCGACACCACTCTCCGCGACGGTGAGCAATGCCCCGGCGCGACCATGACCTACTCCGAGAAGCTGGAAGTGGCCGAGCTTCTGGACGAGATGGGCGTCGATATCATCGAGGGTGGGTTCCCCATTGCCAGCCAGGGCGATTTCGAAAGCGTGCAGGAGATCTCCCGCCGCGCCAAGAATTCCGTCATTTGCGGACTGGCGCGGGCGCAGATGCCGGATATCGACCGTTGCGCGGAGGCCATCAAGCCGGCGAAGCGTGGGCGCATCCACACCTTTATTGGCACCTCGCCGCTCCATCGCCAATATCAGATGGGCATCGACCAGGCCGAGGTTCTGACTCGGGTCCAGGCATCGGTGACGCGCGCGAGCGGCTATACCGACGATGTCGAATGGTCAGCCATGGACGCGACCCGCACCGAGCCGGATTTTCTCTGCCAATGCATCGAGACGGCGATCAAGGCCGGCGCCACCACGATCAACATTCCCGATACGGTCGGCTATGCCACGCCGGACGAGTTTGCCGGGCTGATCCGCATGATCCTGGAGCGCGTGCCGGGCGCGGACAGTGTCGTGTTCTCCACCCACTGCCACAACGATTTGGGCCTGGCAGTCGCGAACTCGCTCTCAGGCGTCATTGCCGGCGCGCGCCAGGTCGAATGCGCCATCAACGGTCTTGGTGAGCGCGCGGGCAACGCCGCGCTGGAAGAGATCGTCATGGCCATCAAGACCCGGTCCGACGTCATGCCGTTCTGGACCGGCATCGACTCGACCATGCTGACGCGGGCGTCGAAGTTGATCTCGCGCGTGACGGCCTTTCCGGTTCAATACAACAAGGCCATCGTCGGCCGGAACGCCTTTGCCCATGAAAGTGGCATCCACCAAGACGGCATCCTCAAAAACGCCCAGACTTTCGAGATCATGACGCCGGAAAGCGTCGGCCTGAAGGAGTCCTCGCTCGTGATGGGCAAGCATTCGGGGCGCCACGCCTTCCGCGAGAAGCTGAAAGAGTTGGGCTACGAACTTGGCGATAACGCCTTCGAGGACGCTTTCGTGAGCTTCAAGGCGCTCGCTGACCGTAAGAAGCATGTCTATGACGAGGATATCGAGGCGCTGGTCGATCAGGAGATCGCATCGGCCCATGACCGCATCAAGGTCGTGGCGCTGACGGTGATCGCCGGCACCGGCGGCCCGCAAAAGGCGACGCTGACCTTGGATATCAACGGCAAGCAGCAGACTCATGAATCGACCGGCGACGGTCCGGTCGATGCCACGTTTCGGGCGATCAAGGCGCTCGTGCCGCATGAGGCGCGGCTGCCGCTCTACCAGGTGAGCGCCGTCACCGAAGGCACCGACGCGCAAGCCGAAGTGACCGTGCGGCTGGAGGCGGACGGCAAGACCGTCACTGGCCGTGGCTCGGATACCGATACCATGGTCGCCTCGGCCCGGGCCTATGTCAGCGCCCTGAACAAGCTCTTGGCGCGCGAGGCGCGGCGGAAGCCCGAGTCCATGCTCGCGTCCTGATGCTGCGTTGTGATTGATTTTACATGAGGCGGCCGGTCACGCCGGTCGCCTCAAATTTTTTTTCGCGCCTGTTGCGGCACTCGCTGCTTCGTTAGAATCTGAAGCGGTTTCCTTAAGCGTCTCGCATCACGGCGTTCCTCTTGATCGTGGTGCTGTTGCGTCATCGCCGCGCGATAGCCTCGCGATAGCCTCGTCAAGCGAAGAGTTTGCAAAATCGCCCGCACAACGCATTGCTCGCGACATCGATTTGCCGCAACATGCTTTCTCTTCGGCAAACGCGCCGAGGCGGGTGGCAGTTGACCTCCTTCTGCCGTGATTTTTGGTGGCGTTCGAGGCCCGCTGTGGCGGGCCGCAGCGGGGCGGGCGTATGTTCTCGCGTGTCTGGGGCTTTGTCTCTTCGGACATGGCCATCGATCTCGGCACTGCGAACACTCTCGTTTATGTGCCGGGTCGGGGCATTGTCCTCGATGAACCCTCGGTTGTCGCCGTGGCGGTGCGCGATGGCGTGCGGGAAGTCATAGCCGTCGGGCATGAAGCCAAGCTGATGGTGGGTCGTACGCCGGGCTCCATCCAGGTCGTGCAGCCCCTGCGCGAGGGCGTCATTGCCGACTTCGCCGCCGCCGAGGAGATGATCAAGCGTTTCATCCGCCGCGTGCACCCGCGACACCCCTTCGCCCATCCGCGCATCCTCATCTGCGTGCCGGCGAGTGCCACGCCCGTGGAGCGCCGCGCGGTGCATGAGGCTGGCATCGTCGCCGGCGCCCGCCGCGTCTATCTGATCGAAGAACCGGTGGCGGCTGCGATCGGCGCCGGGCTTCCCGTGACCGAGCCGCGCGGCTCCATGATCGTGGACATTGGCGGCGGCACGACCGACATCGCGGTGACGTCCTTGGGCGGCGTGCTCTATTCGCGCTCGTTCCGTACCGCCGGCCACGCCATGGACGCGGCTATCATCAACTATATCCGCTTCAATCACCGTATTCTGATCGGCGAGGCGACCGCCGAGGCCCTGAAGAAGGAGTCGGGCTCGGCCATCGCCAAGGTAAACGGCGCCCGTGTGAGAATTCCGATCAAGGGCCGCGATCTCCAGCGCGGCTTGCCGCGCGAGGTCATTCTCCAGTCCGAGGACATTGCCGACGCCTTGAGCGCCCCCATTCAGCACATTGTGGAAGGCATCCAGCAGGCGCTCGCGGATATTCCCCCCGATCTCGCCTCCGACATCGGCGACAGCGGTATCTACCTCACCGGCGGGGGAGCCTTGCTCAGTGGCCTCGATGTGAGGCTGGCTCAGGAAACTGGGGTGAGGTTCAAGATCGCCGAGGACCCGCTTCGCTGCGTCGCGCGGGGAACCGGCATGGCCCT
>NZ_JBPCOU010000099.1:0-14720 GCF_050999895.1 Methyloceanibacter sp. | reverse complement strand
TCAAGCAGCGCCCGTGCTCAGCGATTGAAGAGCGAATAGGCAGCGTAGCAGAGTGTTATGGCAAGGATCGGCCTTAACAGCCATTCCGGGGCAACGCCGGCGAGCCGCGTGCCGAGCAGGATGCCCGGGATCGACCCGCAAAGCAGCGCCAGCAGCAGGCCGAACTCGACATGGCCGAGGCCGAGATGGCCAAAGCCGCCGACAAAGGTCAGCGGCACGGCATGGGCGATATCGGTGCCGACGATGCGCTTTGCGGGCAAAAGAGGAAAGAGCGTCGCCAGCACCACCACGCCGATCGCGCCGGCGCCGACAGAGGTGAGCGTGACGAGAAGACCCAGGACCACCCCAAATGACACGGTCGGAAACGTGCGCAGCGGCATCTTGCCGTAGGCGGTTCGCTCCGGCGTCTGGATGAGAACCGGGTAGAGCACGATGGCGAGCGCACTGATGGGCAGCGCGAAGGCGAGGCCATAGCGAATCCAATGCGCGAGCGCGACGGTGTTGAGCGGCAGGAAAGCCATCGCGGCCAAGAGCAGAATCGAGGCCGGGATGCTTCCCGCGGCAAGCCGCAATACGACGGGCCATTCGACGTGGTCGGCGACGTGATGCCGCCAGCCGCCGACGGTCTTCGTCACCGCCGCGTAGAGCAGATCGGTGCCGACCGCGACTTGCGGGCTGACGCCGAAGGTTGAGATCAGCAAGGGCGTCATCAGCGCGCCGCCGCCGACGCCGGTCATGCCGATGAGGAAGCCGACGCCGAAGCCAGCCGCTATGAGCGGCAGCAAAGCTGCTACCCAGCCGAGGTCAACCATTGCTAAGAGCCTCCCCCTTCGCTTGGCGAGATCGTGCCCCGTTCGGGCATCTTAATTGTTGCCGCTCAAATCTCGATTAGAACAGGAACACCGACCGAGCGTAGCAGAATTGCCGTCTCTTGCGCGCGCCGGTGAAATTCAGCGCGGTCGGCGGGAGAATCGCCGAGGTCGGAGCACAACCCGCGGGCGAGCAACGCGCGGTCGAGGACGAGGACATTATCTCCCACCGAGGGTGCGCCTGACTGCGCCCAGGTGATGATGCCGCCGGCCACCGTCGCGCCGTCGATGGCGTTGACGAGAACGAAGTTGCCGGTGAGCGGCAGATCGGCGAAGAGATCGAGCGCGGTCGAGCGGCCGAGCAGGATGCGGCAGTCCGCAATGTCATTGACGCCGCAAGCATGCGCGGGAGTGGCGGCAAGGGTCTCGAAATCAACCAGCGCTGAGACGCTCATGCTCGTCACCGGCGAAAGGTCGGTGGCAGTCCGCAGCAAATAGCCCATCTCGGGATCGAACGGCGTATCGCCAAGCCAAACGAGGCGCGCCTCGATGACATCGGCAGTAATGGGCCGGCGTGCGGCTTCCGACAGCACGGCACCGCGCGAAATGTCGAGGTCGGTATCAAGAACGAGGGTTACGGCATCCCCCTTCCCCGCGGCCGGAAGATCGCCGTCCATGGTGGAGATGCGGCGCAACACGGCGCCGAGGCCGCTGCGTGCATCGACAATGCGCTCGCCGACGCGAATTTCGCCGGACGCCACGCTTCCGGCATATCCGCGAAAATCGCCGGCGTCGCGGATCACAAGCTGCACCGGCATGCGGAACGGCGCGCCCTCGACCTCGATCTCGGGATCGACGTCCTCCAAATATTCCAGCAGCGAAGGACCGTCGTACCAATCCATGTGCGCGGAGCCGCGCGCGACATTGTCGCCCGTCACCGCGGCGAGCGGAATGGCGACGATCTCCGTGAAGCCGAAGCCTTTCGCCATTTTGAGGAAGTTGGTCTCGATGGCGCGGAAAGTCTCCTCCGACCAGTCGATCAAATCCATTTTGTTGACCGCGAGCACCACCTTCTTGATACCGACAAGGTCGCAGATCGCGGCGTGGCGGCGCGTCTGGCGCTTGGCGCCGTGGCGGGCGTCGACGAGGAGAATGGCGATGTCGGCGTGACTGGCGCCGGTCGCCATGTTGCGGGTGTATTGCTCGTGACCCGGCGAGTCGATGATCATGAAGCGCCGGTCGGCGGTCTCGAAATAGCGCCAGGCAATGTCGATGGTGATGCCTTGCTCGCGCTCGGCCTGAAGGCCGTCGAGCAGCAGGCTAAAGTCGACCTTCTCACCGTTGACCGCGCGATTCTGCGATGCGCTCACGACCGCGGCGCGCTGATCGTCGCTGATGATGGAGGCGTCCCACAGCAACCGGCCGATTAGGGTCGACTTGCCGTCGTCCACCGAACCGCAGGTGAGCAGACGCACGATCGCGCCGGAGTGCGAGGACGGCGTGCTTCCTGGGTCAAGAACGGTCTCTTCCGTCAACGCCGCCAAGGTCATCAGAAATACCCCTCACGCTTTTTCATCTCCATGGCGCCGGCCTGGTCGTGATCGATCAAGCGCCCCGAGCGCTCCGAAACTTTCGCGGCCAACGTCTCCGCTATCACCGCGTCAAGATCGGTTGCATCCGATTCGATGGCGGCGGTCAGCGGCCAGCAGCCGAGCGTGCGGAAACGCACCTTGCGCATTTCTGGCGTCTCACCCGGCTCGAACTGCATGCGGTCGTCATCGACCATGATAATCTGGCCGTCCCGCACGACGGTGGGGCGTTCCCTGGCGAAATAAAGCGGGACGACGTCGAGCTTCTCAAGCGCGATGTAGCGCCAGACATCGCCCTCGGTCCAATTCGACAGCGGGAACACGCGGACCGACTCGCCCTTGCCGAGGCGGCCGTTCAGTAGCTGCCACATCTCGGGGCGCTGCCGCCGCGGGTCCCAGCGATGGCCTGCGGCGCGGAAGGAGAACACACGCTCCTTGGCACGCGAGGCCTCTTCGTCGCGGCGCGCGCCGCCAAAGGCCGCATCGAAACCGCCGGCATCGAGTGCCTGGCGCAGCGCCTGGGTCTTCATCACGTCGGTATAGACTGACGGCGGATGGTCGAAGGGGTTGATGCCGCGGGCTAAACCTTCGTGGTTGGTGTGCACGATCAGGTCGAGCCCGAACTCCTTCGCGGTGCGGTCGCGAAACTCGATCATCTCGCGGAATTTCCAGGTGGTGTCGACGTGGAGTAGCGGGAATGGCGGCTTCGACGGCCAGAACGCCTTGCGGGCGAGGTGCAGGAGGACGGTCGAGTCCTTGCCGATCGAATAGAGCAGCACGGGCGCGCGGAACTGGGCCGCCGCCTCACGGAAAATGTGAATGCTTTCAGCCTCTAACAGCTTGAGATGGGCGGTGAGCGCGGTCATGCGGCCTTGCCTTCCCGGTGCGGATTCATATGCAGGCCGCACTCCTTCTTGTCCTCGTTCTCCCACCACCAACGGCCCGCGCGTGGGTCTTCGCCCGGTTGCACCGCGCGCGTGCAAGGCGCGCAGCCAATAGAGATAAATCCGCGGGAATGGAGGGGATTTACGGGGATATTATGTGCAGAAATGTATGCGGTGAGCCGCGCCGTCGACCAGTCCGCGACGGGGTTGATCTTGGTCAGCGCGCGCGCCGCATCCCAGGTCGCGAACGGCACCTCTGCCCTCGTGTCGGAGTGCTCGCGGCGGACGCCGGTGATCCACCCGGCGGCACCCGCAAGCTCGCGGTTCAAGGGGCGGACCTTACGCACCTCGCAGCAGCCGAGCCGGTTCTCCACCGACTGGCGGAAGCCGAACACGCCATCGCGGGCGACAAGCGCCTCGATCTCGGCGGCGTCCGGCGAGACGAGACGAATGCGCAGACGATAGCGGATCTCTGACAGCTCGACCGTCTCCAGCACCTCCGGGAAGAGACGGCCGGTATCGAGCGTGAAGAAGTCAATGTCTGCGCCGGACTCGGCGATGGCATGGAGGATCGCCTGATCTTCCAGACCGAGGCTCGTCGAGAACGAGATGCGCCCCTTCACGCTGCGGCGCAGTTCCGCGATACGGAACGCGAGATCGTCGATCTCGGCGAGACGGGCATCGAGGTCGCTCGCTTCTTTCCGCGACGCATCGCGGCGAAGCGGTGCAGGATTGCGGAAGCCGGGCTGATAGATGTGCTTGATGCGCGTCAGCGCGCGCTGCCACGTGCCGACATCATTCGCATCGGTGATCTCGGCGGTATCGAAGCCGGATCGCAGCAGGAACGGCGCGAGGTCCGGAATGAGGTAACCGACCGCCCTGATCTCGCCCTTGAAGCCATGCCGCTCGCGCAGCAGGACGGCAAGCGAGTGACCGCGGCCGTCGCCGAAGCTTGGAAAATGAATACCGACAATGCCGCCGGTGGCAGCCGCAGCCGCGAGCGCGGCCGCATCCGCGGTCGGATCGAGCAGCACGGCCGGCCCATCCCTCCTGTCGAGGAGCGTCCCGGTCTGAAGATCAAGCAGCGCCATACAGGGCCTCCTTGAATGGCGCCGCACCCAGCCTGCGCCACGTGCCGAGAAAGTCCTCACCCTCGTTGCGGTTGGCGAGATAGGTCTCGATGATCGTATCGATCGCTTGCGGCACGGCTTCCGCGCGGAAGCCTGGGCCGATGATGGTTCCGACCGCAGCGTCGTCTTTGGGGCTTCCGCCGAGGGAGATCTGGTAAAGCTCGGTGCCCTTCTTGTCGACGCCCAAGATCCCGATATTACCGGAATGGTGATGGCCGCAGGCATTGATGCAGCCGGACATATTCAGGCGCAGGGGACCGATCAGCTCCTGCCTTACGGGATCCTCGAAACGCTTGGCGATCTCCTTGGCGATGGGGATCGAACGCGCGTTGGCGAGGTTGCAGTAATCCAGCCCCGGGCAGCAGATCATATCGCCCAGGAGCTCGTTGTTGCCGGTGGCAAGCTCTTCGGCCGTCAGTTCCTCATAGACGGCAATGACGTCGGAGCGGGCGACGTGCGGGAGGATGAGGTTCTGGGTGTAATTCACCCGCGCCTCGTTCCGGCTGTAGCGCTCGGCGAGATCAGCAACGAAATCCATCTGGTCGGAGCTGGCGTCGCCAGGCGTGCGTCCCGGCTCCTTCAGCGAGATGATCACGCTGACATAGCCCGGCACGCGATGGGCGCGGACATTGTGCTTCAGCCAGTTGGCGAAAATCGGATCGGTGATGCGGCGCTGCTCGACGCCCTCGTCGCGGATCGGACGCGGGGAAAGATCGGGCGGGGTGAAATAGGACATGATGCGCCGATACTCGTCCTGCGGCAGGTCAATGGCGTCTTTATGGGTCGCCTCCCAATCGGCTTCCACGTCCTCACGGAATTTGTCGATACCGAGCTGATTGACGAGGATCTTGATGCGCGCCTTGTGAATGTTGTCGCGGCGGCCATGCAGATTGTACACGCGCAAGATCGACTCGATGTAGGAGAGGAGATGCTCCTTCGGGAGGAAGGAGCGGATCTCCTGCCCGACATAGGGCGTGCGTCCCATGCCACCGCCGACGAGAACGCGGAAACCGTTCTTGCCGTCGGGGCCACGCACGATCTTCAGCCCGATATCGTGAAACGCAATGGCCGCCCGGTCCTCGGCGGCGCCGGAGACCGCGATCTTGAACTTGCGCGGCAGCCAGCTGAACTCAGGATGCAGCGTCGACCATTGCCGCAAGATCTCGCACCAGGGGCGCGGGTCCTCGAGCTCGTCATTGGCGGCGCCGGCAAAGGGGTCGGCGGTGACGTTGCGCACGCAATTGCCGCTCGTCTGGATGCAATGCATCTCGACTTCGGCAAGCGCGTTCAGGATCGCGGGCACGTCGACAAGCTTTACCCAATTGAACTGAAGATTCTGCCGCGTGGTGAAGTGGCCGTAGGCGCGATCCCAGCGGCGGCCGATCATGGCGAGCTGGCGAAGCTGACGCGGCGAGAGCACGCCATAGGGCACGGCGATGCGCAGCATGTAGGCGTGCAACTGGAGATACAGACCGTTGCGCAAGCGCAGAGGCCGGAACTCATCCTCGGTGAGCTTGCCTTCTAGCCGGCGCTCGACTTGATCGCGGAACTGGTCCACGCGCTCATGCACGAAGGCATGATCGAACTCATCATAGCGGTACATCGTACCAGTCCTTTGTCAGCGTCGTGCGGTGAGCGGCACGGATGCGCTCGCGCACGGAAAGCGGATCGACCGCGCCGTCCTTGATTTCGACCGGCATCGGATAGGCGGCGACGACAATGCGCTCGGCCACGGCCCGCGCAGCCTCGGCCTCGAGCGCCTTGGTCTCGTCCTCGGTCTCAGCCATGCGCGCAGCGGCGATCTGCTCCGTCCAGCTGCCATCGGGGGTGAGATAGACGACGATGCCGTCGACGAGGCGATTGGCGGTGACGACGTTAGGCATAGACACGCCTCACCTCCCGCAGCGACAGGATGTCCTCGACGACGCCCGCGGCGGCAAGGCCGGCGACCTCGCCGAAGATGAGAACGGCCGGGCTCGTCAGGCCAAGCTCCTCGGGATGCTCAGCAAGCTCGGTGAGGGTCGTGGAGATGCGGCGCTCATTGTCGCGGCTCGCATTCTCGACGGCGATGACCGGCAGGGTCGCTTTCCAACCGGCGTCGAGCAATTTGCGCGCAACGTCGCCAGCGGTGGTCACACCCATATAGACAAGAAGCGTGTTCTGGCCACCGGCAAGGGCGGCAAGATCGAGGTGATCGAAATCGGGCTCGGTGCCGCCGAGGCCGTGGCCTGAAACGAAAGTGACGGTGTGCGACACGTCGCGATGGGTCAGCGGAATCTGGAGGCTCGCGGCAGCGGCAAGGCCGGCGGTGATGCCGGGGATAATCTCGACGGCAATTCCTGCTGCGCGCAAGGCGTCAAGCTCCTCGCCGCCGCGGCCGAAGATCAGCGGGTCGCCGCCCTTGAGCCGCACTACGGTCTCGCCGGCTTGCGCGCGCTCGATCATCAGCGCGTTGATCTTTTCCTGCGGCACGCTGTGCTCGCCCTTGGCCTTGCCGACGGAGATCATGACCGCCTCGCGGCGGGCAAGCTCCAACACGCCGGCGCCGACCAGGCGATCGTAGAAAATGACATCGGCGGCTTTCAGCGCGCGTACCGCCTTCATGGTGAGAAGGTCAGGGTCGCCCGGGCCGCCACCGACCAGAAGCACGCGGCCTTCCTGCGGCAGAGCGAGCGCCGCTTCCTCGATCGCCTCGCCGATCAGCCGGTGGGCCTCGGGCTCATTACCCGCGAGAACCGCCTTGGCGGGTTTGCCGTCGAAGACCCGCTCCCAGAAGCGGCGGCGGGTCGGGCCGGCGGGCACTCTGCTCGCGACAGGGGCGCGGTATTCGGCGGCAAACTTGGCGAGGGAATCGAGACGCGGATGCAACTCCCGCTCAAGCCAGGCGCGGAGACGCTGGGCGAGAACCGGTGCCGCCGCCGAGGTGCCGATGGCGACCATCACGTCGCCACGGTCGACAATTGCGGGAAGCGCAAAGCTGCAGAGGTCCGGCTGGTCAGGGACGTTGACCGGCACGCCGAGCGCACGGGCCATAGCTGAGACGCGCGTGTCCTCCTCGGCATCCTCGGTCGCGGAAATGACGAGGGGTCGGCCGCGCAATTGATCGATGCCAGGGCGCGGCGGCAGGAGGACGACGAGGCCCGCCTCGGCAAGGCTCTTGAGCTCCGCCACCATGTCGGCGGCGGCGATGTCGACAACAGGCGCGCGCTTCAACAGCAGCCGCGCCTTGATGGCCGCAAGCTCGCTCCCGCCAACCACCAGCGGCGGCTTGCCTTCGAAACTGACAAAGATGGGGAAGCTGCGCATGGTGCTAGCCTCCAACGGCAACGCGTTCGGACGGAACGTCCGCAAGACTTTCCGGAGCGAGCTCAAGCGCGAGCCCATCCAGCGCTTCAGACATGATGATCTGGCAGCAGAGGCGCGATCGCTCATCGACCTGAAAGGCTCCATCCAGCATTTCCAGCTCTTCGTCGCTGGGCGGCACGAGCTTAGCAATCCATTCGGGGTCGACCCAGACATGGCAGGTTGCGCAGGCGCACGCGCCGCCGCATTCGGCCTTGATGGGCAGACCCCAGTCGCGAACGACTTCCATCACGCGCCAGCCGTCGAGCGCATCGAGCTGATGCGCCGTGCCATCGGGAAGTCTCACGTTAAGTCGCATGGCAGAGCACCTTCACCCGCGCCGCAGCTCTAACGACGAGGTCCGTGTCGCGCAAAGGTATTGGATTTTCAAATATCAGCGCAGCAGCATGAGCGGCGCGACACTCATGTCCGCAGCCCTTGCACTGCACCCATAGATCAATGACAGCCGGATCGGCCTGCATCACGCGCCCGATGGATAAGTCGCTTCCCCCTTAAAGTGGGGCAGATTACTGAAAAATCATACCCCCTGAAAGCAGATTGGCGCGAAAGGCAGCAAAATTGTTCCAACCGGCCGTACTTGCAGGAATTATTTTGCGTATGCGCGAAATGAAGGAAAGCGGCAATGGCCTATGCGGCCTTGCGCGCAAACTTATTTCACGCGCGCGCCCTCTAACCGCGCCGAAAACGGGCGCCGCGGGGCAGATTCAGGGCTCGCGCTTCACCAGTGCGTTCCTGATGTCCTCCAGAAGCTGCACTTCGCGGGACGGCGGGGGCTCGGTGGCAGGGGCTTCTTCCTGTCTTCGGCGAAGGGTGTTCATGGCCTTGATGACCATGAACAGCACGAAGGCCACGATCAGGAAGCTGATGACATTATTTATAAAAACGCCGATGTTGAGGGTCGGCGCACCCGCCTCTCTCGCCTGCGCCAGAGACTGATAATCGCCACCCTTCAGCGCAACGAACAGGTTGGAAAAGTCGACGCCGCCGGCGAGCACGCCGACAGGAGGCATGATGATGTCATCGACGAGGGACTTCACGATGGTCGAGAATGCCGCGCCAATCATGATGCCGACCGCCATGTCGACGACGTTTCCGCGCAGTGCGAATTCCTTGAACTCTTGCAGCATGACGCCTCCTCCTCAGACAGGTTTGTCCGTCACTCCCCCGCCACCTTTGAACACCATGGATGCGGCAGGATCTTCCCGGTAGTTGCGCGTTGATAGCCGACGAGCAAAAGCGAGCAAAGGAGAGCGTGTTGGCGAGTGAGGCACCGGAGCAAAGCGCGCGGGACCGCCATCAGATCCGAACCCTGCTCTACGCCATCGCGGTTCTCGTCCTTATGCTGCTGGCGGTCGTGATGACCATTCTGGCGGCGCAGCAACTAAATCAATACCCCTTCCTCTTTTTCCCGCTCGGCTTTTATATGCTGGCTCAAGGTCTCTTGATCTTCATCGTCGCCGCGACCTTCTGGTTTGCGCGCGCGCAGCAGCGCATCGACACCGAGCGAAGCGAAAGCGCGGAGTTTTGACGGATATGAGCGTCCCCTCGCGGCTGCGCACGCCCAATCCGCATCTCGGCGCCTATTACGGCATCGTGACGAGCGCCTTCCTATCGCTCGTCATCATGCTTGCGATGTTCGAGCAGCTCGGTTGGGGCGACATGTGGCTCGCTTACGGGCTGATGCTGCTCCCGCTCGCATTTTACATCTTCATCGCGGTGGGCGCGCGGACGCGCGATGTCGAGGATTTCTTTGTGTGCGGCAGGCGCGTGCCCGCCGTGTATAACGGCTTCGTACTGGCGGCGACCGCCGTCGGCGGCGTCGGCTTCTTCGCCTATACGGGGACGGTGTTCTTTCTCGGCTTCGACGCGCTCGCGATCGGGCTCGGCTGGGCCGCGGGCATGCTGATCGCGGCGGTGCTGTTCTCGCCCTATCTGCACAAGGCCGGCGCCTACACGCTGCCGAGCTTTCTCGGCCACCGTTTCCGCTCGCGACCGTTGCGCATGGCGGCGAGCGTGCTGCAGCTGCCGGCAACCGGCCTGTTGCTCGCGGCCGAGATCCAGATCGCGGCGATGATCGCGGCCATGTTCCTTCCCCTCACCTCCTCGCTCTTAACCTTCGTCATGGTCGCTATCGTCGCTGGCATCGCCATCGCCGGCGGCATGCGCACGCTCACCTGGAGCGGGAGCGCAGAATTCCTGATCGGCACCCTCGGGCTTGCCGTGCCGCTCATCATCGTGTCGGTGCTGCTCACCCATATCCCGGCGCCACAACTCACCTATGGCGAGAGCCTGACGTCGCTGCCGCAAGCGGAAATGAGCATGGGCATCTCGCCGAGCACGCCCGACCGCGTGGCGGAACCGTTTCCCGGCGCGGCGCCGCAGCCGAGCGCGAAGCTGTTTCTGCAAGCGTTCGGCGCCTTGAGCACATCCGACTTTATCGTGGTGTTTCTTTGCGTGGCACTCGGAACCGCGGCGCTGCCGAGCCTGCTGGTGCGGAGCGGTGTGACGAGCTCGGCGGTCGATCAGCGGAAGTCGACGGCCTGGGGCGTGCTGTTCGTGGTGCTGTTCGTGATCACCGCGCCGGCCATCGCCGCGTTCGCCAAGCTGTTGCTGTTCGGCGGGATCGCCAAGGGATCGGCGTCGGCGCTGCCGGCGTGGCTCGGTGCGTTGAGCGAAAGAGGGCTCGTCGTCGCGCGCGACCTGAATAGCGACGGCGCCATCGCGGCGGGAGAGCTTCTGGTTGCACGCGACGGGGTGGCGCTCGCGCTTCCCATCGCGGCGGAGCTGCCTTTCGTGTGCACCGTGATCGTTGCGGCGGGCGGCATGGGGATCGCGCTCGCGGCGGCGGCCTCGCATCTCTTCACTCTGGCGGGCGGTTTGTCGGAGGATCTTTATCGCCTCATCGACCGCCGCGTGACCGCGCTGCCGCGGCTGATGGCGGCATGGGCGGCGCTCGGGGCTACCGCCGTCGCCGCGATCCTGCTTGTGCTCATCGCGGACCCGGATCCTTTGCGCGCGGCGCTCGACGCGTTCGCCTTCGCGGCCGCCGCCTTCTTCCCGGTGCTTGTGCTCGGCATCTGGTGGAAGCGCGCGACCGCGCTCGGCGCGATGGCGGCGATGGGAACGGGCTTCGGCGTGGTAGCGGTCGATGTCATCGTCGGCAGTCTGTTCGGCTTGGACCAGAGCGGGATCGCGACGCTGATGGCGAGCCTGATCGGCGTCGTGGTGGGGCTCGCCGCGGGCGTGGGCATGAGCCTGTTCGGACCCGAGGCGTCGGCAGCGGAGGAAGCCTATTTCGAGGAGATGCGCGATCCCATGGGCGAGACCATCTACGACCGGGCGCAGCAGCGCGCCGCGCTAGCCGCGGTCGCGGAAACGGCACGGACGGCGCATCCATGAACGATCATGCCAAGCCGGCGAACGGCTTCGGGCTGTATCCCGAAATCATGCCCTATCGCAGCGGCCGCCTGAAAGTCTCCGATCTGCATGAAATTTATTACGAGGAATGCGGCAATCCCGACGGCAAACCCGCGGTGCTGCTGCATGGCGGCCCGGGCGGCGGCATCAACCCGCTGATGCGGCGTTATCACGATCCCGAGCGCTACCGAATCGTGCTGTTCGATCAGCGCGGCTGCGGACGCTCGACGCCGCATGCCTGTCTGGAGGAGAACACCACCTGGGATCTCGTTGCCGATATCGAGCGTCTGCGTGAGCATCTCGGCATCGAACGCTGGCAGGTGTTCGGGGGATCCTGGGGCTCGACGCTCGGGCTCGCTTACGCGGAGACGCATCCTGAGCGCGTCAGCGAGCTGATCCTTCGCGGCATCTTCACGCTCAGGCGCTCCGAGCTCGAATGGTTCTATCAGGAAGGCTGTAGCTGGCTCTTTCCCGATGCGTTCGCCGAATATCTCAGCGTCATTCCGCGGACCGAGCGCGGCGACATGATCGCCGCCTATCACCGTCGGCTCACCGGTTCCGATCGCGTGGCGCAGCTTCTGGCCGCACGCGCCTGGAGCATCTGGGAGGGCACGACCATCTCGCTGCTGCCGGACCTTCAGCGGGTGCGGCACTTCGCCGAGGAAGGCTACGCGCTTGCGTTCGCGCGCATCGAGAGCCACTATTTCGTCAATCGCGGATTTTTCCGCGCCGACGATCAGCTCATACAGGACGCGCATCGCTTGCGCGCGATACCCGGCATCATCGTGCATGGGCGCTACGATGTCGTGACGCCAGTGAAGATCGCCCTCGACCTCGCGCGCGCCTGGCCGGAGGCGAAACTCCGCGTCGTTGCCGACGCGGGCCACGCCATGAGCGAGCCCGGCATCGTGCAGGAGCTGATCACGGCGACACGCGGTTTCGCGGACGCTCCCCAGGCTTAGGCCTCGGCGACGCGACCGATAAAGCTCAGCGCGATCTTGCGCTGCTGCGGCGCGTCGCGATGCTCGATGAGAAACACGCCCTGCCAGGTGCCGACCACCATGCGGCCGCCGCTCACGGGAATGCCGATGCTGACGGAGGTCAACATGGCCTTGATGTGGCTCGGCATGTCGTCCGGCCCCTCCTCGGCATGGGCATAGGCGCGATCTTCGGGCGCGAAGCCCTCCAGCGCGTCCATCAGATCGAGCCGCACATTGGGGTCGGCATTCTCCTGAATGGTGAGGGAGGCGGAGGTGTGACTGACGAACACAGTCAGCAGCCCATCCTCCGCCGCGATGGTCTCCAACCAGCGGGCGATCCCGCTGGTGATCTCGGTGAAGCCCCTGCCCCTGGTCGGGACGGTGAGCGCATGCGCCGCCTGAACCAGATCACCCATGATCGAGGGACCCGTTGCGCATCGTTTTGATCGTTTCCGGTCTCATCTGGCGCACTCCGCCCTCTCCGCTCCCCGTCCCATTACAGAGCGGACCTTAACGCAAAATTTACTCGGCCTTGCCACCGTGGAGTTTGACCGCGTCGCCGCGTTTTTTGTTCGGTCCGGTCCCGCAATCAAGCCTTTTTAGCGTACTTTTTCCATGGGGAACGGGATGGCTTCGGAAGCAGGCTGGCAGCCCGGCGGCACCGCGAAACACGGCGATACCGGCATGCCTCATGGCGACGGTGCGATGGACCAGCGCACAGTCGAAAGCCTGCTTCGCCGGCTCGTCGAACGCGTCGAGGAGAGCGAGCGCCGCTATGGCGAGGCGCTGGAGGAGCTGCATTCACGGCTCGACCAGCTATCCCACACCACCGAGGCCGCGCGCGCCACCAGCACGCCCGAGGGTGCCGACACCCTGCACCGCCTGCACGACCAGGTCAGCAGCTTGGCGCGACGGCTCGAGCATGAGACCGATATTCCGCTCGACGATTTCGAACGCCTCGGCAAGGTTTTGACCGGCGAGCATTACCGCAGCAGCGCCGGCGGGGAGCCGGATATGCAGACCCCGGCCGCAGAGCCACATCGCGCTCCCTCCGTGGCTTCGTTCTGGCAGGCGGCACAGCGCCCGAGCTGCAACGACACGCCTTTCAGCTTCCCGTCCGTGCAGCCGGATTTTAGCTCGCCTGCCTCGGAAACTCTCTCTCCGGAGGGCTACGACACCGGCCGCGACAAGCGGCTCGTCGATATTGCCCAAAGGCTGGAGCAATCGATCGGCACGGCGATGCCCACGACGGCCATCGAAGCCCTCAACAAGAAGATGGAAGAGATCTCGGCGCAGCTGGACCGGGCGCTTGCCGGACCCGCGCAGCGCGAAGGTCTGGAGCATATCGAGCGTCAAATTTCAGATATAGGTCAACAGCTTGGCCGTGCCGAAGTGCAGATCGGCCGCCTCGGCGGCATCGAGAGCCAGCTCCAGAAGCTGATCGAGCGGGACGACACGATGCCGGGGCAAATCGAGGAGACGGCAAACAAAGCCGCGACCGAGGCCGCCCGCCGTGTCGCAACCGAGGCCGCGAAGCCGATGCCGGACAAGCGCATCGAGGCCATCGAAGGCAAGCTTACGACGATCAGCGACGAGAGCCGGGCCTCCACGAAGCGCCTGTCCGACACGTTGGCGGCGGTGCATGCCTCCTTGAAGGAGCTGCTGCAGCAGATCGAAAAGGGACCGTCGCCGTTTGCGCGTCCTTCGCGCATGCCCGTTCCGGACCGGCTCCGCGAGAGCGCCCCTCAGCCGAATGCCGGCGCGCCCCGGCAAGTGCCAGAAGCGCGTGCTGAAAAGGATGCACCGCGCAAAGAGGTATCCGCGAAAGCGCCTGAGCAAGCCAAAGACGCGTCCCCACCCGCAGACTCAGCCCTACCGCAAGACCGCTCCTTGAGGAGCCGGCTCGGCGCGGCCATCCCCGATTACCAGGACAGCGAGGCCCCAGCGGCGTTCGGACGCGCCAAGCGCGCGAAACTGGATGAGGACGCCGTCGATCTCGATGCCCCCGAAACGGCCGCCAAAGGGCGGCTGACAACGAATTTCGATCTGGACTCAACCGACGATCTCGTGGCCGCCGCACGCCGCGCCGCACAGGCGGCCTCGGTGCACGCGGAAGAGCGGGCGGGCGGCAGCCGGTCGAAGAGAGTTCGTGCGACGACGACGCTGAGTGGCGCAGACGCATCCGGACGGCGGACACGCCCGCTCTTGATGGTCATCGCCGCCCTCCTTCTCGTTCTCAGCGCGGCGCTCCTTTACGCCAGGCTGAAATCCAAACCGGATCCCGACGCCGCGCCGCCGACAACGGAAGAGTGTCGGCATGCCGCCAGCGGCCTTGCCCCGGCGCAGTATCGCCTTGCGACCATGTGTGAGCGCGGCCAGGGCGTCACGAAGGACGTCGGCCGGGCACGCTCCTGGTATGGCGCGGCGGCCGAGAAGGGGAACGTCAAGGCCATGCACAATCTCGCCGTCAGCGAGAGCGGCCGCGAAGGTGGCGTTACCGACTACGCAGCGGCGTTCAAATGGTACGCCCAGGCCGCCGCCTATGGCC
>NZ_JBPCOU010000003.1:0-2884 GCF_050999895.1 Methyloceanibacter sp. | reverse complement strand
TTCATCAAGCTCAAGCCGACGATCGTCTATCTCACGTTCGCAACCCTGCTGCTCGGCGGCTATCTGATGCGGAAGCCGCTGCTCGCGCTCCTGTTCGGGCCGGTCTTCAATCTGACCGAGGAGGGTTGGCGCAAGCTGACCTTGCGCTGGATCGTGTTCTTCGTCGCGATGGCGGTGCTGAACGAGTTCCTCTGGCGCAACTTTTCCACCGACACATGGGTGAGCTTCAAGGCGTTCGGCTTCCTGCCCATCACCTTTGCCTTCGCCTTTGCGCAGATGCCCCTGATGCAGCGGCACGCTCTGCCGGGCAACCGCTGAGCGTGGCTTCCGTCTCAAATCAGATCGGAGCCGCCTATTTTAGGGCTAACGCCGGTCTTGGCGCGGTAGCGGTCTTGCAGCCTTACGTTGTCGAACCGATATGTGGCGGCACAATCGGACGAAACGAAAAGGTGGTCGGAAGGTCACAAGGAAAAACCTACAACCCAGCGTTGGCACAATAGCGATTCTGGGTTGTAATGGTTTAGAGTGCACCGCGCGCGACACCGCAGGGAGGAGCGAGCCCCATGGGGCAACGCCTCGGGACGATGGTTAAAGGCGGGCAGCAGCTCAATCGCTCGGCGATGCACCTTCTGCATCGCGCGGGCCAGCGCGCGGCCGACATTTTCGCGGCCGAGGCAGGCCTTAGCGGACTGACGCCAAGACAATTCGCGATCCTCATGGTGGTGGCCGAGGAAGAGGGGCTGACCCAGACAGAGCTCGTGGATCGAACTGGCGTCGACAGGTCGACGCTTGCGGATATCATTGCAAGGCTCTTGGCGCGCGGGCTGATTCAGCGCCGCCGCACCAAGGAAGACGCGCGCGCCTACGCCATCAAGCTCACCCCGCAAGGTGCGAAGAGTTTGCGCGAGGCGCAGCCCGCGGCGGCCGCTGCCGACATGCGTCTGTTGGCCGCGTTATCGCCGGCCAAGCGTCAGGACTTTCTGGAAACCTTGAACCTGCTCGTCACGAACACGCGGAAGGACTGATCCGGGGTGGTCAGCCTTCCGGCTTCGGGCTCGGCTCCAGCAGCAGGGGCAGCAGCTTCTGCGTGACGTCCTGCTCCGTCAGCGGGCCGACATGGCGGTAGGCGATCTTGCCGTCGCCCGCGATGACGTAGGTCTCCGGCACCCCATAGACACCGAAATCGATGCCGACGCGGCCGGAGCGATCGACGCCGACGCGCTCGAACGGGTTGCCGTGGCGGCCGAGGAAGCGCCGCGCCGAGGCGTCGTCGTCCTTGTAGTTGATGCCGTAGAGCCTCACGCCGGGCCGTTTCGCGAGCGCCATGAGGACGGGATGCTCCTCCTGGCATGGCACGCACCAGGACGCGAAGACGTTGACGATGGTGGGCTTGCCGGCGGCAAGATCCTTCGGGTCGAAGCTCTGCACCGGGCCCGCATCGGTGGTCAAAGCATCGAGCGGCGGAAGAGTGAAGCCGGGCACGGGCTTGCCGACCAGGGCCGAGGGCAGGCGCGAGGGATCGCCGCCATGCAGCGCGAACCAGAACAGGCCCGCAAGGCCTGCAAACAGCAGCAGCGGAAGCAGCGCGACGCCACGCCGGCGTGAGGAGGGCGGCTTTGTTTCAGTCACGAGGAGCGCTTTCGGGCGGGTTTGCGCGCTTGGGGCTTAGCGGCTTCCGGCTTCGCGGCTTCCCGCTTCGCGGCTTGCGGCTTCGAGGGAGCGGCCGCCGAGCGACGCCTGATGCCTTTGCGCTCCAGCTCGGCCAGAAGCCGCCGCTGCTTGCGGTCATCCGCGACGATGACGAGCGCCAGCGCGCAAACGGCAATGAAGGTCACGCCATAGGCGGCCAGGATGAAGATCGCGTGCTGCCCGAACTCCGGCATGGTGCGATCCTTACGCTTCCGCCCCGGCAGCGTGCTCGACTTGCGAGAGCTGCATGGCGCGCACGCGGCGGCGCAGGATCTCCGCACGCATGGCGAGGAGATGCAGGAGCACGAAAAGCAGCGTGAAGGCGCCCGCCATCACGAAAAGCGGGGTGAGCAGCGCCGGGTCGATGCTGGGACCGCCGGCGCGGAAGACGCTCGCCGGCTGATGCAGCGTGTTCCACCAGTCGACCGAGAACTTGATGATGGGAACATTGATGGCGCCGACCAGGGCGAGGATGGCGGCGGCGCGGCCGGCGCGGCCAAGCTCCTCGATCGCCTGCCACAGCGCCATGAGGCCGAGATAGAGCAGAAACAGCACGAGCATGGAGGTCAGGCGCGCGTCCCAGACCCAATAGGTCCCCCACATCGGCTTGCCCCAGAGCGAGCCCGTGACGAGGGCAATGAAGGTGAAGGTAGCCCCGATCGGGACCGCGGTCTTGGCGGCGACGTCGGCGAGAGGATGCCACCAGATGAGCGTGCCGAGGCTCGCGATGGCGATGAGCGAATAGCCGAACATGGCGAGCCACGCGGCAGGAACGTGAATGAACATGATCTTCACGGTCTCGCCCTGCTGATAATCGGGCGGCGCCACATAAAGCGAGAGGTAAAGGCCTATCCCCAGCAGCGCGAGCGTCACGAGCGTGAGCCACGGCACGACGTGGGCGACGAGGGTGAGGAAACGTGTCGGATTGGCAAGGCTCGGCATGGGGTTAACTGTCTAATTGGTTTGACAGAGCATCGCAACGACCTCGCCTCGGAGGAGGTGAAAATCAGCGTCATCATCGAGCACGGGCCTCAGCGCATGGCAACGCGCAAGCCCGCGGCCGCCGCCAGCGGCGCGAGCACGATGCTCGCGAGGCTGAAGGCGCAGAGCATGGCGAGAGGTGGCCAGGGCGAGGCAGGTCCGGTGATCGCGGCGGAGACGCTGGCTACGCCGAAGATCAGTACCGGCACGTAGA
>NZ_JBPCOU010000062.1:0-48612 GCF_050999895.1 Methyloceanibacter sp. | reverse complement strand
TGGGGAAAGGTTCCGCCCCAAAGCGGGGAAAGGAGGAAGCGCAGAGAGACCCGAAAGCCAACCCCCACGACCTTCTCGCCCACGCCCCCCGATGCCGGGTCATAGCCGAGCACCTGGGTCAGGATGAAGAAATAGACCGCGACACTGAGGAGGGCGAGGCCAGCGACAAGCATGCCGGTCACCGCACCGGCACGGAATGCGATGCTTAAGCCATCACCAAGGCTCTTCGTCGCGGCTTGCGCCGTGCGAACATTCGCGCGCACCGAGACGTTCATGCCAATATAACCCGCTGTACCGGAGAGGATGGCGCCCACCGCAAAGCCGATGGCCTGGGTCACGCCAAGCAGGTAGGCGATGATCACGAAGATGACGGCGCCGACAATGGCGATGGTCGTATATTGCCGCGCGAGATACGCCTGGGCACCCTCTTGAATGGCAGCCGCTATTTCGCGCATGCGGGGCGTTCCCGCATCGGCCGCCAGGATTGCCTTGGTGGTCCAGACGCCGTACGCGATGGAAAGCGCACCGCAGGCAATGATGAAATAAAGAACCCAAGTCATGTTCGGAAAATCCCCGTTCGGTTGGTTGGGATGGCAGGGGATCTCGACCGCGATTAGGAAGGACACTTAGAACTTAAGTGCCGCGGCCTCGTTGCCCCCGTGAATGGCTCAAAGCGTGGCGAAAATGCCAAAGTTACGCGTCAGACGCAACCGACTGCCTATGAGAGCGGCAATTTGGCTGGAACGCGGCCTCAGGGCCAGGCATGGAAAAAGCCCTTTTGGCCAAGTTTCAGAGGCTCGCCTTGTGCATTTAGCGGGGAAACGCCCTGTCCCGCCGCCAAAATTTCCCCGATTAGCGTGAAACCCACCTCATGCTTGCCAGCCTCCTCTTCAAAGTCCGCGGCGCTTGCAGCCGCCACGGCGACGACCACTTCATAGTCATCGCCGGCCGTGATGAGCTCCGAAAGGAGGTCCGGGTCGCGTGCCAGCACCTTCTCCGCTGCCTCCGACAGAGGCACCTGATTCGCCTCGATACGCGCGCCTGTGTGGGAAACGGCGCAGAGTTTCTCGATGTCGCCGATAAGGCCGTCGGAGACGTCGATGGCGGCCTGGCCGAAATTGCGAAGAAGAAGAGCGAGAGCGGTCCTTGGCGTGGGCTCACGATAGCGCTCGACGAGAAAGGCGGTGTCGGCGTCCGACAAACCCCAATGTTGCGCGAGTGCGGGGTCACGGAGAAGACGCAGTCCGAGACAGGCATCCCCGATGGTCCCGCTCACATAGAGCCGGTCGCCGGCCGTGGCGCCGTAGCGCAAAACGACATGGTTGTGCGTGACGTGGCCGATTGCCGTGACGGTGATGCTCAGGGGTCCTGGCGTTGAGGTGGTGTCGCCGCCGACAAGGGCGATGCTCGCCTGTGTCTGCATCTCGCCGAGGCCGGACGCGAAGCTTTCAAGCCATGCCGCGGTGACCTCCACGGGGAGCGACAACGCTAGCAGATAGGCGTAGGGCTTTGCCCCCTTCGCGGCGAGGTCGGAGAGCGTCACCGCCAGCGCCTTGTGCCCGACGGTGTCGGCCGGATCGTCGGGGAGGAAATGCACCCCCTCAACCAGCGTGTCGCAGGTCAACACAAGCTCCTGGCGCTCCGGCACGACGAGGACAGCGGCATCGTCGCGCAGGCCGAGCGCCGCTTTGTCGTTCGCCAGCGGGGCGAAATAGCGTGCGATGATCTCAAACTCATTGAGTGAGGTGCCCTGCTCCCGTTCCGAGATTTCAGGCATGACCTCCTCCTCCGCCCGCAAACTCAGACGGCCGCGCCTCGCGCGCGAGCTTGTCGAGAATGCCGTTCACGACCTTTGGCTCCTCGCCGTCGAAGAACGCATGCGCGAGATCGACATATTCGGTGATGACGACTTTCGGAGGCACATCGTTCCGCTTGAGGATCTCGTAGGCGCCCGCGCGGAGAATGGCGCGCAGAATGGAATCGACGCGGTTGAGTCGCCAGCCTTCGGCCAAATGCTGGTCGATGAGGGGGTCGATACTAAGCTGCTCGCGCACAACTCCCTGGATGAGATCGCGGAAAAACGACGCCTCGGCCTCGCTGTATTCGCTGCCGTCCACCTCTTGCCCGAAGCGATGGGTCTCGAACTCGCCGATGACCTCGTTAAGATCGATGGCCGTCATATCCATTTGATACAGGGCTTGAACCGCGGCGAGGCGGGCGGCGCTGCGGGCGGCACCGCGAGGGGGTTTCTTGTCCTTTTGGACCATGGCGCTAGCGCCGGCTCGCGGAGGAAAAATGTCGCTCGAGCTGCATCAGGGTGAGACAGGCGCGCGCGGCATCGCCGCCTTTATTGCGGCCGTCGACGCTCGCGCGTTCCCAGGCCTGGTCGCGGCTCTCGCAGGTGAGAATGCCGAAGCCGATGGGGACCGCGTGCTGCACGGCAAGCTGATGCAGCCCCGCGGAGCTCTCCCGCGCCACGATATCGTAATGGGTCGTCTCCCCGCGTATGACGCAGCCCAGCGCGATACAGCCGCGATGGCGCCCTGCCCTGCCAACAAAGCCGTTGGCAAGCGCAAGGCTGAGCGCGAGCGCGATTTCGAGAGAGCCCGGAACCCCAATGCGCTCGTAGCTGACCTGGTTGGCGTCGAGCTCCTCGATCGCACCGCGAGCCAGCTCGTCGGCGATGTCTTCATAGAAGCGCGCCTCGATGATGAGAACAGAACGTCCTTTGCGGCTCATGGCGCTATCCCAAGCTCCGATGGCCTGCGACCTTGAGGCCGTAGCCTTCCAGTCCCACGATCTTGCGTGCCGGCGCATTGCTCAAAAGCACCATCTCGCGCACGCCGAGATCGAGCAAGATCTGCGCGCCGACCCCGTATTCAATCAGGCGCTGCTGCCCGACGGACTGCGTGCCCTGATCTTTCAGGCGCGAGGAAATGGCGTTGGGCTTCGTTTCGCGAATGAGCACGACGACGCCGCGGCCCTCTTCGCCGATGATCTCCATCGCCTTCTGCACCAGGCTATCGCGATGGCCTCCGGCTGAGAACACATCGTCGATGGTGTTCATCGCATGCACGCGGACAAGCACGGGACCGCCAGCGGCGACCTCGCCCTTCACAAGCGCGATGTGCTCGGCCGGGTCCACCGTCGTGGCGTAGACCTTGACGTCGAAAGCCCCGCCATGGGCGCTGTCGAGTTCAGACTCCGCCACGACCTTGACGAGATGATCGTAGCGCAAGCGATACGCAATCAGGTCGGAGATAGCCGCGATCTTGAGGCCGTGGGTCCCGGCGAAGGTCGTGAGATCGGCCAGCCGCGCCATGGTGCCGTCGTCATTCATGATCTCGCAAATGACGCCGGCGGGATAAAGCCCAGCGAGGCGCGCGACATCCACCGCTGACTCGGTGTGGCCGGCGCGCACGAGAACGCCACCGTCCTTGGCCACAAGCGGGAACACATGTCCCGGCGTGACTACGTCGCGATAATCCTTGGTCGGGTCGATGGCGACCGCGATGGTATGGGCCCGGTCGTGGGCGGAGATGCCCGTCGAGATGCCTTCCCGTGCCTCGATGGAGACGGTGAAGGCCGTCGAATGCCGCGAGCGGTTCGAGCGCGACATCAGCTCAAGATGAAGCTGCTTGGCGCGGTCCGGCAACAGCGCGAGACAGATGAGGCCGCGGCCGTGCTTGGCCATGAAATTGATGGCCCCGGGCGTTGCCATTTGCGCCGGGACGACGAGGTCGCCTTCGTTCTCGCGCTCCTCTGCGTCCACGAGGATGAACATGCGGCCGTTGCGTGCGTCTTCGATCACCTCCTCGATGGAGGAGAGCGCAGGTAGCTGCGGGGCGGGCTTCAACACGGTCACGATCTTGTATCTCGTTGCATGATACGCTCGACGTAGCGCGCGAGCACGTCGATCTCAAGGTTTAGCAGATCACCGGGCACGCGGTCCCCCCAGGTGGTGTGGGCGAGCGTGTAGGGAATGACGTTTACACCGAACGCGTTAGCATCCACTTCATTGACGGTCAGAGAAACCC
Organism: Methyloceanibacter sp.; assembly: GCF_050999895.1. GTDB lineage: Bacteria > Pseudomonadota > Alphaproteobacteria > Rhizobiales > Methyloligellaceae > Methyloceanibacter. Next base: position 44,575 of record NZ_JBPCOU010000062.1, on the reverse strand, counting down.
CGTCCAACGCCACCGAGCCCTTGGACGCGATGAGATGCGCGAGCTCCGACGGAGCCTCCAGCAGCACCCTAGCGCTGTCGCCGTCGGCCTTGATATCCTTGATCTTGGCGCGGCCGTCGACATGGCCCATCACCAGATGCCCGCCGAGCTCAGCGCCAAGGACCAGGGAGCGCTCCAGATTGATGCGGCGGCCTTTCGTCCAGGCGCCAGCGGTCGCGCGCTCCGCGGTCTCGTTGGACACCTCCACCTCGAAGATCGTGCTTTCGCCCTCTCCCGCGCGGAAGCCTGTCACGGTGAGGCAGCAGCCATCGCAAGCGATCGAGGCACCCTCCTCAAAGCTCGCGGGCTCGTAGGCGCACGCGATGCTGAGCCGCGCACCGTTGCGTGCGATGACTATGCCTATGTCGCTGACAATGCCGGTGAACATCTGCGGTTCCGCCGCCACACTGTCATGCGGTCAGCTCCAAACGATCGCGTGTGGCTGTTAGTGAAATGACCGCTATCGGTGAGCCGATCAAGTCCTTCGCCGGCAAAGGGTAACAGACCGTCACCGCCGACTGCTTCCGCACCTTGGTAAATGACAGCCTCATCGATCAGATCGGCGTCGAGAAACACGCGCGCCACCGATGGCCCACCTTCCACAAGCACCCGCGTAATCCCCCGCCCCGCCAGCCGCTCCAGCGCCTCGACGACGCAGGGCAAGCCTTCCGCATCGACGGGGATTGGAATGATCTCGGCGCCCCGCTCCTGCAGCCTTTCGGCGTTGGGCTGGTCCTCGTCATCGGCGCAGATTAGCCAGACGGGCACCATCTCATCTTCAAACAGACGCGCGCTGGGAGGCGTGCGTAGCCGGCCGTCGAGAACGACGCGAACCGGGGAGCGGCAGGACATCCCCGGTAGGCGGCAGGTGAGGCTTGGATCGTCCGCCGCGACCGTGCCCCGCCCGACCAGGATCGCGTCGGAACGGGCGCGCAAGAGGTGGCCGTGGGCGCGCGCGTCGGGGCCGGTAATCCACACCGGCGCGCCGTCGCCACGCGTCACGAAGCCATTGGCGCCGACGGCAGTCTTAAGGGTGACGGCGGGACGGCCTTGCGTCACGCGATAGACATGGCCGAGCACGATATCGAGGGCCTCCGAGGCGAGCAGCCCCTCCGTCACCTCGATGCCGGCGGCGGTGGCGCGCGAGATGCCGGCGCCCGAAGTGCGCGGATCCGGATCGCGCAACGCGATGACAAGACGCGCCGGTTGCGCCTCGGCGATGACATCGGCGCAAGCGGGTCCGCGCCCCTCATGCGCACAGGGTTCAAGCGTCACGTAGATGGTAGCGCCGCGCGCGGCCTCGCCGGCCTCCTCAAGGGCAATCGCCTCGGCGTGGGGGCGGCCTCCGGGCGCCGTCCAACCGCGGCCGATGATCTCGCCCTCCGGCGATACCACCACCGCTCCCACGGCAGGATTGGGCCAGGTCAGACCCAGGCCGCGGCGGGCAAGCGCCAAGGCCTGCGCCATATGCTGCTCGTCACTTGCACGCATTTTTTGGGTAGCGGCCTGACGCTAATCCTCGAGGGGAATGGCAGTCTCTTCGTCGCCTTCAGCGCCGGCCAACTCGCCGAGCAAAGCCTCGAAATCCTTGGCCTCGCGAAAGTTCTTGTAGACCGACGCGAACCGGACATAGGCGACGTCGTCAAGCGACTTCAGCGCCTCCATGACGAGCCTGCCAATGGTCTCGGACTTAATCTCGCTCTCGCCCATGTTTTCAAGCCGGCGCACAATGCCGCTCACCATGCGCTCGATGCGCTCGGGATCAACCGGGCGCTTGCGTAACGCGATCTGCACCGAGCGCATCAGCTTGTCGCGATCGAAGGGCGTCCGGCGACCGCTGCGCTTCAGCACCGTCATCTCGCGCAGCTGTACGCGCTCGAAGGTCGTGTAGCGTCCGCCGCAATCGGCGCAGACCCGCCGCCTGCGGATCGTGGTGTGATCCTCGCTAGGCCGCGAATCCTTCACCTGCGTGTTGGTGCTGCCGCAATAGGGGCAACGCATGGGCGCCCGCCCTCCGCTGTTTCACCGTCACGCCTTACGTCGTCGGATAGATGGGGAATCTTTCACAAAGCTCGATCGCGCGCTTCTTGACGCGTTGCTCGACGTCGCTATTGCCGCCCTCGCCGTTGGCCGCGAGCCCATCCAGCACCTCGATGATCATGTCGCCGACGGACTGGAACTCGGCGATACCGAAGCCGCGCGTAGTGCCTGCGGGCGAGCCGAGGCGGATGCCCGATGTGATCATCGGCTTCTCCGGATCGAAAGGCACGCCGTTCTTGTTGCAGGTGATGTTCGCGCGGCCGAGCGCTGCTTCGGCCGCCTTGCCGGTCAGCTTCTTGGGCCGAAGATCGACGAGCACCAGATGCGTGTCGGTGCCGCCGGAGACGAGGTCGACGCCACCCTTGACCAGGGTCTCGCCGAGCGCCTTGGCATTGTCGACGACGGACTGAGCGTAGAGCTTGAAGCTCGGCGCGAGCGCCTCTCTGAACGCCACCGCCTTGGCGGCAATGATGTGCATCAGCGGACCGCCCTGCAATCCTGGGAAGACCGCGGAGTTGATCTTCTTGCCGATCTCCTCACCGTTGGAGAGCACCATGCCGGCGCGCGGTCCGCGCAGGGTCTTATGCGTCGTTGTGGTGCAAACATGGGCGTGCGCCAGTGGGCTCGGATGCACGCCGGCAGCAACCAGACCGGCAAAGTGCGCCATGTCTACCAGGAAATAAGCCCCGACCGCATCGGCGATCTGGCGAAAGCGGGCGAAGTCGATGATGCGCGGATAGGCGGAGCCGCCGGCGATGATGAGGGCTGGCTTATGCTCCTTGGCGAGACGCTCGACCTCGTCATAGTCGATGCGGTGATCGTCTTGCTTCACGCCGTATTGGACGGCGCTAAACCACTTGCCGGAAAGATTGGGCGGCGCGCCGTGGGTGAGATGACCGCCTGCGGCGAGCGACATGCCGAGGACCGTGTCGCCGGGCTTGATGAGGGCGAGCATGACCGATTGATTGGCTTGCGAACCGGAATGGGGCTGCACATTGGCGAAGGCGCAGTTGAACAGGCGCTTGGCGCGGTCGATGGCGAGTTGTTCGACGACATCGACAAATTCACAACCGCCATAATAACGGCGCCCGGGATAGCCTTCGGCATACTTGTTGGTTAGGAGCGTGCCAGCGGCGTCGAGCACGGCTTGCGAGACGAGATTTTCCGACGCGATCAGCTCGATCTCGTGCTGCTGGCGGCCGAGCTCGTCGCTGACGGCGGCAAAAACCTCTGGGTCTGCCTCGCTCAAAGGCGTGGTGAAGAAATCATCGTCCTGCGCCGCGGCGCGTCTCGCATCACTTGCCGTCATTCTAGCCACTCCTTGACCCTTACGGACGGTGAACCACTGCCAATATCAGGCAAATTTCCTGTCGGCTCGCTCTACCACATGTCGCCGGGGCACGCTAGCAACACCCAAGGATTGGGCGAGACGCCAATGGCCTCAGGCGAACAAAAAAAGCCATCCGGCCGTGACCGGATGGCTTCGTAAAACCTTGTCGCGTCACCTCAATAGGCGGAGGCGGTCGTCTCTCCAGGCGTATCGGTGTTGTATATATCGGGCCGGAAATGGACCACGCCGTCAGGCGTCGACCAGGCGCTGATATAGGTGAAATATACCGCGATCGACTTCGCCACCTTGACGTCGGCTTGCTGACCGGATGACTTCATCGACATGATCCGCTGCTGGTCCCAGCCCGGATTGTCGCCCAAGATCCAAGCGACTAGCTGCTCCACATTATGGATGCGGACGCAGCCCGAGCTTTCGAAGCGGACGCTGCGGCCGAACAGGCTCTTCAGCGGCGTATCATGCATGTACACCGCGTCCTTGTTCGGGAAGTTGATCTTCACGAAGCCGAGCGAGTTCTCTTCCCATGGCAGTTGGCGGAAATTGTAGGTGTAAACCTCCGGACCGAACCAATCGATGCTGCGCGGATCGACGGGCTGTCCACTCGGCGTGAACACCTGCATGCGATAGGCGGCGAGCATGTCCTGGCCCCGGTTGGCAAATTCCTGGCCTTTGGGGACGAGATCCTTCTGGATGATGCTGCGCGGCACGTGCCAGTACGGATTGAAATTGATTTCCGACACCTTGCTGCTGAGCGCGGGTGTTGGCCGCTCGATCTTGCCGACCACGGCCGCATGCCGCGAGATGACCTGGCCGCCCTCCACCGCTTCAACTTGCGCGGAGGGAACGTTCACGAGCACGTAGCGGTTGGCGACACCGGGCGCCAAGGTCTGGAGCCGCTTCAGACTGGCCTGAAGCTGTGCGAGCCGAACCGTCGCCGGGACGTTGAGCGCATCGATGGTGGAGCGGCTGTCAATCACGCCGGTCGGCGGCAGGTTGTGCCGTGCCTGGAACTTCTTCACCGCCATCACGACGGCCTGATCGTATTCGTCGGGAATGCTTTGTCCGGTGAGGTCGCCCGAGATTTCGAGCCGGCGGTGCAGCGTCACGATTTCCTGTCCGCGCGAGCCCGGCTTCATCACCGAAGCGGGCACCATGGGCCAGCCGCCTTGCGCGACGATAGCCCGATAGCGCTCGATGGCCGCCTTGGTCGCCTCGATGTTGCGGGTCGTCAGCGTCGGTATGCCCGGCGCAGGATTGGTGATCCACGCCCGCGTTTGCGGATTGCCCTCTTCCGGCGGTGCTTGATGGGTGCCGGATCCGGGCTGGGAATTTCCCCATCCTGGCGCGCCATAGCTCCGCCCGCCGGGGGCGTTCTGATTGTTGTCGCCCTTCAGCCAGGAAAACAGGCCGGCATGGGAGGGTTGCGCGGTGGACAGAAGAAGTGTCGCCGCCAGGACCGTCGTGGCGCAAACCACGCCGGTCTTAAACATGCGCCGCAACGTTGGCATTTGCAGATCCCCGTTTTTCGCGGCCTACGAAGGTCGCGCTAACTATAGGCTTTTAATCATCGTTACTCTAGCCGTTTTAAAGTTACGGACGTGTAACGACCTCGGGAAACGAAACCTTCCAGCTTTGGTTTCCTAAAGGAGGCCCCGGGCCCCCGCAACGAGCCGTAACCCCGCCATGAATCTCAACAAAATCTAGCCGCGAAATCGGGCGATTTTGGGCGCAGGGATGTTTGCACAACAGAAATCGCCCCCGCGGTCTCCCGCGAGGGCGATCAAACTCTGTTGATCTCGCCCGAAGTTAGAGCTGGTAGCGGATCTGATCGGTCCAGAAGCGCTCGAGACGAATCAGGGACCGGTTCAGGACCTCGACGTCGTCAGGTCCGATACCGCCGACCTGCTGCAAGGACTTAAGCTGGCGGTTGTAGAGCCCGTTCACCACCTGACACACGTCCTGGCCTTTTTGGGTCAGCCGCACCCGCACCGAGCGACGGTCCGTCGTGGAGCGCTGGTGATTGATGTAGCCGGAATCGACCAGCTTCTTCAGATTGTAAGAAACGTTGGAGCCGAGATAGTAGCCGCGGCTCGTAAGCTCGCCCGCGGTCAACTCGGCATCGCTGATATTGTACAGAAGCAAGGCCTGCACGCTGTTGACGTCGGAACGTCCCAAGCGTTCAAACTCATCCTTGATAACATCGAGCAACAATCGATGCAGACGCTCGACCAGCTTCAACGAAACAAGATAACGGCTCTTGAGGTCTTCTGCCTCATCCGGTGCCGTATGTGTCCCTATGTTCAGGGCTACACTCATCGCCTACCCTCGTTAGTTGTTGTTAAATCCCCAACTTGGTGGCGACTGTAGGCTCAAACAATCTAAAATGAGCTTAAGCGAGACGCTTAAGATTGCATGAAATTCTAGTATTAAGTTTTGGTTATTTCGCGAGACCTTGAAGCGAGTCAAGCGCCTAGGCGGCGTTCCTCAAGCTCCAGCTCATCCTCGTCGTCGGCCGGCTGCGAGAAAAAAGACTCGATTTTAGCCTCATCGACATCTTCCAGGGTGGCTGGCGCCCAATTCGGCGTCCGACCCTTGCCGGCAATGCGAGCGCCGACCCCTTCACTAAAATCGGGGGTCCCCACGACATGCGAGGCGATGCGGTACTCCAGTCGCAAGGCACCTCGAATATCCAGCGATTTGCCGCGCTGCATTTGGAGGAATGCGATTTTGAGGGAGGTTGGCGACTTTCGGCGGAGGACGGCGGCGGTCTCGCGCGCCCATTCCTCATCCTCGCCGCGCTCGGCGTCGAGCCGCTCCAGAATGGCTTCAACGGAGGGCGCGGTGAAGACTCGGCTGATTGCGGGCGTCAGGCGCACGAGCTCCCCCTCGCCCGGCTCGCGATGCAATCCATCCAGAAGCCGATCGATCGGATGGTTGTCGCTCACCGCGTCCGTGATGACATGGAAGTGAGCGGAGGGAATGCAGTGGGTCACGAGGCCGAGGCGGAAGGCATCCGCCGGACCAATGGAGCGCCCGGTCAGAGCGAGGTAGAGACCAGTCACACCGAGGAGACGAGGAAGAAAATACGTTCCGCCGATGTCCGGGATGAATCCGATGCCGACTTGCGGCATTGCCATGCGATAGTTCTCGCCGGCGACGCGGTGAGTGCCGAAGAGCGTTATGCCGATGCCACCGCCGAGCACGAGCCCGTTCATAAGGGGAATATTCGGCCGGATGAAATTCTCTAAAACCCAAACATGGGTGTAGGCGGCACGATAGAATGCGCGAATCGTGGAGAGCGCCCCCTGCTTGCCCCAATCTTGCAGGACTTTGAGATCGCCTCCGCTGCAGAAGACAGAGGGATGGGTGGATTGCATCACCACGCCGTAGATGTTAGCCGCCGGTCCCCAGCGCAGATAGCGCTCGCTCAGGGCTTCGAACATCTCGCGGCTCAGCGCATTGAGGCGCTCCGGACGGTCGAGCGTGACGATGCCGGCGCGATCGTTTTCCTCGAATGTGATGCCGAGCCCTTCGCTCAACGTCCTGTCCTTCTTATCCATGCGCCGGCAACGTCGTTGGAAAGCCCGCGGCAGCTAGCATCCAATCGCTTCGATCACAAGTTGCGGGGGGCCTCACGCCGGCCCGCCGCTTCATGAAGCGCGCTTGGTTCCTGATCCTCGCAATGGCCATGCTGCTCCCAGTGCCGGCGTGGGCTGCCACGGAAGGACCGCCGACGCGAGAACGCAACCCGGTGCGGGCCGCAGCGCCTCCCTCTGTCAAAGAGCCGGAGGCGCCGGAGGCGAAAGAGGCTGTTGAGCCCGAAAAAAAAGAGCCGGCGACGCCGGCGGAAACGCCGAGCGTTCCTTGGAGCGACAGCGAGGTTGCCGCTGCGAAGGCCGCCTGCACCCAGCTCCTCGCCCCGGTGACGATGGAATACGAGCCCCTGCCTCCGATCAAGGAAGGCATGTGCGGCACGCCCGCTCCCATCCTCCTCAAATCCATCGGCAGCGATCCCAAGGTCGAGATTGCGCCCCCGGCGACCGTCAATTGCGCGGTCGCGGCAGCCGTCGCAGTATGGCTCAAGGATGTCGTGCAGCCGGAAGCGACGGATCTTCTTGGCGCGAAGGTGGTCAAGCTTCACAACGCGACGTCATATGCCTGCCGGAACCGTTATGGGGGCGCCATGACTCCCCTGAGCGAGCATGCGCTTGCAAACGCGCTCGACATCTCGGAATTCGTGCTCGGCTCCGGCGAAAACGTCACGGTGCTGGAAAGTTGGCCTCGTGTCGTCGAGACTACCGAACCGCCGCTGCCTTTGCGCAACCCGGACCGGCCAGAGACTACGGCCGCGTTGGCCCCACCACCGACCTTGCCGCCGGTCTCTTCGGTAAAGCGCATCGGCGCTTCCGTTCTGGAAGTAGCGAAGGCGAAGGCCGCCGACCCGCCAAAGCCGCCGCCGGAAGCGGTACCACCCCAGCCCATCGCCGTGCGCAAAAGCGATTTCGTGCGTAACCTGCATGACGCCGCGTGCAAGACGTTCGGCACCGTGCTTGGGCCGGATGCAAACGCCGCCCACAAGAACCATTTCCACCTGGATATGAAAGCGCGCCGGTCCGGCTTCTGCGAATAGGGCCTTAAACATTACGCAGGGTGAGCGGTTGGCAGCCGCCTTCACCGGGTGATAGCTTGGCTGTCATTTCAAGCGGAACCGTCGCAAACGATGTCACCGAAGGATAAGACAGTTTCTCTGCACACCGCGCGGGTGAAGCGCGCAGCGACGGCTGCGCCCCGCGTGCCCCGTCCGGGATTTCCGGCGACGCGCATGCGCCGCAATCGCCGCGCTGACTGGTCGCGCCGGCTTGTTCGCGAGACGTCGCTGCAAACGAGCGACCTGATCTGGCCCCTCTTCGTGATCGAGGGCCACGGCGAGCGTTCGCCGGTGGCGGCTATGCCGGGGGTCGAGCGCTTCAGCGTCGATCTTGCAGTCGAGGCCGCCGAGGACGCAGTCGAGCTTGGGATCCCTGCGATTGCCATTTTCCCCTTCACGGATGCGTCCCTCCGGGACAAGGACGCGAGCCAAGCGACCGAGCCTGGCAATCTTGTCTGCCGCGCCGTGCGCGCCATCAAAACGCGCGTGCCTGAGATCGGCGTCATCTGCGACGTTGCGCTCGATCTTTATACGAGCCACGGCCACGACGGCATTCTCATCGGCGGCGAGATCGACAATGATCGTTCCGTCGAGGTCCTGGTGCAGCAGGCTCTCGTGCAGGCGGAGGCCGGCTGCGACGTCATCGCGCCTTCGGACATGATGGACGGCCGCATCGGCGCCATTCGCGCCGCGCTTGAGGAGAGCGGCTTCAGTCACGTGCAAATCCTGGCTTACGCGGCCAAATACGCCTCTGCCTTTTACGGGCCGTTCCGCGATGCGGTGGGCTCGGGGGCGATGCTGCGCGGCGACAAACGCACCTATCAGATGGACCCTGCGAACGGCGACGAGGCGATGCGCGAAGTCGCCCTCGATATCGCCGAGGGCGCCGACATGGTGATGGTGAAGCCCGGGCTCGCCTATCTCGACATCGTATGGCGGCTGAAGCAGGAATTCCGCCTGCCAACCTTCGTCTACCAGACCTCGGGCGAATACGCGATGATCGCCGCCGCCGCGGAACGCGGCTGGATCGATCGCGAGCGAGTGATGCTGGAAAGCCTGATGGCCTGCAAGCGCGCCGGCGCCGACGCCATCTTCACCTATTTCGCGCCCGAGGCCGCGCGGCTGCTGCAAACAAAGGCGTAGCCTATTCGGTGACTTTCACGCTTTTGAAGATCACGCGCGCATCCTTGGTCTTGTCGAAATTGTCGCCCGACAGACCGAAGCGCCAGCCGCCTTTCGGCGCCTGACCGCGCAGATCACGGACCTTCGTCCCATTGATATAGAACGTGACCGTGTTGTCCTTGGTCGTGACACGCAGCGTGTTGGAGGCGCCGGGGCTCGTCTTGATGGACGAGGCCGCGATATTCTCGGCAATCGTGTGCCACTTGCCGTCCTGCTTGCGGGCGATCCAGAACTTGCCGTTATTGAGGACGCCGAACTGGAAGTAGGTCTTCTTGTCCTCGCCCCAGAACAGAAGGCCCGCGCCAAGCACCGGCTGGTCGCCTTCGGGCCACACCGCCTCGGAGCAGATGTCGGCGTTTTCGACCGTGTAAGTGACGTTGAGATTGGACTGCATGTCGTCGGGCGTGAGCTTGAAGACGAACTGTCCGTCCTTCACCTCGACGGAATCCTGCACCGCCCAGCCGCCGGCGTCGTCGGTGAACGCGTCCTCGAAAACGGCCTCGCTTCCCTCGCAGGCAAAGCTCGGCTGCGCGGCTGCGGTCGTGAAGAGCAGCGCAATCGTAAGCAACAACAGCGATTTCGGCATAGGTGGCCCCCGTAGCCTTTACTCGTGTCCGCGAATCCTTAACGTGTTGGCTAGGTATCGGCAACCTTACGTGGATGCCGCGTCTTGCTTCCCTCGCGTCTAGCCGCTTGTTTGAGGCCGCGGCGGTCACCATCTCAGCGCTGACAAACGCGACCCTTCATCGGAGAGATCATGATGAGCGAGCAGAAAACCTTTCCCCCGCGTGCGGGCTTTACCGATCAGCTTTACGCCTATGACCCGGTGACGCAGCCGCAGCTCTTCAGCCACGTGATCCGCAAGCGGTCGATGGCCTTCCTTGTCGACGCGCTCATCATCTTCGTGTTGACGGCGATCGCCTATGTCGTGGTGGCACTTCTCGGCGTCATCACGCTCGGTCTGGCCTGGCTCCTGTTCGGGCTTGTCTTTCCCGCCGTCGGTCTTGGCTACAACGCGCTCACCATCGGCGGCCCGAACTCCGCCACCATCGGCCAGCGCATGATGAATCTCGAGGTGCGCATGTGGCATGGGGGCAAGGTTTCGCCTCTGATCGCCGCCTTCCATGCCCTGTTGTTCTGGTTCTCTCTTGTCATCTTTTGCCCGATCCTGCTCTGGGCCCTGTTCGACCCGCGCAAGCGGTGCCTGCATGACATTATTGCGGGCATGCTCGTCATCAACCGTCCTTAGCCGGGAGCGCTAATTTAGAACCCTTCGAATGCGATGCGGCCCTTGTTACGAGCAATTGCGCGTGGCCACTTTCATCCACTAAGCTCGATCCAAAGAGGTTCCGGATTCGGACAGTCTCGACGGGCATGACAGAGCACAAGAGCAACTTTCCAGAGTTCTACATCACCGCCCCGCAGCCCTGCCCCTATCTGCCGGGGCGGCTGGAGCGAAAGCTCTTCACGCACCTCACGCGCGACAAGCCCTATTTTCTGATCGACAATCTCCTGAAGGGCGGTTTCCGGCGCAGCCAGAACATCGCCTACATGCCCTATTGCGATGCGTGCTCGGCGTGCGTGCCCGTTCGCATCCTCGTGGATGAGTTCTATCCCGGGCAATCGCTGAAACGAATCCGCCGCCTGAACAGCGACCTCGTCGCAACGCGCATGGCCCCCGCGCCGAGCGCCGAGCAGTATTCCCTCTTCCGCACCTATATCGACGCGCGTCACGCCGACGGCGGCATGGCCGAGATGTCGGTGCTCGACTATTCGCTGATGGTCGAGGACAGCGTGGTCGAGACCTTCATCACCGAGTATCGCCTGAAGCCGGATCCGGAAGCCGGCGGCGACGCGCCGCTCATCGCCGTTGCGCTCTGCGACCGCCTCAGCGACGGCGTCTCCATGGTCTACAGCTTCTACGATCCGGAACTGAGCGCACGCAGCCTCGGCACCTACATGATCCTCGATCATGTCGACTATGCGCGGGCGCAGGGACACCCCTTCGTCTATCTCGGCTATTGGATCGAGGGGTCGCGGAAGATGCGCTACAAGAATCGCTTCCAGCCGCAGGAACGTCTCACCTCGAAGGGCTGGGTGCGCATCGACGCGCCTTGCGAGTAGCCGTCATTCGGCCTAGCCAAAGCGCGGACCGAAACTGTTCGACTTCGGGAAGCCCTTCGGCGGCAAACGCCCGGCCTGGGCACGAGCGCCCCACCAATCGCGCAGATCGCTGATGACGAAGTCGCGGCCTGCAGAGTCGGTATAAGGCAGCCCTTCCTTCTTCTTAAAGATCTTGGCGTCGGCCAGCCCGCCATCCTTGTAGCGCTGCAGACGCACGCCTTTGCCGCGCGTCATCTCGGGCAGCTCCTTCAATGCAAAGAGCAGCAACTTCCGATTGTCGCCGATCACCGCGATGCTGTCGCCGTCGACCGGCGTGCACAGGACGGCCTCTTCGCCGTCCGGAATGTTCAAGACCTGCTTGCCCTTGCGCGTCATGGCGACGACCTCGTCCTCGGGCACGATGAAGCCGTGGCCGCTAGTGCTTGCGACGAGCAGCTTGCGGCCGGGCTCATGCACGAAGATCTCGATGGCATCGGACGCATCCTCGATGTCGACCATGAGACGGAACGGATCGCCATGGCCGCGTCCCCCCGGCAGCTTGTCCGCGCCAAGCGTATAGAAGCGTCCATTGGTGGCAAACAGCAACAGCGTGTCCGTCGTTTGCGCCTGCACCGCGCGTTGGAGGCGATCGCCTTCCTTGAAGATGAGGCTGTCGAGCGCGGTCTGATGCCCACGGATGGCACGGATCCAGCCCTTCTCCGACAGCACGATGGTGATCGGCTCCTTTTCGATCATCGCTTCGGCGAGATCGATGTCCGCGCCCTCCGGCGCCTCGGCAAAACTCGTGCGCCGGCGGCCCAGCTCGGTCTTCTGCCCAAATTGGGCCTTCAGCGCCTCGATCTCATCGCCGATCCGCCGCCACTGCCTGTCCTTGGAACCAAGCAGCGATTTCAGCTCCTTGCGCTCCTTTGTCAGCGCATCGTGCTCGCGCCTCAGTTCCATCTCCTCGAGCTTGCGCAAGGACCGCAGCCGCATGTTGAGAATCGCCTCGGCCTGGATGTCGGTCATCTTGAAGGCGCGCATCAATTCGGGCTTGGGTTCGTCCTTCTCGCGGATGATTTTGATCACCTTGTCGAGGTTGAGATAGACGATGAGGTAGCCTGCGAGCACTTCCAAGCGGTGGTCGATCTTGGCGAGGCGGAATTTCGAGCGCCGCACCAGCACGACCTGGCGATGATCCAGCCATTCGCGCAGCGCCCGGCGCAGGCCGATCACATTCGGCACCTGGCCGCGGCTCAGGACATTCATGTTCAGCGGAAACCGCGTCTCCAGCTCCGTGAGCTTGAACATGGATTCCATGAGCAGCACCGGATCGATGTTGCGGCTCTTCGGCTCGAGGATCAGGCGCACGATATCGGTCGACTCGTCGCGGACATCGGCGAGGAACGGAAGCTTCTTCGCTTGGAGCAATTCGGCGATGCGCTCGACGAGCCGGGCCTTCTGCACTTGATAGGGAATCTCGGTGACGACGATCTGGTAGGTGCCGCGGCCGGTGTCTTCCTGCTCCCAACGCGCTCGCAGGCGGAAGCTGCCGCGTCCCGTCTTGTAAGACTGCACAATCGACTCGCGCGGCTCGACCAGAATGCCGCCGGTCGGAAAGTCAGGGCCCGGCACCAGATCGACCAGTTTGTCCGCGGTGGCGTTCGGAAACTTGATGAGATGCAGGGCGGCATCACAGAGCTCGCCCGCGTTGTGCGGCGGGATATTGGTCGCCATGCCGACCGCAATGCCGGACGACCCATTGGCGAGCAGGTTGGGGAAATTGGCGGGGAGGACGACGGGCTCCTCGTCTTCGCCATCGTAATTGGGACGGAAGTCGATGGCGTCCTCGTCGATGCCATCGAGCAGAACGGCAGCAACCGAGGTCAACCGCGCCTCGGTGTAGCGCATGGCGGCCGCGTTATCGCCGTCGACATTGCCGAAATTACCCTGGCCGTCGACGAGCGGGTAGCGCACGGAAAAGTCCTGCGCGAGACGCACGAGCGCATCGTAGACGGCGCGGTCGCCATGCGGGTGATATTTGCCGATCACGTCGCCAACGACGCGGGCGCATTTCTTGAAGCCGCCTTCGGGATCGAGCTTCAGCTGGCGCATGGCGTAAAGCAGGCGCCGATGTACCGGCTTCAGACCATCGCGCACATCGGGCAGCGCCCGGTGCATGATCGTCGACAGCGCGTAAGCGAGGTAACGCTCCTCGAGAGCTTCGTGGAGGTTGACGGGCTCGATCGGCCCTTGCGAATCAGGCGGCGCTATTCTCTTTCCCATGCCTCGCGGGATACAAGCGCGCGCGCTCTGAATCAAGCGCGGCTCGCGCCATCACTTGCAGTCAGGCTCGACGAACATCTGAATGGCGGTATAGGTCCAGCGATCGCCGTGCTTCCAGCCGGCGACGCCGACGCCGATCTCGGTGGCGGGCGAACGCAAGCCCTTCTCGTGTCCAGGCGATTTCTTCCAATAGGCCATGGCTTTGCTCATGGCCGCGCTGGCCGTCGCCGGGTCAGGCCGCGTCCAGGACTGATAAAAATTCTCCCAGACTTTGCAAACTTGGACTCCGGCTGCCCTCAGGCGATCGCGCGGTGATTTTCCATCCGCCCGGTGCCCAGCCTTGTTGGTTCGCGCGAGATAGGTGGCATAGGCCTGCGCGACCTGATTGGCGCGCGCGCTCTGGCTCAGGGCGGCCAGGCCTTTCTGCCGGCGATAGGCATTGGTCTCATTGACGATCGTCGATCTGGCACTCGATGCCACGTCGAATTGCTGTGCCTGCGCGGACGCCGACACAAGTTGCGCGAGGGCAAGAATTGCGAGCGCCCTCATCAGGCGGCGCGAGGGGTGCGGGCGAGGAGCCCGATGAGCCGTTCGCGCGCCTGCGGCATTGCGAGCCCGTGCGGCTCGAGCACGTCACGGGTCAGGAAATGGCCGGTGAGCGCGAAGCCCGCCGCAATGTCTCCCGCGTCAATACCGGCGTCCTCGTCCACGAGAAAGCGCGGCAGCTTGAGGAGCTTGCCGACATAAGGCTCCCCCGCTACGCGCGATACGGCACGGCCCGAGCGCGGCGAGACGAAAGCAAGGTCGATATCGGTTCCGGTCGCAGCACATTCCGACAGATCGATGCCAAAGCCGAGATCCTGCAACAGCATCATCTCCCAGTGCACTAGCAGCGCGGGCCACAGGAGTTCGTCGTCGAAGGCGCGTAAAATCTGCAAGGCCGTGGCGTAAAGCTGCCTATGCGGGTCGCGCTCGGGCAACAGCTTAGCCAAAGTGGCGAGCGAGGTGACCGCGGAGAGCGCCCGCTCGTCGTCGAGAATGAGGGCCGCGCGCGCTTCACTCAGTTCAATGGTGAAGCTGCCGAGATGTTCCGAGAGCCGTGCCCGCCAGGTGACGGCCACGACATTTCCAGGCTGGAGCAATGGCCGCACGCGGCGAGAGCGCCCTCCTCGCACCAGTCCAAGATGACGGCCATGAGCGCGTGTCAGAAGCTCGACGATCGCGTTGGCTTCGCCCAGGGCGCGGCAGCTCAAGACGATCCCTTCGTCGCTCCAATCCATGTCGCAAAGCTATAGCTTCTTGGGGTGCAGGCACAAGAAAGGCCCGGCGCTGGACCGGGCCCTTCCAAACTCAATACGTCCAAAGGCGACTAGCCACCGCTGGAGCTGCCGCCACCACCGGAGCTGCCGCCCGCGCCCGCCGAGCCGGACCCGACCGAACCACCCGTGCCGGACGATCCGCCGGTCCCGAGGGTACCGGCTGTGCCGCCGGTGCTGGGGCTGAGAGTTCCGGCCGTGCCGCCAGTGCTGGGGCTGACGCCCGTGCTATTGGCGCTTGGAGAGCTGCTGGTGGATCCAGGTGTACCTGAGGCCGACCCGTAATCGTGCATCTGGCCAGGAGCATAGTCAGACGCCCCTGGCGTGTTCGGCGCCGCGCCATAATCCGGGGTCCCGGCACCGGTGCCTGCACCACCCGGCGTACCAAGGCCTTGCGCGCCGCCTTCGGTTGTACTGGAAGGTCCTGAGGCTTGAAGCGCGGTCGCGCCGAAAAGTAGGGCCGCCGCAGCCACTGCGGGAACGAAGAATTTCATGGGTTTGACTCCTCTGTAAGTAGCTCGGGCAGTCAACGTGGGCACTGGCCGGCAGTTCCGGGAGGTGAGACCCGACGCCTTGTTGCCCGCTTTATCTCCCTTTTGGGTAGTCGAGGCCCATTTGGCGATAGCGCTCGGGGTCTTCGCCCCAGCGCCCGCGCACCTTCACAAAAAGAAAAAGATGCACCGGCCGCTCCAGCATGGCTGCGATGTCCTCGCGCGCGGCAATGGAGATTTCCCTGATCGTCGCGCCTTTGGCGCCGAGAACGATCTTCTTCTGGGTATCGCGCTCGACGAAGATCGTCTGCGCGATGCGGACGCTGCCGTCGGCGAACTCCTTCCACTCCGTCGCCTCGACGGTCAGCGCATAGGGCAACTCATCGTGGAGGCGGAGAAACAGCTTTTCACGTGTGATTTCGGCCGCAGCCTGCCGCAGTGACGCGTCGGTCAACTGGTCAGCCGGATAGAGCCAAGGCCCGGGTGGCACCGCGGCCGCAAGATAGGCTGTCAGGTCGGCGACGCCGTCACCGGTCGAGGCGGATAGCATAAAGATCTGATCGAAGCTGAATTGCGCCGAGACCTCGGAGGCGAGGCGCAGCAGCTCAGGCTTCGACACGAGGTCGATCTTGTTCAGGACCGCAATGGTGGGGCGCTTGATCTGGTGCAGATGCCGCAGCAAAGGAATCACGCTCTCGTCGAGCCCGCGCTTGGCGTCGATCACGAGCACAATCAGATCGGCGTCGCCGGCACGGTCCCAGGCCGCCGCGGACATGGCGCGGTCCAGCCTCCGCTTGGGCTGAAAGATTCCCGGCGTGTCGACGAGGATCACTTGGCTCTCGCCGATGAGCGCAATGCCGCGCACCGGTCCCCGCGTCGTCTGTGCCTTGTGGGTGACGATGGAGACCTTGGCGCCGACAAGGGCATTGGTGAGTGTGGACTTGCCACTGTTCGGCGCGCCGATCAGCGCGGCAAAGCCGCAGGCGGTCTTTGCGTCGGGAGATCTGTGCTCGGTCTCATCCATCGGAGGGGACCTGCCATACACCTTCGCGCAAAAGGAGAGCGAGTGCAGCGGCCTGCTCGGCCGCGCGTTTATTGGCGCCCTCGCCGCGCTCGGGCTCCACGCCTTCGATATGCACCTCGGCCGTGAAGCGGGGCGCATGGTCCGGGCCTTTGCGCGCAGCCTCGACATAATGCGGCAACGGCAAACCCCTTCCCTGTACCCATTCCTGCAGCACCGATTTCGCATCGGGCGCGGTGATTTCGAGATCCGCGAGCTGCGGGGACCAGAAGCGATGCACGATGGTTTTTGCAGGCTCGTAGCCGCCATCGGCGAAGACGGCGCCCAGCACGGCCTCGCAGGCATTGCCGAGAATGGTCTTTTTTCTGCGGCCGCCGCTTTCCGCTTCGCCCCCGCTCATAGTGATGAGCTCGCCCAGCTTCCATTCCTCCGCGATCGCGGCGCAAGTCTCGGTACGCACGAGCTGATTGAACCAGCGTGCCAGCTCTCCTTCGCGTGCCTCGGGGAAACGCGTGGACAAAAGCTCAGCGATGGCCAGCCCAAGCACACGGTCGCCGAGAAATTCCAGCCGTTCATTGTCCTCGATGGGCTTCTGGCCGGCGCGCGAGCTCGCATGCGTCAGCGCCAGCAGGGGAAGTTCCGGATCGTTGAAAACGTAGCCTAGTCGGCTGGAGAGATGGCTTGCGGTGTCGCGCCTCTTCGGCAAGCTCAGTGCACCGTCTGAAGGATGCGCGACCAGCGCACATCTTCGGGCCACTGCCAGAATTCCAGGAAGTGCGAGTCCTCACCCATGGAGAAGAAAATGATTTGCGCCTTGCCGACCAGATTCTCGAACGGCACGAAGCCGACCTCGGAGAGGAAGCGGCTGTCGGTGGAATTGTCACGATTGTCGCCCATCATGAAGAAGTGCCCCTCCGGCACCTTATAGACTTCGGTGTTGTCGCCGAAGCCATCCTTCACAGTATCGAGCACGGTATAGCTCACGCCATTCGGCAAGGTCTCGCGATAGCGCGCCATGCGGCGTTCGCGCGCGCCTTCCGTCACCACATAGTTGTCGATCGGAGTCTTCTCGACCGCCTTGCCGTTGATATGCAGCACACCGTTCAGCATTTGGATCTCGTCGCCGGGCAAGCCGATCACGCGCTTGATGTAGTCCGTCTCGTTGTCGCGCGGCAGTTTGAACACCACGACGTCGCCACGATCGGGCTCCTTCGACCAGATGCGCCCTGAGAACAGGTTCGGTCCGAAGGGGAAGGAGTAGCGGCTGTAGCCGTAGCTGTATTTCGAGACGAAGAGATAGTCCCCGACGAGAAGGGTCGGGATCATCGAACCGGACGGAATATTGAAGGGCTGAAAGAGGAAAACCCGCACGATCAGCGCGAGGATCAGGGCATGGATAACAACGCGGATCGTGTCCTTCACGCTGCCTCTCTCTTCCCGATCGTCAACTTCAACACTCATGGGGAAAGCTCCTCGCCGACCTCCCCCGCGGGGGCCCGGCCCGTATAGCCCCTCCCACACTTCCAGGCAAACCGCTCAATCGCGCGTGATGACGCGTACCGCAGAGATGATGACGATGGCCTGGGCGGTGGGAAAATCGTCGGTAATCGTAAGATCAATGCGTGCTTCATGACCGTCAGGCGTGAGCCGCGCGAGCGCTTGTGCCGCACCCCCGGTGAGCGCCAGCGTCGGGCGTCCCGACGTGAGATTGACCACGCCCATGTCGCGCCAGAAAACGCCATGGCGGAAGCCGGTGCCCAATGCCTTGGAGCAGGCCTCCTTGGCGGCGAAGCGCTTGGCGTAAGACGCCGCTTGCGCGTAGCGGCCATCGGATTTGCGCCGCTCCGTGTCGGTAAAGACGCGATTGAGAAAGCGCTCGCCGTAGCGCTCGATGGTGCGCTCCACCCGCCTGATGTCGATCACATCGCTGCCGAGACCGATAATCATCACGCGCCGCGCGCCCTCAACTCGTTGGCCGTATCCTGCACCTCCGCGCGCGTCACATCCATGATGTCACGCATGCGGGCGACGCTCTCACCGAGGCCGACGAAAAGGGCCTCGCCGACAAGGTAATGTCCGATATTGAGCTCGACGATTTGCGGGATCGCTGCCACCGCCGCCACATTCTCATAATCGAGACCGTGCCCGGCATGAACCTCGAGCCCTTCCCGCGCCGCCAGCCTCGCGCCCTCCACCAGGCGTTTCAGCTCGCGCTGCAGCGTGATGGAGTCGCCACCCAGCGCCGCCTCGCAATAGGTGCCGGTGTGCAGTTCTACGGCATCGGCGCCGGCCTTCCTTGAAGCCCGAATTTGCTCAGGGTCCGGGTCGATGAACATCGCAACCTGGATGCCGGCTGCCCGCAATTCCGCGACGAAAGGCGTTATCGCCGCCATCTGCGCGCTCACGTCGAGACCCCCTTCGGTGGTGAGTTCCTCGCGCCGCTCCGGCACAAGGCAACAGGCGTGCGGCCGATGTTTCAGCGCAATGGCCAGCATCTCTTGCGTCACCGCCATTTCCATGTTGAGGGGGACGGTGAGCGCGGCCATCAGCCGCTCGATGTCGGCATCGCGGATATGGCGGCGATCCTCGCGGAGGTGGGCAGTGATGTTGTCCGCGCCGGCCTCGATCGCCACCATCGCCGCGCGCAGCGGATCGGGATGGCCGCCGCCGCGCGCGTCGCGCAAGGTGGCGACGTGATCGATGTTGATGCCGAGGAGGATCGGCGCCACGCCGGCGATCCTGTCGATGTTCATTGTTGGATACCGCTCATCGTGCGTCGAGGACCTCGCCTCGCGGGCGAACGCCAAGTTCGCGGCGGCGATGCTGATACGCCTCGACCGTCGGCTTCACCAGCACATAGCTGAGCGCCGCGCCGGCAAGCCCCACCGGAATGGCGCCGAGAGACATCGGCTTCAGGATCGGCCATAGCTGATCCAGGGAGGCCTGGAAGATACCGTCGGAGAGATCGATCTTATGCTCGCCCGACCCGCTGCCGAGCATGAGGTTGCCGGCGACATAGGTGATGTACCAGAAGAACGGATAGGTCAGCGGGTTGCCGACAAAAGTCCCGAGCAGCGCGGCGACGATGCTCCCGCCGATCGCCCAGGCGATCAGGGCCGACATGAGCATGTGGGCGCCGAGAAACGGCGTGATGGCGGAAAACACACCCGCCGCAAACCCGAGCGCCACGGCATGCGGGGTCGCGCTCAGGCGGCGCACTCGATAGACGACATAACGGCTCGACCGTTTCCAGTTCCGCCGGGGCCATAGATGCACCCGCAGGCGCTCCCACCTGCTTTCTTCCTCGCGACGCCGGAACAGCATGATCACCTCGGTAGGGCCGCCCCAAGCCCCTGAAAGTCGAAGCCTTAGGACGGATAGCCCCTAACATATTTAGGCGGCCTCGCTCCAGAGACCAGAGGCCATGCGTTGAATTGCAGCAAGGAACTGCGGGCGCCCACGAAGGCTCGCGTCAGCCGCTCACCCTGCTCGCGTCACTGACGACGTCCTTGGCGCGCAAGCCGGCGATGATCTCGTTTAGATGTTTCAGGTCCCAGACCTCGAGATCGATGAGCATCTCGGTGTAATCGGGGACCTTATTGGTCAGCTTGATATTGTCGATATTGCCGTCGGCCTCGCCGATCACGGTGGCCACCTGCGCAAGACTACCGGGCTCGTTCAGAACCGCCACCGAGATCCGCGCGGGAAAACGCTGCGGGTCGTCTTCATCAATATCCCAGGTGACGTCGATCCAGCGCTCGGGCTCCTCGTCGAAGGCCTTCAGCCCCTCGGCGTGAATGGGATAGATGGTGATGCCGTGACCCGGCGACAAAATGCCGACAATACGATCACCCGGCACGGCGCCGCCATCGGCAAAGCTCACGGGAAGATCGCCGCCGAGACCGCGGATGGGAATGCCGTTTTGGGTCTCACCCTCGGCCTTGGAGCGCGCGCTCGAACCCGGCCAGCGGAACTTCAGTCCCATCACCTTGCCGAGCCCGAACCAGCCCTCGTCGTTGCGCTTCACCTTGCGCCGTCGCTTCGGCGCGTCGGCCGTCTCCCCTGGGAAAACCGCACGCACAACGTCGAGGGACGACAGCTCGCCGCGGCCGACAGCGGCAATCGCATCCTCCGCCGTCTTCTGCGACAGACGGCCAAGACCGGCGGTGATGGCCTCGTCGGTGAAGCTCTTGCCGCGCCGCGCAAAGGCGCGTGTCAGGATCTCGCGACCGAGCTTGCCGTATTGAGCCCTGACGGCTTCGCGCGTCGCGCGCCGGATCGCCGAGCGCGCCTTGCCCGTGACGGCGAGGCTTTGCCATGCGGTCGGCGGGCGCTGCGCCTTGGAGCAAACGATCTCCACCTCGTCGCCGTTGCGCAACTCCGTTGCGAGTGGCATGGACCGGCCATTGATCTTGCAGCCGACGCAGGTGTTGCCGACATCGGTATGGACGGCGTAGGCAAAGTCGATCGGCGTCGCACCGCGCGGCAGCGCGATGAGGCGGCCCTTTGGCGTGAAGCAGAACACCTGATCCTGGAACAGCTCGAGCTTGGTGTGCTCCAGGAACTCTTCCGGGTTGTCGCCTTCCAACAAAATTCCGACGAGATGGCGCAGCCAGCGATAGGCGTTGCTGTCCTGGCTTGGGAGCCTGCCATTCGCAGGGCCCGTGCCATTGGTGCTGTCTTTATAAAGTCCATGCGCGGCGACGCCATATTCGGCGACGGAGTGCATGCGCTCGGTGCGAATTTGCAGCTCGACGCGCTGATGGCGCGGACCGACGATGGTCGTGTGCAGCGATTGATAATCGTTCTGCTTCGGATTGGAGACATAATCCTTGAAGCGGCCGGGAACGACGTGCCAGGTCGTGTGCACGACGGCGAGCGCGCGGTAGCAGTCGATGATTTCAGGCACGATGATGCGGAACGCATAAATGTCGGAGAGCTGCTCGAGCGAGATCTGCTTGCGCTCCATCTTGCTCCAGATGGCGTAAGGCTTCTTTTCGCGGCCCGCGACGACGCCCGCGACCTTGGTCTCCTCAAGACGCGCCGTCAGCCCGGTCTCGATCTCCTCGATCAGGCCCTGGTTGCGTTCGCGGAGAATCTTTAAACGCTCAACGACAGCCGAGTACGCTTCCTGGTTCAGCCAACGAAAGGCGTGATCCTCAAGCTCCTCGCGCAACCATTGCATGCCCATGCGCCCGGCAAGGGGCGCATAGATGTCCATGGTCTCCTCGGCGATGATGCGTCGTTTGCCGGGCTTCATATGCTCGAGCGTCCGCATGTTGTGCAATCGGTCGGCAAGCTTCACGAGAAGCACGCGGATGTCGCTGGAAATGGCCAAGAGCAGCTTGCGAAAATTCTCGGCCTGCTCCGCCTTCTTGGTCACGAGGTCGAGCTTCTTGATCTTGGTCAGGCCCTCGACCAGCGAGCCGATCTCGGGACCGAACAGCGCGTCGATCTCGTCGCGCGTGGCGCCTGTGTCCTCTATGGTGTCGTGCAACAGCGCCGTGGCGATGGTGGCGTCGTCGAGACGCATCTCGGCGAGAATGGCCGCTACTTCAAGGGGATGAGAGAAGAAGGGAGCGCCGGAGGCGCGTTTCTGGTTGCCATGAGCCCGCATGGCGTAAATATAGGCGCGGTTGAGGAGCGCCTCGTCGGCGCCGGGCTCATAGCTCTTTACGCGCTCGACCAGCTCGTATTGGCGGGTCATCGATACCGCCCAGCACACAACGCGCCGCACACAATGCGGCGAGAAGCAGGGCTGTAGCCGCTACTTCTATTAGGGGAACTCAGGCTAGCGCGATCGTGGTCCCGCATTGGAGCCATCCGAGGGTGCCTGGCTCGCCATCCTGCGCAACAGCTCCTCCTCGGACATCTTGTCGATCGTGGCATCGCTCGACGGATCATCCTGACCAAGGATCGGCATCCGCGAGTCCGAGGAAAGCATCGGCACGGCGTCCGCCTCGGGTTCATCCACTTCGACATATTTCTGCATGGAATGGATGAAGTCTTCCTTGAGATCTTCGGAAGAAACCTTTTTGTCGGCGATCTCGCGCAACGCAACGACGGGGTTCTTGTCATTGTCCCGCTGCACCACGATTTCTGCACCGGCGGAAATCATCCGGGCGCGATGGCTCGCCAGCAGGACGAGCTCGAAGCGGTTTTCAATCTTGTCGACGCAATCCTCGACGGTGACGCGAGCCATCAGCTAATCCTTGTGTAAGGGCGAGAAAGTTCAACTCTATTTAGGCGGTTCGTTCCCGGCTGGCAAGCGGAGCAAGGGCTAGAGCCGCTTGAGAATCCTGCCCTGTTCGCCGCGGGCCACGCGCCGCCAAAGCTCGGCCGCGGTCCGCCGCAGGACTGGATGGCGCCAATCGGGTGCGACATCGAGCAGCGGTCTGAGCACGAAGGGCCGCTTATGGGCGAGCGGGTGTGGTAAAACGAGGGGACGCGGACCGGCGTGGCCAAAGCGCAGGCTTCTCTTCGGCCCATGCATGACGAGGCCTTTATAATCCACGATGTCAAGATCGAGGGTGCGCGGGCCCCAGGGCCTGCCGCCACGGCGCCCTGCTTGTGCCTCCACCTGCTTTAGAAGCCGCAAGAGCGCGGCCGGCGGGATGCTCGTCTGCACGCGGGCGACGGCGTTGACGTAGGGAGGTTGCCGTGCGGCGCCGACGGCCGCCGTCTCGTAAAAGGGCGACACAGCCACAACGACAACCCCTTTCTCCTCCAGCGCGCGCAGAGCGCGCCGCAATGTTTCGGGAGGAGTTCCCCACGGCCCCGGAAAATTGCCCCCCAAAGCTACCAAGATGCTGTCACTGAGCGGCGATTGTGCAGTCACGCTTGCATTCCTATGTAATTAGCAGCCCCCTTCGTTCCGATTCTCAGGGTGGCTGGTTTTTTGCGCTCAACGCTTTAATTTCCAGTGATCGGAGCCTGAATGAATTTCTCTCCAACCGAGCGCATCGCGCTCTTTATTGACGGCGCCAATCTCTACGCCACCGCGAAATCGCTCCCCTTTGACATCGACTACAAGCGCCTGCTCCTGTTCTTCCGCAGCAAGGGGCAACTCGTTCGCGCGCTCTACTACACCGCCCTGGTAGAGGATCAGGAGTATTCGTCGATCCGGCCGCTGATCGACTGGCTCGATTATAACGGCTACACGATGGTCACGAAGCCGACCAAGGAATTCGTCGATGCCACGGGCCGGCGCAAGATCAAGGGCAATATGGACATCGAGCTTGCCGTCGATGCCATGGAGCTTTCCGACCATCTCGACCATGTGGTGCTGTTCTCGGGCGACGGCGATTTCCGCTCGCTGGTCGAGGCGCTGCAGCATAAGGGTAGGCGGGTCAGTGTCGTCTCCACGCTGACGACGACGCCGCCGATGGTCGCCGACGAATTGCGGCGGCAGGCGGACCAATTCATCGACCTTGCCGATCTCGAAAAGGAGATCGGCCGCAATCCCGCCGAACGCGGCCAGCGCCGCCGGCCTGAACCAGAGCCGCTTGATGAGTTCGAGTCTGAGGATTTGATCGAGACCGGACGAATGCCTGCCACGCACGGCTAGCGCTCGCGCTGCCACGGCCTTAGTGATGGGAAGATGACTCCCGTCGCTACGAATCAATGCGACCCTCCGGAGCCTGTCCGAGAGTGTCCGTTCTGTCCGCGCCTCGTCGCCTTCCGACAGGTCAACCAGGTTGCGCACCCGAATTGGTATAACGGCGCTGTCCCATCCTTCGGAGCGGAGGATGGGCGCTTGCTCATCGTCGGGCTCGCGCCGGGACTGAAGGGCGCGAACCGCACCGGGCGTCCCTTTCTCGGCGACTATGCCGGTGAACTGCTTTATCGGACGCTGCTGAAAGTCGGACTGGCGCGCGGCACCCATGATGTGGCCGCGCCGGAAGCCCTTCGCCTCGTCGATTGCATGATCAGTAATGCGGTACGCTGCGTCCCTCCGGCGAACAAACCGCTTCCTGTCGAGATCGGGCGCTGCCGGCAATTTCTCATCAGCCGCCTCGCGGCCTTGCCGGGCTTGCGCGTGATCCTTGCCCTCGGCCGCATTGCCCATGACAGCACGCTCGACGCGTTCGGCCTCAAACGCGGCGCGTATCCGTTTGCGCACGGCGCACGGCATCTGCTTCCCGAAGGCCTCATTCTCTTCGACAGCTATCACTGCTCGCGCCAAAATACGAATACAGGACGCCTCACGCCTGCGATGTTCGAGGCTGTGTTCGCGGATATCGTGACAGACCTCGCCGCTCCCGCCGGCTAACGCGCCTTGCCGCCGCCTGCCAAGTCGGGCATCCTTCAAGCCGCCTACGCGTCGTTGCCGGACAGGTGCCTCATGGCCTCCTTAGAGATCTCGCCCAGCAAAGTCGGCTACGTTATCGTCAAGGCGCGCGAATATGGCGCGAAGGTCGGCGCCTGGGACGACAGTGCGACCTCAGATCACGATGCCGACTCCATCCTTGAAGATTTCGCCGACGACCCAACGCGCGCCGAGCTCAAGGGTTTCATCAGGGACCTGAACGAAGACGAGCAGGTTAGCCTCGTCGCGCTCGCCTGGATCGGCAGAGGCTCCTATGGACCCGACGAGCTTGATGAAGCGCTGGAGACCGCCCGCGCCGAGCGGGTCAATCGCACCGAGGACTATCTCATGGGGATGGCGATGCTTCCTGATTATCTCGAGGAGGCGCTCGATCGTCTCGGCTACTCGGTGGAAGACGCCGAGGAGGACTCGCTCTGAAGCGCGGCTAGGACCTCGCTCGCATGAAGCGCCGGATTTTCGACGGGGAAGAACACGCGCTCGATGCTGCCACTGTCGAGAATGAGTGTCAGCCTCTTTGAATAGATCTCACCGCCGGTCGCGAAGCTTGGAAGGCCTAACGCTGCGGAGAACCGCCCGTCTGCATCGCTGAGGATTGGGAACGGCAGCTTGAGCCTCACCGCCATCTCGCGCTGATAGTCGATTGTCTGACGGCTTAGGCCGAACAGCTTTACCTTTGCGGCCGCGAAGGACGCTGTGAGATCGCGGAAGCCTTCGAGCTCCGGCGTCGAGCCATGCGCGCCTGGAATGTCGTCCCAGTCAGGCGGATTCGGCAGTCCCGGCGGGCCGGTCCAGGGATAAACGGCGAGGACGCTGCGTCCCCTTAACGCCGCAACGCAGACAGCGCCGCCGTCGGTTGCGGCGAGGGTCATGTCCGGGAGCTGCATCCCCGGCCGAAGGTGAGCGGCTGCGGGGTCGTAAGACACCCCCTACCCCTTGTCGCGCATGAGACGGCCCTTTTGCCGCTGCCAGTCGCGCTTCTTCTCGGTCTC
This sequence comes from Methyloceanibacter sp., assembly GCF_050999895.1. Classification (GTDB taxonomy): domain Bacteria; phylum Pseudomonadota; class Alphaproteobacteria; order Rhizobiales; family Methyloligellaceae; genus Methyloceanibacter. Next base: position 18,783 of record NZ_JBPCOU010000062.1, on the reverse strand, counting down.
GCGCTTGTCGTGCAGCTTCTTGCCGCGAGCGAGCCCCAGCTCCACCTTGGCGATGCCGCGATGATTGAAATAGAGCCGGAGGGGAACCACGGTCATACCCTGGCGCTGGATCGCGCCGGCGAGACGGCCGATCTCTTTTTTATGCAGTAGGAGCTTGCGCGGTCGCGTCGGCGCATGATTGGCGCGGCCAGCCTGCGCATATTCGGCGATATGGGCGTTAATCAGATAGATCTCGCCGCCTTCGTCCGCCGCGTAAGACTCAGCGATCGTCGCCTTGCCGGTCCGGAGCGACTTCACCTCGGAGCCGAGCAGAGCGATGCCGGCCTCGATCTTGTCCTCGATCTCGTAGTTGAAACGCGCTTTTCTGTTCTCGGCGACGACTTTCTTGCCGTCGCCGGTTTTGGGAGCCATCACATCACCGCTGAATTAGACGTGCGCAAGACCGACGGAAGCGAGCGCCTCGTCGACCTTCTTGCGAGCATTCGCGCTGAGCGGCGCGAGCGGCAGCCGGGTCTCGCTTGCGCAGAGGCCCAGCTTCTCGGCGGCATATTTGACCGGCACCGGATTGGACTCCACGAACAAAACGTCGTGCAGCGGCATCAAGCGATCCTGCAGGTCGAGCGCGCGCTTGTAGTTGCCGCCAAGGCAGGCAAGCTGAAACTCCGAGCATAGTGCTGGCGCGATATTCGCCGTGACCGAGATGCAGCCATGGCCGCCATGCGCCATGAAGCCGAGCGCGGTTGCGTCTTCGCCCGAGAGCTGAATGAAATCGTGGCCCAACGCTGCGCGTTGCTGGCTCACCCGCGCGAGATTGGCGGTCGCATCCTTCACGCCCACGATATTCGCGAGCTTGAAGAGCCGCGCCATGGTGTCGGTGGTCATGTCGACGACGCTGCGCCCGGGAATATTGTAAATGATGATCGGAATGGCGACCGCGTCATTGATGGCCTTGTAGTGGAGGTAGAGCCCTTCCTGCGTCGGCTTGTTGTAATAGGGCGTTACAACGAGCGCGCCGTCGGCGCCCGCTTCCTTCGCATGTCGCGTGAGTTCGACCGCTTCCGCCGTGGCGTTCGATCCGGCGCCCGCGATCACGGGCACGCGGCCCGCGGCAGCCTCGATGCAAAGCTCGACCACCCGCTTGTGCTCTTCGTGCGACAGTGTCGGGGATTCCCCCGTGGTTCCCACGGGAACGAGCCCGTGGGTGCCCTGGTCGATCTGCCACTCGACAAGTGCCTGGAAGGCCTTGGCGTCGATCTTGCCGTTCTTAAACGGGGTAATCAGCGCGGTGATGGAGCCTTTAAACGGCGGCATGGGCACGGGGCGCAGGCTCCCAGGTCTTGTGTGCGCGGCGGGTGGGTCGGTCAAGAAAGCGAGCGCGGACAATAGGGTTTTGCGGTATGGGCGGCAAGCTTGGGCGGAGCCTCTCACCGTCGAGGCCGGCTGGAGCCGCCTGGAGTTTTCCACAGCCTGTCGCGTGATGGGCTTGCCAAATCGCGGATGATTCTGCGCCGTTTGGTTGTGTCCAACCGACACGCAGGCGTGGAAAGCCAAGGCTTCCAGTCATCTTTCCGCCTGATTCTTTTAGACATTGTTCAATTCAAGCACGTTACAGTGCAACCTTCGTCGCGGCTCCCCGGCTCGGGGGACGTCCTGATCAGTCTTAGCCAGGCCGTAACCGGTACCGATCGACGAGCATGAAACGCTGTAGAGTGAACGTCCTAGCATTGTTTGCCTCGCTCGCCTGCCTCGCTCCCGGCGTGGTCGCGGCGGCGGACAAGCTCGTTCCCCTTCCCGATAAAAATCCGAGCAGAGCGGAGACCACTGCCGCGCTGCCGCAGAGCGACAAAGCCCTCCCGGCGGAGCAATCGAAGCAGGCCGCGGCGCCCGCCGAGGAAGCTGCTGCCGCGATCGAGGCTGCGGCGCCTCTCGTAGACATTCCCTGGCCGGATCCCAATCCCAAGCGCGCCGCAGCGAGTCCCGGTTATGCCGTGAAGGGCGCGGTCACCGACACACCGAAGCCGAGAATCGATTTTGCAGCGCTGCTGCAGCCGCTTCTCGCTTACCAACTCAGCAGTGGCGACGAGAGCAATTTCAGGGCCGCGGTCCGCGCAAGCTCCAGAGGCGACGGCGCTACGGCCGCAGCATCCATCGCGCAGATCAAGGACCCAGCCGCCCGCACCCTCGCCACCTGGCTCGAATATCGCAGCGGCAGTCGGGCGCCGGATCCTGTCGCGATCGAAGAGTTCCGCCGCACGCATGAAGAATGGCCTGGCCAGGACGATCTGCGCGAGCGGGCCGAGGCGCTGCTTTTTCTGCAAGACACCGACGTCGACAAGATCAAGGCCTTCTTCGCCACCTCTGCGCCGCAGACAGGGGCCGGAAAGGCTGCTTTAGCCAGCGCGCATTTGAAGGGTAATGGCGATGAGGCCGCGGCGCGCGAACTCGTGATTTCCGCTTGGCGGGATCACCAGCTTAACGCCGACATCGAAAAGAAAATCCTCGACCGCTTCGGCTCGATGCTCACCCGTGAGCATCACAAGGCCCGGGTCGACCGCCTGCTGTATCCCGACGACAAGAAGGCGATCGATGCTGCGCTCCGCGCCTCCAAGCTTCTCCCCACCGAGGAGCAGAAAAAGGTGGCGGCACGCATTGCGGTGATGAAGCGGGGCGAAAACGCCGGCAAGCTCCTCGCCGCATTGCCGGCAAGCGCGACCAGCGGCGACGTTGGCCTCCTCTTCAATCGCATTCAGTGGCTTCGGCGCAAGGACCGCGACGAGGAAGCCTGGAAGATGCTGCTCGATGCGCCGAGCGAACCCAACGTCCTGCTCGACCTGAACACTTGGTGGGTGGAGCGGCGCGTGCATTGCCGCTCGGCGCTCAATCTCGGCGAGCCAAAAGTCGCCTACGAGATCGCGGCCAAGCATGGCCTCGTCTCGGGCGATGCCTATATCGAGGCGGAGTTCCTCGCCGGCTGGATCGCTCTGCGTTTTCTCAACGATCCGCAGACGGCAAACACGCATTTCACGGCGCTGCGCAAATCCGCCACGAGCTCGAAGAGCATTGCGCTCGGCGAATATTGGCTCGGCCGCACCTCGCTCGCCCTCGGCAATCAAGGCGCCGCCATCATCCACTTCCATGGCGCTGCGAAATATCCGCAATATTTCTTCGGACAGCTGGGGCGTCAGGCCCTCGACGTGAAGCCCGCGCGGCTTGAAGTGACGGCGACGCCGCTGCCGACACAAGCCGACCTCGACCAGTTCCTCGCGCGCTATGCGGTTCGCGCCATCGGCATCGCAGAAGTGGCCGGCCTTGGCGGTTACGTGCCGCAATTCTTCCTGGCGCTTTCGCGCAAGCTTACGAACCCGGCCGAAGTCGTGCTCCTCGCCGAGCTCGCCAAGGCAACGGGCCAGAACCAGCTCGGCTTGCGATTATCCAAGATCGCGTTCAACCGCGATCTTCCGGTCGGCGACTACGCTCTTCCCCTCGGAGGCATTCCGCAATTCAAGAGCCTCCTCTCGCAGCGTCTCGACCCCGCGCTCGTGCATGCGCTGTCGCGACAGGAGAGCGAATTCAATGCCGGCGCAAAAAGCCCGGTCGGGGCAAGCGGCCTCATGCAGTTGATGCCGGGGACCGCGAAGGCTGTCGCCAAGCAGTACAAGGTCAAATACGCAGCCTCGCAGCTCACCGACGCCGCCTATAACGTGCAACTGGGCGAAGCGCATTTGAACGATCTCGTGAGCAACTATTCCGGCTCCTACATCCTCGCACTTGTCGCCTACAATGCCGGCCCCGGCCGCGTGCGGGACTGGACCAAGGAATTCGGCGATCCGCGCGACCCGGAGGTCGATCCCATCGATTGGGTGCAGCGCATTCCCTTCACGGAGACGCGGGAATACGTCATCAAGATCATGGAGAGCCTCCAGCTCTACCGCTCCAGGATTTCGGGCCCCGTGGGTGCGCTACAGCTCGTGCAGGATTTGAACCGCGGCAGGAGCTTCATGCACCCCTCGGCCACGGCGCAGCAGGCCTCCGCGGTGGCGAAGCCGGAATAACGCCAGACGGCTGCGCCCAGCTTGGGCTTGCCCCGCCGCACGGTTTGCTCAACACTGCGGCCGATCGTGGGGAATTGCCCCGCTACATCTGGTCTCGACAACTCCCAAGGCCCAGCTCACGACGATGCCCGCTCTTGCTGACGAGCTCTGGCGTGACATCCATTACGCGTCCTTCGACGATCTCCGCCTCTATGCGCGGCATTATCCCGCGCGGGGTGCAACAGCCCGCAGCGTGGTCTGTCTTCCCGGCCTCACCCGCAACAGCAAGGACTTTCACACGCTCGCTTGGTATCTCTCCACGCACCCGGAACGGCCGCGCGATGTCTACTGCCTCGACTTTCGCGGCCGCGGCGCCTCGCAATTCGACCGGCACTGGCACAATTACACGCCGCTGATCGAGCTGCGCGACACGCTCGATTTCATGGCGATCGTAGGACTCCACCAAGCCGCGATCGTCGGCACATCGAGAGGCGGCATCGTCGCCATGATGATGGGAGCGTTGCGCCCAACCGCCATGGGCGTGGTTGTGCTCAACGATATCGGCCCGGTGATGGAGACGCGGGGGCTCGCGCGCATCATGGGCTATGTCGGGAAGATGCCGGTGCCGCGAACCTGGGACGACGCGGTCGTGCAGTTACGCGAGATGAACGGGCGCGCCTTCTCAGCCATCGCAGCTGCGCAATGGGAGGAGATCGCGCACGATCTCTTCAATGAGCGGAAGGGCCGGCCCGCGCGCGGCTACGATCCCAAGATTGGGCGCGCTTTTCGCGGCGTCGATCTGCGACGGCCGGCGCCGGCCCTGTGGCCGCAATTCACCGCTCTACAGCAGTTCCCGGCCTTCGTGCTCCGCGGCGCCAACTCGGATCTGCTGAGTGCGGAGACCGTGAGCGCCATGGTGGAGCGGCACCCGAACCTGCGCACGGTCACGGTGCCCGGCCAGGGACATGCGCCCTTCTTGCGCGATCGCGACAGCGTGGAGGCGATCGAGATGTTTCTCGCCGCCAACGACTAGTGCTCAGTTAGAGGTTTGCTTCTTCCGCTCGTAGCGGGAGCGCGCAAGGGAGCCTAGTGCCAGCCCCGCGGCAAAGACAAAAACGAGCAGCACCCAGGTGCTGAGCGCAAAGTTGCTCATCGTGGGTTGTGCCTTTTTCGGCTCAGGACCGCACCGGCCAGCGCCTGATCCAGCCCAGCGCAAAGCCGACCGCAAATACGATGGTGAAATAGAGCCACATGTCGGCGAGGACGGCGCGCGTCATTGGTGCTCGAGCAAGGGCAATTGAAATTTCGTCAGCTCACTCTCGCTCCGCGCCAGATCATTGATGCGCGGGATAATCTGCTCGATCGTGTCGGTACTGGGCGCCGCCGTCTTCCAGCGAATGCTCTCGGAGGTCGAGAAGAGCTCCGGCATGTCGCGCTTCAGTTGATAGGAGACCGTGGTGGCGGTGCGCTCGTCGCGGGCAACGCCATCGATGGTGACAGCGAGGCCGGACAGCGAGACCTTGCCCGATTCCAGTTGACTGAGCGCCCGTAATGCCGCGTCGACCGCATTGTCCCATCCCTTGGGAGCGCCCGATGCAAGCTGGAGCTTGTCCCCGAGGCCAGGGCGCGTGAAGAGCTGGCGCGACAGCTCACGCACATGCTTTCGCGCGTCCTCGCTCGGCACGCTCCCCGAAAGGCTGAGCGAGTTCTCGCCAAGCGTTGCAACGAAGACAAAAGGATCGACGAAGGGGGGCCGTATGCTTTCGCTGATAATGCTGAGGCCGGTCGGTAGCGGTCCGCTGAGGGCCTTCTTGATCTCGGCATAGTCGTTAGCGCTCAAGGCTTCGCCGCTCAACTTCAGGCCCACGTTGAGGAGCCGCGCCGAGCCGTGTTTCAAATGAGATAGCTGCTTCAGGCTGAAGCTCATGGCGCCCAGCCATTGCTCCTTCGGTGGAGACCCTGCGACGACTTTGAGCCGGTCCTCGACCTGAAGGTCGGGAAAGTGCGCCTTCACCATGCCCAGAATGGTGCGGCGATCGTCTTCCGAAGGAACCGAGCCGCGCAGCCTCAGGCTGTCGCTGCTCCGCGTGGCGGCCCAAACATAAGTCTTATGCGAGGCGTCTCCGTCCGAGGCAGCGGCGAACTGCAGATTTGTCGAAGAGGGCTCTTCGCCGGCAACGAGATCCAACGCGAACGCCGCATGAATACCGAAGCCGGCGAGCGCCGCCAGGACGAGGCACGACATCAGACAGAGCAGCAGTGGCTTCCGCCACAATTCCGACATTGGAATTCTCATCCCTCCTGATGCGGCCGGCCCCACAAGACCTTCCCCACCGCCTACCTACTGCGTACGACCGCGAAGCGTAACGAACTTCGCCCAGGGAGCAGGGGTCCCCAATAGCCGGACGGATGTAGCAAGAACTGCACCCCGCGCGCCCAGCGGACAGCCCCTCCTTCGCCTCTAACCGTGAATGTTTGAACTATAGGCTATCGGAGAACCCGGCTCCAGCGGCTCCTTGGCAATAATTCCCCGGCAAAACTCGAATTTCGCAAACAATCGTCTTGGCCCTATTGGAAATGGTGGGCGAGACCAATGATTCCGATGGCGATGAGATAAATCGCGATCACGTAATTCAGCAGCCGCGGCATCAACAAGATAAGAATCCCCGCAATCAGTGCGATGAGTGGATTGACCACAATTGGATCGAAAGCTGGCATCGTTTCGCCCCCCCTTCTTTGGCCACAGAGCGGCCTGATTCGTTGCTTGACGCATCGAAGCATAAGCGATCCGTCCGGCCTTGTCCTGCGCCTAAGCCATGCGCTCCACGTGAGACCGTGGCACGGAGATGTCGCGCGCAGCCTTCCATCCTGTTCCGGAGAACCTATATGCCCGTCTTGTCCTTGCCGTTTTCGGCGGCACAGGGTAAGCACCGCCGCCGGCTCTGCCCGGTTGGCGCTTAGCGGGGGGCAGAGCAACACGCATGACGTTCGAAGATCCCGCCTTCTGGCTCGCCGTCCTGCAAATTATTTGGATCGACCTGCTCCTGTCGGGCGACAACGCCGTCGTCATCGCGCTTGCCTGCCGCAAGCTCCCACCGAAACAGAGAATGTGGGGCATCGTCCTTGGCACGGTGGTCGCCATCGCATTGCGCGTGATGTTCACCGGCTTGGTGACCACGCTCATGACGATGCCCTACGTGAAGCTCATCGGCGGCGTTCTGCTTCTTTGGATTGCCATCAAGCTGCTCGGCCCCGAGGACGACAACAAGACCGGGACGATCGAGCCGGTCGACAATCTTTGGCGCGCCGTCAAGATCATCGCCATCGCCGACGTCGTCATGAGCCTCGACAATGTCATTGCCATCGCGGTCGCGTCTCGCGGGAGCTATGCGCTGTTGATGTTCGGGCTCGCCGTCAGCATCCCACTGATCATGGCGGGCGCGGCGCTCGTCATGTCGCTCCTGGAGAAATATCCCATCGTGGTCTGGGCCGGCGCGGCACTGCTCGGCTGGATCGCCGGTGAGATCATCGCCAAGGACCCCCTCTCCTCCGCCCATCTCAATCCGGAGACGGCGCATGCGGTCTGGATGGCGGCAGCGGCCTGCGGCGCCCTGCTGGTCGTGGGGATCGGCTTGCTGCGACGCCGCATGGGACGCCGGGCCTCGGACCAGATCTAGCGCTCCTCGCTCGTTCTTGCGGGGGTGGATTGGGCGGCATATCCCTCTACATTCTGCATCGGATGGGTGGCCGAGTGGTTGAAGGCACCGGTCTTGAAAACCGGCAGGCGTGCAAGCGTCTCGAGGGTTCGAATCCCTCCCCATCCGCCAGTCCGCCGATTCTGCGCCAGCCTGCGATTGCAAGCTGTAACTCCGCATCGGAAATCGCACCCGACGACGTTCGGCGTCGGAGGGCTTTGTGACAATCCAATGAATGATTTGGCGCAATAATAGCTTCGCGTGGCCGTGCTTTGCTTGGCGTCCGATCCGCAGGATTCCCAGAGCAGGCGGACTCTGCGCGTGACCACCTTTACCCGGGGTCATTGTCCGGCGAACGCCACCTCAAATCGAGAACCGCTCGCATGCGTGATCATGGGGAGATGACGGGCACATAGTGCTCGTCATCTCCGGGCGGTCACCTTCGGTCCCGTGCGTTAAAGAGGGCGATCCCTGATTCTGATCAAATTTTCTCGTGGCGGGAAGGCACGAGCGGGGTCCATTGTTCTAACTTAGCAGCTGGCCCTAGCGTAGGGTGAGTCATGAACGCCCCTCTTCCAGAAAGAAGATAGACCTCTTCACGTCGTATTTCACGGCGAGCTACGAGACCCCATGTGTCGGTTCTGATCTCACCCTGCGTATCAATGAAGGGAGCTTTCACGCGTCAGCTCCGAACTTGGTTGCTTGACATGTTTCGCTCCCGAGGTGTGCGTCGCAAACGGCGATGGCTACGTCGAAAAAATCTGCGCGCACCCGAGCGTCACCTTCGGATCATCTCCGTGCTGTCGTTCCTATCTGGTGCTGGGATCATGCTCGACATCGGCTCCAATATCGGGCTGACGAGCGTTCCGCGCGCGATGATGCGGCAATTCACCCATGTTCACGCTTTCGAGCCGGAGCCGAAAAATTTCGCCTGCTTGCAAGCGAGCGTCGAAGCAAACGGGCTCGGCAACCGCATGACCGCAGGAATCTCGCCGTGGGTGCCGCAACATCATCCGGTTGGATACGCCTTCGCAGCGGCATGGCGCGGCACGACATGGCGACGCGTGCGGACAGCGACACTGTTGCGTGCGGCGTCACAAGCCTTGATGCCTGGATGGAGGAGCAGGGCGTGCCCCCGGAGGACATTCGTTTCATCAAAGTCGATGGTATAGGGCTTTGAAGCCAATGTCCTCCACGGCGCTTCCAAAAGTCTCCAGCTCGGCAAAGCCGTCTGGCAACTCGAGGTGGCTCCTGTGCTCTTGGAGCGTTACGGTACTCCTCAGGAAAAATTTGTCGCGCTTCTGAACCAGCATTTCTCTTGGTTCTGCGATATGGAGAATATCGGGCTTGGCTTTCGCCCTATCCTGGAACTTCAACCCGACCTCGGCTTAACTGATCGCAAGTTCACCGATCTCATTCTGTTTCGGAGTCCGAGCCTGAATTAGCGGCCGTCACTCATCCACCACGCCGAACATCTTTCGGAGCCGCATGTACGGACCGGCGTGATTGACCTCGATCAATTACCCGCGCCCTGCCCGCGTTACAGTTGGACACATCTTGAGTGAGAACCCATCGCTTATGGGTCACGCCTCGCCTGCGCGCTCACTTTGGGCGACATCAAAGATAGCCCAAGGATGACGGCGGACGCCGGCGGTAGCGCGGCCGCGCAAGCCCTACTCTCCTGCTACGACGCCCGGGCCGCCCACGAGCCAGGACACCCGCTCGACGGGACGCGGCATCGGCGTCGGGTTGCGCGCCAGGCTGCGCAAGTGGAAGACATCTTCAGCATCCGGCCGCATATCTTGGCAAAGCGCCCAGGCGTGGGGCCGCGTGAGATGTGAGGGCAGCCGCGTAAAGGCATCGCCCAAGGCAGAGTTGATCTGCTCCTGCGTCAGGTTGCGCGCCTCGATGAGCTGAGTTCCGCAGAGATTGGCTTCGATGAGGCAGGCGCCGGCAAAGTCGGCGCGGTCGAGGATCGCCCGGCTCAGATCCGCACCCCTGAAGTTGGCGCCATCCAGGCGCGCGCCGCCAAGATCCGCATCGGACACATCCGCCCCTGCGAGATCGGCCGCAGTCAGGCTTGCGAAGCGAAGAGACGCCTTGCGGAGCCGTGCGGCGGACAAATTGATGGGACCGCCATTGATGGGGCCCATTTGGCGTTCGCCCACGCTGACCCCCACGCCCACGAGATAGGGGATCGTGTTGGGGTGCTGCGCGCGCCAAATGTTCCATGGCCTCGGGCCACGGCGCAGCATCGCGACGTGCGTCGAATCGGCGGGCAAAACGCTACCCTACGCAACAGATACGCTACGCGCGCAACAAACACGCTACGAACGCAACACTGGTGGAAGAACGACCGACGCGGATACAAAACAGTCGCGAACTGGATAGCAGACTAATCCAAACGATCTGTTACCGGCAAGCATCTTGCGGTTGCGTGATAGCGTTTGCCGCCCGGCCTGGATGCCGGAGGCGCCGCGCAAAAGGAAAGAGCCGCCCGAGGACGGCCCTCCACGTCGCAAACGAAGCTAAGAAGTCCGCTTAACCGCTGATGCGCGCGGTGCCGGAACGGCCGTCGTTGCGCACCCAGCGCACCGCATTTCCGTTGCGGGTGAGCTTGTAACAGTAGGACTTGCCTTCCATCCAGCTCGACCATTTCTGGCAAAGCTGATCGGCGTCGACCCACCATTTGCCGCTGTCCGCCGCACCGTCTCCCCGCGAGAAGCTCGCGGCCACCGTGCTCATCTTGCCGGTCATGCGCCCATTGGCGGCATATTTGATGGGAAGCTCAAAGCCGGAAACATTCAGAAAGACAGTCTTGCCGACCACTGCCGAACGAAGTTCGTCTCCGGCGAGCGAGACGGATTCGGCCGTCGCGGCCGTGGCGGCGGCGGTTAGCGCCCCAGCCACGAGGATTGTTGTGATGTTCATTGCTTCCCCTTCGTCGCTTATTTGTCACACCAAACCCCGATAGCGCGGTCTAAATCAGGTCAATTTTAGGCTAAGCAAAGGGAATTGAGTGACAAAGTTAAGATCGAAGGCCGGCGAACTCAGTGCAGAACGTTTGAGCGCGGGTTAACCTTTTTTCGGCGCCGGTTTTGTCTTGCGTCTATTACGCGAGGCAAGGACGTTGACCACCTCCACGGCAGCCGAGAACGCCATGGCAAAGTAGATGTAGGCGCGCGGGATGTGGAACTGGAAGCCGTCGGCAATCAGCGCCGCCCCGATCAGCAGAAGGAAAGAAAGCGCCAGCATCTTGGTCGTGGGATGCCGCTCGATAAAGGCGGCGACGGGCTCCGACGCCAAATACATCACCGCGATGGCGACGATCACCGCCGCCACCATCACTTCGATGTGGTCTGCCATGCCGACTGCTGTGATGATCGAATCCACGGAAAACACGAGGTCGATGATTGCAATCTGAATGATTGCCGTGGTCATGGTGTTGCTGGCGACCTTGCCCGGCGTCACCTCCTCCTCATCCCCTTCGATCCCGATGTGGATTTCGCGCGTGCCTTTCACGAGCAGAAACAAGCCGCCGGCGATGAGAATGAGATCGCGCCAGGAAAACCCCTGGCCGAATACCGAAAAAACCGGCGTCTTCAAGTGAATCATCCAGGCGATGGTCCCGAGCATCGCCACGCGGAAAACGAGGGCGAGGCCTAGACCGATCCGGCGCGCCATGAGCCGCTGCTGCTGCGGCATGCGCGATACCAGGATTGAGATGAAAACGACGTTGTCGATGCCGAGCACGATCTCCATGGCGCTCAGCGCAAGGAAGCTCGCCCAGATTTGCGGATCGGTAAGCCATTCGAGCATGTCGGATCTGTACGGGGGTTATCGGCGGGTTGAAATTCAGCGGGAGCTGATAGCGCAGCGGCAGAGCGGGGTCCATGGCTAAGGTCGGGCTTCTTCGCTCGCCGGGAACAGCGAGCGAATAAGCCCGACGCCGATCAGGTAGGAAGCCGTCGCGAGCAGCGCAAGCTTGATCCAAAGCGGCGATGGAAAAGAATGCAGCACGGCGGCGGCGGCGGCGGCGGCCCAGACCAGCGTGACCATGGTCGTGAGAACGTGCAACCGCGTGACGCGGAAGGGATGCAGGCATAGGACCGGCACGAAAGTGGCGAGGATGAGAAGTGCGACCACGCCCAGCGCCAGGAACGGCGGGAACCCGAGTGCAAATAGGTAAAGGCTAACAATGTTCCAGATCGCGGGGAAGCCGACGAAATATCCCTCTTCCGTCTTGCTGGCGCGGTCGGCAACATGGAACAGGCTGGATACCATGATGGCGATCGCGGCAGGCAGCCTAAAGGCTTCCGGCAGAAGGTCCGCTTCGCTGAGAGCGAAGGCTGGAACCGCGACATAGGTGAGGTAGTCCACGATCAGATCGAGGCGCACGCCGCTGAAGCGCGGGAGGACGGTGTCGACCCCGACGCGACGCGCCAACGGTCCGTCCACGGCATCGATGAGGAGAGCCACCCCGAGCCAGGCGAACATCCTGTGCCAGTCGCCCAAATGCGCTTCGTGCAATGCGAGCAGCGCGAAGGCTGCGCCGGAGGCCGTGAGCATGTGCACCAAGGCTGCTGCGAGACGCTGGGTCGGAGGATGACGAGCGATGGGACCCCCCGGTATCGATGCCCCGGCGCAAGGCCGGCCTCACAGGCCTGTGGCTCGGCAGCGTCTAGAAGCGGCGCTTCACCTTGCCCACGACGGAGAGATCCTGATCCGTTTCGAGGGAGGGTGTGGATTGCATCTCCAATTGCTGCTTCTGCTGCGCGGCGCCGTAGAGCAGATCCAGGCCGAAATCCATCTTGGGCAGGAGGCCGAATCCGAACCCCCTTTTCTTCGCCGCGGGCTGTTGTTCCGCGGTCGACGGATCGCCGAGCTTCATCGGCGGCACCAGAGGCTTTTCGTCTTTGCTTGGGGCTTGTTCTGCCGGCGGAGGAACAGGCGTCTCCTGGAAGGCGAGCACGGGAGACGCCGCCGTTGACAGCACGGCCATCACGCCCGCGACAAACCCAATACGCCTGCTCATGGATACTCTCCGCTCGCCTCAAGATTGGCTGCGTGGCCTTTCTATTGCAAGCTTGTGTGTCATCCGCTTAACGGCCTGTTACAGTTCGAGAAAGCCGAACCGTTTCGGTTGCGCTGTTGCGCCGCCGCAACAGGGGGGCGGGCTTCAACCCGTCACTGTTATCGTCCGGTCATCCCGCGTCCCTACGATTTTTGCGTTTTTGCACCACTAGAGGGGACTGCGGACTGAAGAAGAATTACGCCTTAAGCGCTGCCGTCGCGGTGATCGTCTGGCCGCCGGGCCAAGCTTTGCCGAGTACGTCAATCCCGTCGCCTTCCGCAATCCGGCGATCCAACCGACGTTCAGGTTGTGATCGAGATTCCCGCCGGTACCTTCACCAAATACGAGATCGACGGCAAAACAGGACATCTCTTCGTCGACCGCTTTCAATCGATGCCGGTCGTCTATCCCACAAATTACGGCTCGATCGCGAGCACTGTCGGACCGGACGGCGACCCGCTTGATGCCTTGGTGATACGCGCCAGCCGATCAACCCGGGAGCGTTCATCCGGGTGCCGCCGATCGGGCTTCTAAAAATGATCGATGGCGGCGACGTCGACGACAAGATCGTGGCGGTTCCGATCTCGAAGGTCGACCCGACCTATGACGAGATCAAGACCATCGACGACCTGCCTGCCATCGAACGCGCGCGCATCGAGCAGTTCTTTGCGGTCAACAAGAAGCTTCCCGATGGTCGGAAAGTCGTCGAGGTCAAGGGTTATGACGGCGTCAACGGCGCCGTCGATATGCTCAAGACCGGGCTCGACAAGTTCAAGACGACAGACGTTTTCAACGTCCGCTCGCTAACTCAAGCCTTTTCTCGAAAGACCTGAAGCTCATCGAGGCGGATCGCCTCGGTGAGTTGTTTTGTTTGCGGAGAACGCAGCGCAAAAAAAAGGCCGCCCCAAGTGAGGGCGGCCCCATGCTCGGCTCTTGGGGAGGAAGAGCCTTTGGCAATGAAAGGTCGGCGATTACCAGTCGACCTGGGCGCGCATGCCGACACCCGTGATCTCGGCGCCGTCGTTGAACCCACCCTCGATTTCGGATTGGGTCACGTTCAGCTTCAAGGCCGTATAGTCCGTCAGCCACCAATTCACGCCGATGAGCCAGGTCTTCTGCTCGCCGCATTCGGAGCACGAGACACCGGCAAGTGTAATGGCAGCAGCATCGTCGCTCAGATCGACGACGTCGTAGCGGCCGGCGATCTGCCAGGCGCCCCAGCCACCGCTACCCCCGTAAACGGGGTTCTTGACCTTGGTGCGACCAAACTCGCCTGCATCGGCCTCGTAATTCCGCATCTCGCCCGTCAAGAACAAGCTCGCATCCACGTACCAACCATCATAGGTCGGACGCAGGTCCGCTATGCTCGGAGCAACGTCGGTCCTGAGTTGCGCATATTCGCCTTGCACCGAGAAGGATTTGTAGACGAAGGCGCCTTCTAGGACGAACAAGTCGTCGGATTCGCCGATATCCGGCGTATCGACGAAGCGGTCGGCGAGATGCAGATCGGCAGCCCGCGCACGATACTCAAACAGATCGGTGTCGCCCGATCCTCTCAGCTCTCCGGCGTCGCGATGCCGGTAGCTCGCACCCATATGCAGCACCGAGGTGTCGTTGTTGATGGGGGCAACAGTTCCACGGACCGTAGCGGCCATTTCATCCGTCCAGAACGTCTCCTGCTCTCCGGCAGGGGCGCCATAAACACCCGTCTGCAACGACCAATGCTCGCCACCGCCGAGGAGGGCCGCGCCGATCTGTCGGTCCAGGAAGAAGGCCTCGGTGAAGGCTGCCCGCTCCATGAACGTAATGAAGCGTGAGCTGGTAACCTGCTCGAGTGAGTTGAACGTATAAAAGTTACCGGCCCGAACCTCGAACTTGCCGAAGTCATACGCAAGATAGGCATCCTTAATTTCGGTCTCATCGCCGGCGAAGTCGATCTCGAACTTATACTTCCAGTCCGAGAAGAGCACGCCTTCGACGCCGAGCCGCGCTCGGCGGAGCTCAACCGCGCTGATGTCGCCTTCGCCGGTAATCCCCTCATCTTGATCGATTCCGTTGTAATCGGTCATGATGCGGCCACGAACTTTAAACTTGAATTTGCCGTCGGCGCTGGAAAGTTCCGGCGCCCCCTTCCATTTGACCTTGAGATCGAGCGCGTCGCCGCCGTCCCCGCTTCCGGCCGTGGCCTTTGCGGCTGCAGCCGCGGCCTTCGCTTCCGCAACCTCTTGTTGCAGAGCTCTCATCTGTGCCTGCATGGCCTGCATTGCGGCTTCTAGTTGCTGCACGTCTGCCGCACCGGCAACTGAGCTGGTCGATGCCCAAATCGCAATTGCGCTGGCCCCCGCGAGTAAATAACGGCTCGCAGCCCCACTTCGTCCCCCGATCATGACCCTCTCCACGGTAAAATTTGACGCTTCTTTTTGTGCACCGAACGTCAAGGCTTGCCGGCCAATGCGGCCTACCCTTGCGTTTTATTGGGCCAGCCATGACGTTCTCGTGACAGCACCATCACGGTCTCATATTTGACGTTTGGCTGTTGCTCAAACGCAACGATCCACAGAGACTGAAGTCTCGTCTGGCGGTTTGCTGTGAACGTGAATGAGCTTTTGAGCGGCATGCCATCGAGCCAGAATTCCATCGTTCAAGCTGCCGCCGCCGTGGTGGGCACGGGTCCTGCGGGGATCGCCGCCGCGCTCTGCCTCGCCTGTATCGGCGCCGAGGTCGCGCTGATCGGGCCCGCGCCTGCGAAGCCGCAAACCGCCCCCGGTGATACGCGCACGGCGGCGCTGCTAACGAGCTCGGTCGATCTCCTGAAGCGACTAGGCGTCTGGGAGGGCGTCGCGGCCGAGGCCGCACCTCTCGAAGCCATCCGCATCATCGACGATTCCAAGAGTCTGCTGCGCGCGCCGGAGATCGAATTCGCCGCAAAGGAGCTAGGTCTCGACGCCTTCGGCTACAACATCGCCAATACCGCCCTTGTGGCGGCGCTCTACGAAAAAGCCGCCACCACGGTGAAGGCAGTGTTCGCCGCGAACGTCGAGCACATCACGATTGGCGCAGATCATGCCGACTTGCGCTGCAGCGGCGGCGCAGGCGCCTGGGCGTGCCTGGTTGTCGGCGCGGATGGGAGGCGGTCGGTCTGCCGCGCGGCAGCAAGCATCGAGGCCAGCGAATGGCGGTACGATCAGGGCGCGATCGCCACGAGCTTCTCCCACACGCTTCCGCATCGCAATATCTCGACGGAGCTGCACCGTGAAGCCGGGTCGGTGACGACCGTGCCCCTCCCCGATCCCCTCGCCTCGAGCCTGATCTGGGTCGGCAGCGCGGCGGAGATCGAGCACCTGATGCAGGCCGACGAGGCGTCTTTCGCGACCGCGCTGGGACAGCGCCTCGGCGGGATTCTCGGCGGCATTGGCACGACCGGCGCGCGCGCCTCTTTTCCGGTGGCCGGACTGAGCGCCAAGTCGCTTGTGGGAAAGCGCACCGCGCTTGTCGGCGAAGCAGCGCACATCCTGCCGCCCATCGGCGCGCAAGGACTGAATCTCGGACTGCGCGATGCCGCAGCCTTGGCGGACTGTGTCGCCGATGCGCAGCTGCGCGGTGCCGATCCCGGCGGTGACGCCACCCTCAGCGCCTATGCAAAGGCGCGCGAGCTCGACGTCATGTCGCGCACGGTCGGCGTCGATCTGTTGAACCGGTCTTTGCTGACAGGCTTCATGCCGTTGCAGGCAGCGCGGGGACTTGTCCTGCATGGCCTGAATGCCCTGCCGCCCCTGCGGCGCCTGGTCATGCGGGTCGGGCTCACGCCGCCGACGGCGCTGCCGAGCCTCATGCGTGGCGCCGGATAAGCCTATCGCCCGCACCCTTGACGCCCCCTCGCCCATTTGCCACCACGAAACGGCCGACCGCGCGGTCTTCCCCTTAAACCCTTTCAGCTAGAGATTTCTCACCTGGCTCCTCCACCTATCAAACCTTCGCTGCTGCGCGATCTTCGCTACCGGCTCGAATATGCGGGCTTGCGGATTCTGATCGGCTTCGTGCGCCTGTTCCCGGTCGATCTCGGCGGCAGCATCTCGGCCAAGGCTTGGCGCTTCCTCGGCAAGCGCAACCGCCGTCACAAGCGGGCTTTGATGAATCTGGAGCGCGCGTTTCCGGAGAAGACGCCCGAGGAGCGCGAACGTATCGCGCTCGCCGCCTGGGACAATCTCGGGCGCGTCATGGTCGAGACGATGAATATCGACCGCATCCTCAAAGATCCCGGACGCCTGCACGTGACCAACGGCCACTGGATCGGCCGCTACAACCAAAAGATGGGCCCCGTCTTGATCGTGACCATGCATATGGGCAATTGGGAGCTTGGCATGTGGCCCGTCATGCTCGCCGGGGTCTCGCCGGCGGGCGTCTACCGGCAGGTCAAGAATCCCTATGTCGACCGCTATCTGCGCGCCCAGCGCAAGGATCTCTATCCGGGCGGCCTGTTCGGGCGCGGGCGAACGGCGGGCGTCGACGAGACGCAGAAGACCGCCCGCTTGATCATGGACTATGTCCGCCAGGGTGGGCGCCTCGGATTCATCTCCGATCTATACGACGGCACCGGCGTCGCGGTGCCGTTCTTCGGCTATCCCGCGAAGAGCATGCCCATCGCCGCGATGATCGCGCGGCGGGTCGGCGCCCGCATCTGGATCGGGCGCTGCGTCCGCATCGGCAAGCGCGCCGTGTTCGACGTTAACGTCAATGAGCTCAGGATCCCGCGCACGCAGAACCAGGCGGAGGATATTCGTTCCATCACCGCCGCAATTCAGCGCCAATTCGAGGTCTGGATAAGGGAGAATCCCGAGCAGTTCATGTGGTCGAACCGCCGTTGGTTCTGATGCAGCTTTAACGCGTTGACAGTCCTTCAGGCCTTCGATCTTATCGGGACAAAAGAAGAATGAATACGGGGTTTTACGGGATGTCTATGGTCCGCGCGGCGCGGTTTCAGATCGGCCAGGTGGTGCGCCATCGCCTGTATCCGTTTCGCGGCGTGATCTTCGACGTCGACCCCGCCTTCAGCAACACCGAGGAATGGTACAGCTCCATTCCTGCCGAGGTCAGGCCGAACAAGGACCAGCCCTTCTACCACCTGCTCGCCGAGAACGCCGATACCGAGTACATCGCCTATGTCTCGGAGCAGAATCTCGTGCCGGATAACTCCGATGAGCCCCTGCGGCATCCGCAAGTGTCCGAGCTGTTCGAGGATTTGTGCGACGGCGTGTTTCGCTACCGCTTCCTGCAGGAACATTGAGGCTCCCGCGGGCCGCTTAACCCGCACCCCTTAAAGCCAAAGGCCGCACCTCAAGAGGCGCGGCCTTTTTTTATTGGGTCGTGATCGAGATCTAACTTAGGGCGTTGCCGGTGCCGGGACCGGAGCCGGTGCGCCGGCAGCGGGGGCCGGTGCGCCCGCCTGCGCTTGACCCTTCTTATCCTGCGCCTCGGCGGCCTTGCTCGCGAGCTCGGCCTGGCGCTTGCGGATCATCTCCATGAGCTGGCGCCGCGCCTCCTGATATTTGGCGTTGTCGACCGGAGGCCCGTCATAGGCCTTGCTGAAGCCTGCCAGCGGCACCGGGAAGCCGATCGCCTTCCGCTGCAAGTTGACGGCGGCGACCACCATCTGCTTGCCGCTGCGAATGCTCTTCATCAGTTCCGGCGTCACTTCGGTCTCGGCCTGGCAGCTCGTGGCGTAGCAGAGCGTATATTTCAGCGCGAGCGGCTCGTTCTCGTCGATGCGAAGTTGCACACCCGCGGGGATCGCCAGCGCGATGGCGGTCGGCAGCCTGACGAGGATCTGCTCCTTCGGGTCGCCCTCAACCCTGCGGATGGCGGCGGCGACAAGCACGATGCCGGAATTGCCGTCCAGCCGCTCGTGGTGGGTGAGGCAGATTTCCTTGTTCTCTGTCTGCGCGCTCTTCTCGCAGAGCTTCACCCAGGCATTCTCATCGGGTGG
>NZ_JBPCOU010000034.1:0-16842 GCF_050999895.1 Methyloceanibacter sp. | reverse complement strand
CGGTGGTGCGGCGCAACGATCATGCCGCGAGCCTGCCCTTCGGCGATGCGGCGGAGAATTTCGGCGCGATGTTCGCCCACGCCTCCCCCGCCTGGCGGGATCTCGCGCCGATGGTCTGTTATCTCTCAGAACAGCATCGCCAAAACGATCAGGCCTTTTTAAGCGTGCTTGCCGCGATTCGCGCCAATCGCTGCACGGGCACCGAGCGCGACCGCCTCGCCGCTCGGATGATCGGCCGGGACGCGCTGCCGGACGACTGCACGCGCCTCTTCACGCATAACGCCTCGGTCGACGACATCAACCAGCAGGAACTGGCGAAGCTGCGCGGCAAGACGCGGCAATTCGCCATGACCTCGAAAGGTCGCGACCCCTTCGTGCAGGCGCTTGGCCGCGGCTGCCTGTCGCCGGCCAGTCTGGAGCTCAAGGAAGACGCGGTCGTGATGTTCACGAAGAACGATGCCGGCGGTCGCTTCGTGAACGGCACGCTCGGAATCGTGGAGCAGTTCGACGCCGAGACCGGGCTGCCGACCGTCAGGACGCGGGCCGGCCGCCGTATCGTTGCCGAGCCTGCGACGTGGAAGATCGAGGAGAACGGCAAGGAGCGCGCCAGTATCACGCAGATCCCGTTGCGGCTCGCCTGGGCGATCACCGTGCATAAGAGCCAAGGCATGTCGCTCGACGAAGCCGTCATCGACCTCTCCCGCGCCTTCGAATTGGGCCAGGGCTACGTGGCCCTGTCGCGCGTGCGGGCGCTGTCCGGCCTGCATCTCCTTGGCCTCAACGAGCGGGCGTTGCGGGTGCATCGCGCCGCCGTCGAGAAGGACGCCGCCTTCCGCGCGGCATCAGAGGATGCTTCGCGCGACCTCCACGCCATGCCTGCGCGCGATCTTGCTTCGCGCCAGGCGGCCTTCCTGGAATCCGCCGGCGGAAGCGGTGCGTCGGGTGGGGACAAGCCGGGGGCGACCCGCGTCTCCCACTATCCGAAAAGCTACGAGGTGGAGCGGTTGCGGGAGACGCATGCCAGCGCCTATGCACCCTGGCGAGACGAGGACGAGGCAGACCTCAAGCGCCGCCATCAGGCCGGCGAGGCGATCGACGCCATCGCCACCGCCTTCGGGCGCAAGCCCGGCGCGATCCGTTCCCGCCTGAAAAAGCTCGGCCTGCTCTAATCGGTAACGCCCCCGTCACGTGAGGAGCGCCTTTAGGCGCGTCTCCACCCTGACCCCGGCCCTTGCCGCAAAAGGCCCCGGGGACTAAGCCTTGCGCAGAGGCACGGCCACCCCGACATTGCCAATAATATGACTTCCAAGTCGATTTCCATCCGCGGCGCGCGCGAGCACAATCTCAAGAATGTCTCGCTCGACCTGCCGCGCGAGCAGCTTGTCGTCCTGACCGGCCTGTCCGGCTCGGGCAAGTCTTCGCTCGCCTTCGATACCATCTATGCCGAGGGCCAGCGCCGCTATGTCGAGTCGCTGTCGGCCTATGCGCGGCAGTTCCTGGACATGATGCAGAAGCCGGACGTCGACCATATCGACGGATTGTCGCCCGCCATCTCCATCGAGCAGAAGACCACCTCGAAGAATCCGCGCTCCACGGTCGGCACCGTGACCGAAATCTACGACTATATGCGGCTGCTCTGGGCGCGGGTCGGCGTGCCCTATTCGCCGGCGACCGGGCTGCCCATCGAGAGCCAGACCGTGAGCCAGATGGTCGATCGCGTGCTGGCGCTGCCCGACGGCACGCGGCTCTATCTGCTCGCGCCGATCGCGCGCGGCCGCAAGGGCGAGTTTAAGAAGGACTTCGCCGAGTTGATGAAGAAGGGCTTCCAGCGGGTGAAGGTCGACGGCAGGTTCTACGAGATCGCCGAGGCGCCTGCCCTCGACAAGAAGATCAAGCACGATATCGACGTCGTCGTGGACCGCATCGTGGTGCGTCCTGATATGAGCGCGCGGCTTGCGGACTCGTTCGAGACCGCGCTTGGGCTTGCGGATGACGGCATCGCCATCGCCGAGTTCGCCGACGCGCCGGCCAAGGGCGCGGCCGAGCGCATCATCTTCTCGGCGAAGTTCGCCTGTCCCGTGTCTGGCTTTACTATCGAGGAGATCGAGCCGCGCCTCTTCTCCTTCAACAATCCCTACGGCGCGTGCCCGGAATGCGACGGGCTCGGGACCGAACTCTTCTTCGAGCCCGACCTCGTCGTGCCGGACGAGGATCTGAGCCTTGCGCGCGGCGCCATCGCGCCCTGGGCGCGCACGTCGGCGACCTCACCCTATTACCAGCAGACGCTTGAGTCCCTCGCACGTGCCTACCGCCAGCCGATGACGCGGCCGTGGAAGGATCTGCCGGAGGCGTTCCGCGAGGTGATCCTGTACGGCTCCGGCGACGACGAGATCAATTTCACCTATGACGACGGCATCCGGCGCTACTCCACCGCGAAGCCCTTCGAGGGCGTCATCACCAATATCGAGCGGCGCTGGCGCGAGACGGAGTCGGCCTGGGTCACCGAGGAGCTGGAGCGCTACCAGTCCGACCAGCCTTGCGAGGCCTGCACCGGCTACCGCCTGAAGCCGCAGGCGCTCGCGGTGAAGATCGCAGGGCTCCATATCGGCCAGGTCACGGAACTGTCGATCCGCGACGCCGCCGCCTGGTTCGAGGCGCTGCCCGGCAAGCTCACGCAGAAGCAGAACGAGATCGCAAGCCGCATCCTGAAGGAGATCCGCGAACGCCTCGCCTTCTTGAACGATGTCGGCCTCGACTATCTCACCCTCGCGCGCGCGTCCGGCACGCTGTCGGGCGGCGAGAGCCAGCGCATCCGGCTCGCCTCGCAAATTGGGTCTGGCCTCACGGGCGTGCTCTACGTTCTCGACGAGCCCTCCATCGGGCTGCATCAGCGCGATAATGCACGGCTGTTGGAAACCCTGAAGGCGCTGCGCGATCTCGGCAACTCGGTCATCGTCGTGGAGCATGACGAGGATGCGATCCTGACGGCCGACTATGTCGTGGATATGGGTCCCGGCGCCGGCATTCATGGCGGCGCGGTTGTCGCCGAAGGCACGCCCGACGAGGTGATGGCCAATCCCGACAGCCTCACCGGGCAATATCTCACCGGCTTCAGGCAGATCCCGATGCGACACGATCGCCGCAAGCCGTCGAAGGGCCGCAAGCTCACCGTCAAGGGCGCACGCGAGAACAATCTCAAGAACATCACTGTCGACATTCCGCTCGGCCTCTTCACCGCCGTCACCGGCGTGTCGGGCGGCGGCAAGTCCACCTTCCTCATCGAGACGCTCTATCTCGCGGTCGCGCGCAAGCTCAACAACGCGCGCGCGCTGCCCGGCGAGCATGACGCGCTCGAAGGCATCGAGCATCTCGACAAAGTGATCGACATCGACCAGTCGCCGATCGGGCGCACGCCGCGCTCGAACCCCGCGACCTATACCGGCGCCTTCACGCCGATCCGCGAATGGTTCGCCGAGCTCCCGGAGGCCAAGACGCGCGGCTACAAGCCCGGCCGCTTCTCCTTCAACGTCAAAGGCGGCCGCTGCGAGGCCTGCCAGGGCGACGGCGTCATCAAGATTGAGATGCACTTCCTGCCCGACATCTACGTCACCTGCGACGTGTGCAAGGGCAAGCGCTACGACCGCGAGACCCTGGAGATCAAGTTCAAGGGCAAGTCCATCGCAGACGTGCTCGACATGACGGTCGAGGAGGCCGCGGAGCTGTTCAAGGCCGTCCCTTCCGTGCGCGACAAGCTGGAGACGCTGAAGCGCGTCGGGCTCGGCTATATCCATGTCGGGCAGCAGGCGACGACGCTGTCGGGCGGCGAGGCGCAGCGCATCAAGCTCTCCAAGGAGCTGTCGAAGCGCGCCACGGGCCGCACGCTCTACATTCTCGACGAACCGACCACGGGCCTGCATTTCCACGACGTGGCGAAGCTGCTCGAAGTGCTGCACGAGCTGGTTGACCAGGGCAACACGGTCGTCGTCATCGAGCACAATCTGGAGGTCATCAAGACCGCGGACTGGATCGTCGATCTCGGCCCCGAAGGCGGCGACGGCGGCGGCAAGATCGTGGCCGTCGGCACGCCGGAAGACGTCTCGAAAATCAAGGCGAGCTATACAGGCCAGCATCTCAAGCCCGTGCTGGACCGCCGAGGGCGCTCCAGGGCCAAGCGCGCCGCAGCCGCTGAGGCTGCGGAGTGAGCAGCTAACGCTCGTTGCCTCGACATTCACTAGCTTTCTACATTCTCGATTTCGAGGTTCAGCTGCTCTATCAAAGCCACTAATTTGCTTATTTTTTCTCTTTATTAGGCGCAGCTCGAGGTCGCCAATAATAATTGATTTCCTCCTGGATTTCGCGCCGCAGGCTAAGCTTCCCAAGCCGGACCATCTCCAGTCTGTCTAGCGTCAGTCCTAGTTGATGTCGGAGATGGTCAAAGTCCAATGCTTCTAAGCTCTCCCTCACTCTCCATTCTTTGTCGTTAAATTCAACGAGCACCTCGCGTGTGCGATCTGAATCTGGTTCTTGCCCATCTTCGATCTGCTTCAGAAGACTCAAAACACCATTAGGTGTGAAATAGAGGGCGCGGAGAGCCCGAGTGACGCTTCGGTTCAGTTTCGGAGCACGTGGCTCAGCCGACAGGAAGTTTTTGGTGCTGGAAGCAAGCTCAAGCACGCTTTCCACCAGCGTGAAAACCTCGGCCATGAAGCGTCCCTTTAGCCATTCTCAGTGATGCCCAAACGTGTCAAAAAAAGGAATTGCGCGACCTGGCGGGCGCAAATCCTGCGATCACTGCGCAGTAAGTTCGAAGTCGGGGGGAATTGCCTTGATGACCAGGTCTCCTGTCGCAGGATTGATCGCCAGTCGAGCCTGCTCTTCCTCGTCAAGCCGAACGATGACGGGGGTGGCGGGACTTTCCCGCATCCTTGCCGATCCCCGATTGTCATGGCCGGGCCTGTCCCGGCCATCCACGTTTTTCATTCCTGGACGCCCGGAACGGGCCGAGAGGCGCGGCATTATCCCGCGTCGCACGCGTTTCGCACTGGATTTTGCGGGTTTTTTACAGACAATGGCGTCCGAATCGGCCATTCGTCAGAATTCGTTGTGTGCAATAGAGCCGACGGGAAGCGGCAGATAAGCCCCAACACTCGCAGAACCGTTCCGGCCGACCGCTTCATAATTTAAGGGAGAACACGCGCATGATGTCGAAGTCAGAGCTGATCCAGAAAATCGCCGACGAAGTGTCGCTATCGAAGAAGGACGTAAAGGCCGTGATGGAGTCGATGGCGGCCCACGGCTACAAGGAGCTGAAGAAGACCGGCGAGTTCATGCTGCCCGGCTTCGCCAAGTTCATCGTCGTCAAGAAGCCAGCCACCAAGGCACGCGAGGGCATCAACCCGTTCACGAAAGAGCCGACCACGTTCGCGGCGAAGCCCGCCCGCAAGACGCTCAAGGCGCGCCCTGTGAAGGCCGCGAAAGACGCGCTCTAAAGCGCCGCTCAGAATAGGAACGCGTGATGGTAGATGACGTAGGGCTGGCGGAGATCGACCGGCGCATCCAGATCGTCGAGGACAATCTCCGCCAGCTCATGGAGCAGGCCGCCGCCTATTCCGGCGCGGCCGACGAGGAGCGCAACGCCGACCGCATCGCCGACCAGCAGGCGAAGCTCGACGTGCTGATGCAGGAGCGCGAGGCGCTGTTGGCGAAAACCTAGCGGACATCGCCGTCATACCGGCGAGCTGTACACCGCCTGCTTGTCGGAATTGCCGCGTGGCGGGCTGTCGCCTTACCCTTCGCCTGTTAGCCTGGCGCCCCCCGTCGCCGGGGCCCCGGGTGCGGACACTTTCCGCTTGGGGGGCCGACGCCCTGCTTTTCCACAACCGTCTCCGTCGACACGACGGTCCCCGTCTCGTCCGTGCAGACTTTCGTCGTGCACTTGCGATACTCCTTCGTCCTGGTATCGTAACAGCTGCCCGAACTTGTCTGGCATTTCAGTGCCAGCGCGGGCCCAAGCCATGCCGCCGAAATCAGCAGCGACCCGGCAGCCCATTGCAGCCAGACGTAACGCTACGGTCTTCGCTCATAAGCATCTCCTCCGCCGAGTTGGCATGACGCTCTCCAGCATAGCGATCTCCGCCTTCCCGTGTTTGCCGAATCGTCGTCGTGCCGGAGCGCCGCGAGCGCGTTCGGCTGCCTGCTCGGCCTTCACCGATTTCCGCCGCGCGCAGTCCTCGCTGTTAAGGGAGCCAATTGGGACGGGCGCTCTTTGACCGGCCTTCGCGCGATTGCCGCGGCGAAGCCACGCTCTCTTGCGCTCGCACTCAGGATGACGCTGAGAACTACTCTGTCGTTTGGGAAAGGGTCGGCGCGCCGGCGCTTTTGCAATCGAAGGCGGGCGCGTCTTTATCGCCGATGCAGGACGCCTGCGCGGTGTCGCTGGGGCCGAGCGCCATGGGAAGCGCGGAGTCCTGCCCGGTCACGCAGCCTGCGAGCGCCAGGGGCATCAAGACGATCAGGAGCCACTTCAAGTCTGTTCTCCAGGACCATTCGGTTCGACGGCCTACATATAGACATATTGCCGCGGACACCTATTACAAGAGGGCCCGTTTACAAGAGGTTCCGTCGCAACCTCAAGCTCTCCCGAAAAGCGTGGCTAACGCCGCGCGTTGGCGATGAGGTGCCCTGCGAAGGGCCGCGTCAGGGGCCGGTCGGAGAGCCAGCCTTCCCGCGCCATGGTGCGCTGGCCGAGTGCCGTGGCGAGCCGTGGAGCGGCTTTATGCGCAAGCCGCAAGGGGGCGAACATCGCCCCCCTGATCTCGATATCGCGAAAGCCGGCCGCAGTCAGCTTCGCGCGCAGCGATGAAGGCGTCTCGAACTCCACGTGATAGCGCGGCGGTGTCAGCCCGAGCGCGGTCTTGAGGCGGCGGAGGCCAACCACCTGGCGATAACCGTCCAAGGCCCAGCGGTTTACATAGGTGCCGAAATAGACGCCGCCCGGCTTCAGCGCGTCGTAGATCTGCCGGTGCCCGGCTTGATTGTCCGCGCCGTCGAGATAGCGAAACACCTCGATGGCGTAGACAAAGTCCTGGCTATCCTTGAAGGCGGAGAGGTCCAGCACCGAGCCGTCGGAAACGAGCTCCGCCGGGACATGGTCTGCGGCCAGCCGGCGCATCTCTTCGCTCGGCTCGATGCCTTTGACGTCGAAGCCGGCCGCGAGCAGGCGGGCCATATAGGCGCCGATGCCCGAACCGATATCGAGACATTGCGCGCCGCGCGGCAGCTCCGCGACGTTCTTCGCCCAGACCTGGTCGATGAGATGGCGGCCGTAACGGAACGGCGAGTCGAACGGGTTGGTGTCGGCATATTCGGCGGAGAATATGCGCGCGGTCTCGTCATGCACGGCGACGGCACGCCTGCGGGACCAGTCTATCTTGGATGTCATGCGGGAAGCCGCCTCTCGGTCTTTGTCAATGCCAGCATCTCGGACATCGTCCGGCTCGCCATGCCGCTCTCGTCGCGAAGCCTCGCATAGGGATCGAGGATCTTGGTCAGGAAGCTCATATTGTCGTCGAGGTCGCGGCCGAAATTCTCCGGGTGCCACCAGAGATGAAACGTCCCGCCGGTCGCGGCCGCTGCCGCCATGGCGGTCTCGATGCGGCGCAGGCGCAGTCCGTCCAGGCCGCGCAATCTGCGATGATAGGGGCGCAGGAAGCGGCTCGCCGGCACATCCACGAGCGGCGTCACCGCGTCTCCCCTCCTCGCCACGTTCGGCCCCGAGAGATCGACATAAGAGTCGAGCAGGCGGCAGAGGCGCCTCGCCTTGGTCTGGTCCGCGCCGGGCGCGGCTGCGTAGAACCAACTGTCCTCGTTGCCGCGAAAATGCGTGAGGCCGAGCTCCCGGCAGGCGTCGAGCTGTGGAGGTGCGTATTGATTGCGCGGAAAGACGATCGAGCGGCAATCGATGCCCCAGTCTTTCAGCTGCGTGACCGCCGCGCCGACATCGTCCCTAAACGTCCCGACGGAATGTCCCGGCTCCAGCGCACAGAAATGCGAGAAGGTGTGCGTCCCGAGCTCCTGTCCCGGGCAGGACGCGACGAGCCGCGCGAGGCTGGCGCCGAAATGATAGGGATCGTGACGCTCGTCATCGCCGATCTCGTCGAGATTAGCGAGCGGTGCCGCACCGGTCGCTCCGTCTGCCGGCAGTCGTGCCAGAAGCTCGTCCTTGCTTTCGCAGAGCACCGCGCCAACCACGGCCCAGGTCGCATGCACGCCCCTCTTCTCGAAAAGCTCGAGCATGGCGGGAATCGCGGCGCGGCCGCCTAGCACATTGGCGCCATAGGTTTCGCGGGTGGAATGGTCCCGCACCCCCCACAGCAGCTCAAAATCCAGCGAAATCACCAAGTTTCCAGGCATGGAAGGAAAAATGCCCCACTCCGCCGCCATTGGCAACCAACGATGGCCGTACCACGCTGACTAAGATGGACGCGCGTCACGGCAAGAAGACGCATGTCCATTTTGCGCGACGTTTGCGCTACACTGCGGCGCACACCCAGAAAGAGAGAGGACATATGGCCGGACCGACCTTGCGCGAACTCACAGGCATGACGCCAAACCCCTCTTCCATCGCCGAGAGTGCGCTGGTGCTGATCGACTGCCAGCAGACCTATCGCGAGGGGGTTATGCAGCTCGTGGGCGTGGAGCCGGCCTTGAACGAGGCGGCGGCACTGCTTCAGCGTTTCCGCGCCGCCAATCGCCCAGTGATTCACATCATGCACGACTCGGGTGCAGGCACCCCGTACGACATTACCGCGCCAATCGGGCAGATCGCCGACGCGGTGAGGCCGATCGAAGGAGAGACCGTCATTGTAAAGAAGTTCCCGAGCGCGTTCGAACAGACCGCGCTCGACGCGGAGCTCAAGAGGCTCGGCGTCAAGAACGTGGTCTATGCGGGGTTCATGACGCATATGTGCGTGAACTCGACCGCCCGGGCCTCGTTCAACCACGGCTACGCCAACACCGTCGTCGCCGGTGCAACAGCCACGCGGCCGCTGCCGGGCTCGGGCTCCGGCGAAGAGGTTCCGGCTGCTTCCCTCCAAGCGGCAAGCCTATCGGCGTTGGGCGATCTTTTCGCCGTGGTGGTTCCACGGTGCAGCGATGTCCCCGACTAGCGCATGTCCGTCAGCCCGCGCGGTTCGGAGTGCCAAGGATGTGGCTCTTCGGCGGCAGCATCACCTGGTCGAAATCTTGCGTGAACATGGCGGCGGCGAAGAAGGCGACGGCCTTCAGGGTCTCCTTGCCGGTATTTTCGAGGTCAAGCCGCAGCGGCGTCTGCAGCACGAAGACGCCGGGTCGAACCTCGTGTGTGGTGCCATCCCCCAGATACAGCTTGCCGGTGCCCGCGATAATATACTGCGTCTCCTCGGTGGCGTCGGTGTGCCAGCCGAGGGGGCCGCCGGGCTCGATCTGGTAGACGATGGTGGAGGACGCCGTCGCCCCGCCCTCACCGCCATAGATCGCGAAAGCGCCTTGCCAGCGCACGGCCGGGTCGGTCTCCCCCCAAACTTGGTGCGCGGAAGCGTCTCGGAGGCGACCACCGTGGCGTTGCCGTCGGTGGACTTCGTGGGTGTCAGTTTCGCAACGGCTGCGGAGCCCATATCTCGTTCCTCCCTGGTGAGACTGGAGGGACAATAATCCTGAGTGGCTTGGCACCAGTGCGCTGCCGCTATTTCCGGTTATTCGCGCGTATCGACGCTTCACAACATTCGAATCGAAATGCGCGAAGCGGGCCGTCAAGGCACGTGCGCGGGCGCTTCAATTCTGCGCCACAGAAACGTGAGCATGCTCGCTCTTGCGCTTTCAATGATCCCCGGCAACATGGCAGCCAAGAGGGAGGACCATGCATGACGCTCGTGAAGCTTCTCATCCTTGGGTTCGTCGCCGGCTTTCTCGCCACGCTCCTGTTCCACCAGAGCCTCTGGTATGTGTTCAACCAGATCGGGCTCATTCCGCTCGATCGGCCGGCGTGGCCACTCGATCCCATTCCCTCCTACGGCGCGCCCTCGGTGATCTCCAAGGCGTTCTGGGGTGGCCTGTGGGGCGCCGTCCTTGCCGTGATTTTGGGACAGCTCACCGGCGCGGCGTATTGGGGGAGCTGGATTGTCGTCGGGGCCTTCGCGCTCACGATCGTCGCCTTCTATGTCGTGGCGCCCCTGAAGGGCGAGGCCATCCCCGCGCTTTGGCCGCGCTTCGTCGCTGGCCTCATGCTCAACGGCGTGTGGGGCTTCGGCACGGCGCTCATCCTGCGCCTGCTCTCCACGCTCCGAGCGTAGCCCGTGGCCGCAAAGACCGCGACCAAAGCAAAATCTCGACCGCCGAGGAAGAGCAGCGCGGCGAATGACGAACCGTCCTTGCGCGAGCGGCTGCGGCTTCTTTATTTCGGCAAGAGCCAGACAGCGCATCGGTTTCGGATCGGCCTGCTCGTTTTCGACATCGTCACCATCCTCTTCATCGTCGCCACATCCTTCGTGCCAGCGCGAGCGCCGTGGCTGGAATGGCTCGACCTGATCTTCGGCGTGGTCATCCTCACCGATTTCCTGGCTCGGCTCTATGTCAGCGACCGCCCGTTACGAGAGTTCACGCATCTCTCTACCTGGGCCGACGTGGTGGCCATTTTCTCCTTCCTCGCGCCTGTCACGGGCGAAGGCCTCGGCTTCTTGCGCATCCTGCGCACGCTGCGGCTGCTGCACACCTACCAGCTCGTGGCGCGGCTCCGCGCCGACAGCTCTTTCTTCCGCCGCAACGAGGAGGCAATCGTCGCCGTCGTCAATCTCGGCGTGTTCCTCTTCATCATGACGGGCGTCGTGTACGAGACCCAGCGCTGGCAGAATCCGAACATCGCTAACTATGTTGACGCGCTCTATTTTACCATTTCGACGCTGACAACCACGGGCTTCGGCGACATCACGCTGCAGGGATCGTTGGGTAAACTTATCGCCGTCCTCATCATGATTTTCGGCGTCACGCTGTTTCTGCGCCTGCTCCAGACACTGCTCCGCCCGCACAAGGTTCGCTTCGCATGCCCAGATTGCGGCTTACAGCGGCACGACGCCGATGCCGTGCACTGCAAGGCTTGCGGCAAGCTCCTCAATATTCCGGATGAGGGTCAGTTCTAAGGAGCGCGGCGCGCGGCGGCGGCCTCGTTGATAACCGCTATGCTTCAGGGCCGGCACCTTGCCCATGGGATTGATCGCGAGATAGTCGGGACCAAGCTGCTCGCCCTTGCTCAGATTCAGAATCTCCAACTCGTACGGCTCGCCGATTTCCTCGAGCATCCAGCGCACGATCGAGAAGCGCGAGGGAATGGCATGATAGAGCGTCAGAGCGGCCATGCTGGCCTCCTTCGTTCGCGTTGTTTCCCCTTGTTCGTCCCCTATTTCTGCGACGAAAAGGCGGCAGTCGTTGTCCAGTACCGACACAGCGCAAACCTGAACCTTTCTCGCGCCTGTGACGTTCACACCAGCGTACCGGCTCTGAAAGCGCGGCAGCTGGCGCTGACCGGATAGAGCGAAGGAGCGGTCATGACTCAGAAAGGCAAATCCGAACATCGCTGGTCGCAGGACGTGACTGAGCACTCCGATGCTCTCAATCTCGAGCAAGGCGTCTTTACGCTCAAGGACCCAAAAGAGATTGCGCGGTCGCTGACGCGCGCAAGGCCGACCCGTTCCGATCGGCAATGTCGCTGCTCGTGTTCTACATCAACCGCGCCGGCAAGAATTTATCCGAGGCCCAGCGCGAGCGAGGCCTTCTGCAAGAAACCCTCGGCGTAGAGCCTAGCCGCGTCCGCCCCGCGCCCTGATCGCCACGTCTTCGCTCCAATGTTGGGCATGCTGCGCGAACGTTGCGAGCAGCGCGTCGAAGGTCGCCTCCTCGGCGGCTTCCTGCCCCCGCTCGGTCTGAATTTGCGAAAACACACTGCGGTAGTCGCTGTATCCCTGCAACTCCTCCCAACGCTTCCACCACAGATCGCCGATCAAGAAGAATTTCATCCAGGAGAACAGACAGTCGGTCCAATCTTCCAAATAGGAATGAAGCTGGATCTGCGGGCAGTCCAGATAAGCGTCCGCATTCCGGATCATCGCGGCTTCATGACCTTCGCGCTGTTGCGGGCTCCGGACCCGGACGAGACGCCCATCGAGCAGAGGGTGATCCGGGCATTCCAGGAAGACAAAGCTCATGCGGTCCGCGCCAGGATTAAGCTGCCTCGGGTCGTAGAGTCGGAGATCGAGGCCGCGAAGATGCGCCCTGCGCAACGTTGTCAGATGCAGCCCGGGCTTGTCTGGGTTTTCGATGACCGGCAGTCCTGCTACGTGGGCGCGATGCGGAAAGGTGGGCGCGTCCTCGATGATGTCGCTGGAGATGACGATGTTGCCGGCGATCGGATGATCGCGGCTTTCGACGTTGGCCCGTGTTAGAACGCCCTGCCCGTTCTGCACATCGGCAAGAGGGGGCCGTTCCGGCTCCTGCGTGCGGAGATAGGCGTCACTCAGCGATCCAAGGCGATGCAGATAACCCAGCAGTCGATAGCGGGATTGCGGCTCGCGGCATCTTCCATTCCAGGCAACGATGACTGATGACATGACAACCGTTCTACTCGGACGCGCGGGCTCGCGAGAGCTTGCACAGCTTTGCCGCAAGAGAGCAAGGAGGGGTGGCCAGAAAGGTTGCTGAAACGCACCTAATCAGCTTACGGACGATTTACCACGTGCGCATTTCTACTCTCCGCGGACGAGGGCGAAATAGACCACGTAGAACCAGCTGAAGATGCCATGGATAATGGCCCACACGATGGAATGGTTGGTGGTGTAGGAGATCGCAATCGCGAGCGCCGTGCCAAAGCTGATGCCATATTTGGCGCCCTCGGCGCCAAAGCTGTAGCGATCGCCATTCATGCTCGCCTCCTAGAGTTTCTGGCCCAGACAGGCCGCGGGACGCCGAATCCGTAAAAATAGAGCAACGCCGTTAAAATTCTGCCCGCCCCCGGACATCCTCGAAATTTCGGGATCGACGATGTTAACGCGGAGGGTTCCCCGGTCGCAGTCCATGCTGATCGCCGTCGCGGCGGCGGCATCGGCGCTCAGGGCGTCGTTTGCCGGCGGCGCCGGAGCAACCGCGTCCGTTGCTCGTCGTCGCGCTGCGCAAGAGTCAGGTGATTACGCTCGCGATTGCGGGGTCGGCGTCTAACGCAGCCTGCGGCATTCAAGATCCCGGGCAATAAAGGAACCGCGGACGAACGCGCCCGCGGTTTCAATTCGCAGCTCAGGCCTTGACGTGGGCGCGATCGCCCATGCCCACCAACATGCCTGCAAGCTTCTCGGAAACGTAGCCGAACACCGCCCCGCCGATCATGGAGAGGATGATGACCAGCACGGGATTGGCCAGAGACCCGGCCATGATGTTTCCAGCAGCGTTTCCAAGCAGCACCAGAGCCACGACGCACGCGAAGCCATAGACTTGCGCCGGGATGTTGGAGAGGATCGGGATGTTGGCCAGCAGCACCATGACGGCGACGCCAACGCCAACGCAGATGCCCGCCCAAACGGGCAGGGTCATTGTTTCGCCGAGCCCGGTCTGGGTGGCGATGTAGAGCGTAACGCCAGCAACGACAGCGCCCACAGCGTTACAGATAATGGTCGTTTGCAGGCCCTGTTCCTTACCACCGCAATGGAAGAAGCAGCCCCAGGCTATAAAGGCCGCCCAGATGGCGAGCGCGCCGCCCAATGGCCCGAGAAACAGCCACGTAGCGATGGCGCCTAGAATACCGAGACTGATGGCTAAAGCTGTGTTGAGCGACATTTCACCCCCTTGATTATGCGAGCGGGTGAGGTGCCGATGCCGGCAGCTCTACCGGCTCTGAGAATGGAGCCCCCTATTTTGGCCAGTGACTCGACTCCGAATCAGAGTCTAGCGGAAAGTCGCCAGACTTTGAACAAAGATTCGCCATTTTGCCTCTTTCATCACCAGGAACGCTGACCCAAGCCGCTTGAATCCCAGCCCGATGCGGGACTAGCTAGGCTCATGAAGTGTGCGGTTCATGTCATCGGCGGCGGCCTCGCCGGCAGCGAAGCCGCGTGGCAACTGGCTGAGCGCGGGGTCTCCGTGGCGCTGCACGAGATGCGCCCCTTGCGCCAGACGGACGCGCATCAAACGCAAGCTCTCGCCGAGCTCGTTTGCTCCAACTCCTTCCGCTCCGATGAATGGTCGACCAACGCGGTGGGGCTTCTGCATGAGGAGATGCGCCGGGCTCATTCTCTTATCATGGCGGCCGCGGATGCGCATAAGCTGCCTGCGGGCGGTGCCTTGGCCGTGGATCGCGAGGGCTTTGCTGCCGAAGTGACGGCGCGGCTCGAGGCGCACGAGCGCGTGATGGTCGTCCGCGAAGAAATTTGTGGTCTGCCGCCGGCTACCTGGGACAGCGTCATCGTCGCCACGGGTCCCCTCACCTCGCCACCGCTTGCAGCGGCCGTGCGCAGCCTCACCGGCGAGGACGAGCTTTCCTTCTTCGATGCCATCGCGCCAATCGTCCATCGCGACAGCATCAACATGGAGATTTGCTGGCTCCAATCCCGCTACGACAAGCCGGGACCGGGCGGCGGAACGGCTGATTACATCAACTGCCCACTCGATAAGCTCCAATATGAGGCGTTCCTCACCGCCCTTGGGAGCGCGGAGAAAACCGCCTTCAAGGAATGGGAAGCGAGCACGCCCTATTTCGAAGGCTGCCTGCCGATCGAGGTGATGGCCGAGCGCGGTGCCGACACGCTTCGCTACGGGCCGATGAAACCCGTGGGCCTCACCAATCCGCGCCGGCCCGACGAACGCTGTTATGCCGTTGTGCAGCTTCGCCAGGACAATGCGCTCGGCACGCTTTGGAACATGGTTGGATTTCAGACCAAGCTTAAGCATGGTGAGCAAACCCGCGTGTTCCGCATGATCCCCGGACTGGAGCAAGCCGAGTTCGCGCGCCTTGGCGGCCTGCATCGCAATACTTTTCTGAACAGCCCGAAGCTGCTCGACGAGAGTCTACGGCTGAGGGCCGAGCCGCGCTTGCGCTTCGCCGGGCAGATGACCGGCGTTGAGGGTTATGTCGAGTCCGCAGCAATCGGACTGCTGGCTGGCCGCTTCGCCGCGGCCGAGCGGCTCGGATCACGTTTATCGCAGCCGCCGCCGAGCACGGCGCTCGGCGCGCTGCTGCATCACATTACCGGCGGCCATCTCAGCGCGGAAGGCGATGAGAGGAGCTTCCAGCCCATGAACGTCAATTTCGGCCTCTTCCCCCCGATCGCTGCGCCGAGCGGGCCGCGCGCGAAGGGCTCTCGCGCGAGCAAGGGGCTCGACCGGAAGCGTGCGCTCGCGAACCGCGCCCTTACGGATCTCGAAGCTTGGTTGTCGGAGCCGGCCGCAATCGCGGCGGAATGATTACGGCGCCTTGTTGAGCACAAGCCAAAAACGCAGCAGCGTGAGATCGAAATTGGGCTCCTCGTAGGCACCGTTCAAATTATCGATCAGAAGCGTGCCGGTCAGGCCGCCGCCAGAGTCTTTGAGAGACACCGGCCGCTGATCCGACGTTCGCGGCCGCCCTCGCCGAAAGATCTCCATGACGGCATCGACAATATTGAAGCTCATGGCGTCGCCGGTTCCAACACGTGCGGCGAGCAGATTGTCGGCGAGGTCCAGCTCCACATTGCCCAAGCCCTCAACCGCCACCGACTGTGAGGGTATCGGCGCCGGCACCGGGCCGAGATGTTGAAACACGATCGGGCCGAGAACGTAGTTGGCACCCCTGGTGACCACGGCCACCGGCACGTCGGAATAATGCGTGAAGTAGGCGATGCCGGGCGTCCGCGACAGATCGGGCCTCAGTCCAAGGGCCAGAATGACTTCCCGCTCGGTCGTCTCCGGCGTCTTGCCCTCCGCGAAGGGATTCGGCGAGGCCGTTTCGAACCACGGCGCGAGAATCCCTAAGGAGCGATGCTCGTTCAGGTACCACACAAGGCTGCGCGCGCGGGCGCTGGAGCGCCCGAGTGGAGGGTCGGAATTCTCCCGCCTTGCGCGCTACGAAGCGTCCGTCGACGAGCATGCCCTTTGCCGCCAGGATCTGCTGAAGCTGACCTGTCTGGCTCATCACCGAGAACCCGACCGCGCCGCCGGGGCCGAAAGAGGCGGCGACTAGGATCAGCGCAAGGAGCCCGGGCACGACGCGGAGATCGAACTTGCCGCCCTGCCAGAGGCGAATGGCGGCCAGCACCAAGATCCAAACGCGATCAGCACCATCACATAGCGATGCTCGGTGACGCCATAGTCGTCGATGCGCCGATAGACCGCGAGGAACAGAAGCAGCACCGGCAAGGCCGCAAGCCAGGCCCAATAGCGCCAGAAGAGCCGCACTAGGGTCCAGACTCAATCAGGAATTGATCCAGAACGCGATAGTCGCAGCGATGCAGACGCTTGCGAGGAAGTTGCGGGCGAGCTTGTCGTAGCGGGTTGCGATGCGCCGGAAGTCCTTGAGGCGGCAGAACATGCGTTCGATGGCGTTCCTCGTGTTGTAGATGACCGCGTCGAACGGGTGGATGTTTTTCCGGTTTCTCTTGTTGGGGATGACGGGCGTCGTTCCGCGCGATCCGAGCCAGCCGCGCAGGTGATCGGCGTCATATCCTTTGTCGCCGACCAGTTGTTTCGGGGCCGGCACGCTGGTCAGAAGCGCCACCGCGCCCCTGATGTCCGCCACCTGACCGCCGGTGAGCAGGAAGGCATAAGGACGTAGATCGCCGTCCGTCAACGCATGAA
>NZ_JBPCOU010000058.1:0-25483 GCF_050999895.1 Methyloceanibacter sp. | reverse complement strand
CCAAGCGGCGGTGTGACGCCCATCGAGACATAGACATTCATGAGCCGCTCGACGCCGCCTTCCGCGGGCTTCACCCATTCCGCCGGCACATAGATCAGAGCCCCGCCGAACGGGACCGGCGCGGAGGGCACGAGCAGCGCGATATAATTGTGCTCCCCGATCACGACCGGCTCGGGCGACGGCGCGAGGCCGAGCACCGCGGCGCCGCCCTCCCCGCCGAAGAAGCACCAGACCGGGCGCATCGATTTGAAATTGTCCTCCCCGCCGCGATCGACGAGAGAGACAAAGCGCTTCGACAGATCGTAGACATTGGAGATGATCGGGATGCGCATCATCAGCGCGTCGAGGCCGTTCTGCACCCACGGCCGCAATCGCGACTCCACGATGAGTCCGAGCACGAAGATGCAGCAGAGAATGATCGCGAAGCCGATGAGATAGGCGGC
Organism: Methyloceanibacter sp.; assembly: GCF_050999895.1. Taxonomy (GTDB): domain Bacteria; phylum Pseudomonadota; class Alphaproteobacteria; order Rhizobiales; family Methyloligellaceae; genus Methyloceanibacter. The sequence goes on along the minus strand of NZ_JBPCOU010000058.1, from coordinate 25,040 downwards.
GGTGGCCGACGAGACGAGGTTCAGGCCGAGCAGAACGATGAGCCTGCCGATCAGGCTGCCCGGCCCGGCATAGGACTGCACGAGCTGCGCCACCCACACGGTCACAATAACCGTAACGAGAATGGGCAGCAGCACGAGGAACCCGGCCAGGAAAATGCGTGCAGCTCGGCCCAAGCGATGCCTCCGCGATATTTTGCCATGTGCCGCGAACGTCGGGAAAAACGCCCGTTTGCGCGCCTTAGCTGGCGTTAATAATTGTTAACCGTAACCATCTTCTAAGATTATGAGAGCGGCTTTTTCGCAGAGGTATACAATTAGAAGTGTGATGGGCTTCCCTCCCCATCACGGGTTCCCCCCCAGGAACCGAAGAAGCCCCGAACCCCCCGTACGGGGCTTCTTCTTTGTCAATATGAAGTCGCGGTGAAATCGCCGCAAAAATGAAAGCCCCGTGCTCACACTGCGCGGGGCTTTTGTTTGGCTCTGCTAGCTCGCGCGTTTCAGCCTGTTGGCGGCGGCGGCTTGACGCAGGAAATTCTCCACCGTATGGCGGAGCTGCTCGGCCTGGCGCCCGAGATCGCGCGAGACCTGGAGCATCTGCGTGGCGGACTGGCTCGTCTCGTCGACGGCCTTGGTCACGCCCGGCATATGCGCGACGACGTCGTCGGTGCCGCGGGCCGCTTCGCGAACGCTGTGGGAGATTTCGGAGGTCGCGGCCGATTGCTGCTGCACGGCGCCGGCGATCTCCTGGGTATACTGGTTCACTTCGCCCATGGTGGTGACGATGCTCGACATCGCTTCCACCGCGCCGTTCGTCGGATTCTGAATGGCGGTAATCTGCTGCCTGATCTCTTCGGTGACCTTGGCGGTCTGGTCGGCCAGCGTCTTCACCTCGCTCGCCACCACGGCGAAGCCGCGGCCCGCCTCCCCGGCGCGCGCTGCCTCGATCGTTGCGTTGAGCGCGAGTAGATTGGTCTGTGCGGCGACGTCTTGAATTAGGTTCACGACATCACCGATGCGCTGCGCCGCGACGGCAAGCCCCTCGACCCTGAGATTGGCGGTGCGCGCATTCTTGGTGACTTCGCTGACGATACGGCTTGCCGTGGATACGCGCGTGCCGATCTCGCCGACCGACACCGCAAGCTCCTCGGCGGTCGCGGCAACGGTCTGCACATTGGCGGAGGCCTCCTCCGATGCCGATGCCACCGAGCCGACCCGCTCGTTGGTGTCGCTCGCCACGATCGACAGCGCGCGAGGCGTTTCGTCCATGCTGCGTGCGCTATCGGCAAAGGCGCTGAGAATGCCTGCAATCGAGCCGCGGAACTGGTGGATCAGCTCCTCGGTGCGCTGCCTGCGACGCAAGGCGTCCCTGCACCTGGCTGTCCTGCTCGAGTCTGTGGTTCTCGCTCCAGCGGATCGCGTCTGACTGGAAGGCCTTCAGCGCCCGGGAGATGTCGCCGATCTCGTCTTTCCGCGCGCCATGCGGCACGATGCCATCCACATTGTTGAGGTCGCTGATGGCCCGCGATCATGCGGCCGAAATAATAGCCGAAGGCGGCGGCGAGAGCGCACGAGACGATCACGGCCACCAAGAAATCGAGGGCGGTCCCGACAACGAGGCCCTGAGCGCGAAGGAAATCACCACGGCGATGAAGGCCGTGGCGACGAAGGCAAGGGCGATCTTCAAGCGCAGCAGCATGGGACACTCTTACTTGGGCCAGGAGCCAGGCCGACGCCGCGCGTCGCGAATCCCTTCCGATAAGGAACGAATCCGAGAACCGCTCGCAGGCCCCAGCCTCGCTCGTTGTGGTTAAAACTCTATTAGGAGAGGCTGCATTTTGGGCAGTGGCGCCCTCGATTAGCGCAGAGCGGCCGCGATATTGCCGCCATCCACCGTCTCGATATGGCCCGTGGTGCGCCGTGCCTTGGCGAGCGCCACGAAGGCTTGGCTCACATCCTCTGCCGTCACTTCGGTGCCCAGCAGATTGCCGCCCATATAGTCCGCCTCGGACAGACCCCGCGCGGCGGAGCGCTCCTTGATCATGGCGTTGGTCAAGAGGCCGCTGCGGATGCGGTCGGCGTTGACGCCGTTGGAGCGAATGCCGTCGCTGCCGTAGTCGAGTGCATATTGGCGCATCAGAAGCATGGTGGCCGCCTTCGGCAGCCCATATGGGCCGAAATTTGCGCCCGGATTCACCGCCTGCTTGGAGATGTTGAACAGGAGCACGCCGCCGGTTCCCTGTTTCAGCATGATGCGCACCGCCTCCTTCGCCACGGTTTGATGCGCGAAGAAATTGAGCTCGAAGCTTTGCCGCAGCAGCTCATCGGAGACGTCCCCGATACGCCCCTGCCACGCCGCGCCGGCATTCGAGACCACGATGTCGACACCGCCATAGGTCTCGCAGACGGCTGAGAACGCGGCCCTCACCTCGTGGCGTTTCGTCACGTCGCAGCGGAGGCCAATTCCTTTGACCGCTGAGGCCGCCGTCTTCGCAGCTGCGCCCTCGATATCGAGGATCGCAACAGCAGCGCCTTCGGCCGCGAGCGCGTTGGCCGTCGCGGCCCCAATCGCGCCCGCGCCGGTCACGACCGCGATCTGGCCGGTCAGCGGCTTAACAACCGCGCCTTTGAGCTTCGCCTGCTCCAGGCTCCAATATTCGAGCGCGAACAGATCGCTCGCCGGCAGCGGCTCGTAGGTGCCGATCGCCTCCGCATCGGAGACGACGCGGACCGTATTCTCCGCGAGATCCCCGGCCATGGCCGCGTCCTTCGCCGTGCGGCCCAGACCGAACAACCCTACTCCCGGCACCAGCACCACCCGCGGCGACGCGTCGAGCTTGGTCTTGCTGCCGCCTACCGCCTTGTTCTCCCGTGCGAAATATTTGTCATAGCGGCCGGTAAAGGCGGCAACCGCCTCCCGCACCCTGTCCGCGAACTCATCGAGCTTGCCGGCTTCAGGCGGCGGCAGCACCAGGGGCGTATTCTTGGTGCGTATGATGTGATCCGGCGTCACCACGCCGCGCTGACTGTAGGAGGCGAGTTCCGCACCGTTCACGTAAGCCAGAATCTCGGGCCCGGTGCGGAAGGTCATGACGAAGCGCGTCGGCTCGGCGCCGGGCTTGTCGGCCGGCAGCGCGGCGGCGCCGCGAATGATAGGCGCGATCTCGCCCGCGGCCGCGATCCCCTCCGCAAGCGCGCGCGGCCGGAACACGACGGGGCGGCCTTGGCGGAAGCGGCTTTCGGCGAGCGACACCATCTCGATCATGCGCTCATACGCTTCGCGCGCGGTCTCGCCGAAGGTGAAGATGCCGTGCTTGTGCAGGATCAGGCCTTCGACGGCGGGGTCTTGATCGAAGACTTCCGCTGCGGCTTTGGCCAAGCCAAAACCCGGCGCGATATAGGGCACGATGCCCATGCGCCCGTCATAGACCTCGCGCGCCAACATCTCACCGTCCGGCTGATCGACCAGGCTGAGCACCGCGGCGGCGTGGGTGTGGTCGATGAATTTATGCGGCAGGAAGGCATGCAACAGGGTCTCGACCGATGGGTTTGGAGCCGACGCATCGAGCAGGTTCAGCCGCTGCACATTGACCATGGCCTCGTCTGAAAGCGCTTCGAGCGCACGCAGTAGCCGCAACGGGCGAAGCTTGACAGCAGGCAAACCCCAAGGCTCGATATCGGCCATGTCGGCGCCCGAGCCCTTCACCGCTATGACGTCATGCTCCTCGCCCAGATCGTCTCGAGCAAGGGTTTTTACGGAAGTATTGCCGCCTCCGTGCAGAACGAGAAGCGAATCGCGGCCTAAGAGGCGCGTGGTGTAAATCCTGAGCGCGACGTCCTCGCCCACGCCTTTCGCGGCATAGGCATCGACCGTTTCGCGGGCGTTTTCGTCGTTCCACTGGCTTTGCATGGCGCGCGTTGTTCCATTCCTTAACGCCTTATGCAAGCGGCGACGTTGCCTGTTAGTGCTCACTTCACTTGCTAAATCAGCCGCAAAGGCCCATATAACAGACACGGCGCGCCCAATGAGGGGCGCGGACTTAGACAGACGGCAAGATCAAGCGCCGAAGACGTGCACGTTTCTTTCCCGAAATCTCAAGACACCGAGTCGCTTTCAACCAAGCGCTACAAGGTCCGTTGCTTTGTATCTCTACGGGAAAGGAATCCCAATGCGCCTCAATGGCACAGTTAAATTTTTCAACCACGCGCGTGGTTTCGGCTTTATCGCACCGGAAGGTGGCGATAAGGACGTATTCGTTCATGCGACAGCGCTCGAAAGCTCCGGCGTGGCTTCTTTGAACGAAGGCGATAAAGTCTCCTTCGAAATCGAAGACGACACCCGTGGCCGCGGTAAGCAGGCCACGCGAGTCGAGCTCTCGTAATCGGAAGCCGTCGCCAAAGAGATTTGGCGGCGGCGTCCCAAGTGGCGGTCCTTCATTAAGCGGGCCGCCACAGTTAGCGTACCCAAGGTTGATAATGGCTAGAGTGGATTTCAAGGCGCCTGCAGAACTATTTCCCCCGCGACGTCGGACTTTCGGCCGCGGTCCGGTAGGCTACAGACGTTTCAACTCCGCCGCCGAAGCCGTTCGTTTTGCCATCGAAGAACTGCCCCCGGAGCTTCTTCTCGGCGCTTATCTCGAAGTCGAGGAAGATAGGTTCGACGGAGACGCCATTCGCCAGCTCTATGAGAGCGCGGCCTATCCGCTGAAGCGCCGGAAAAAGAGTTAGACGCTGCGCCGCACGGCGCGACGCCTTTTTTTCTCTGCAACGCACGACGCTTAATCTCTAATCGACGACAACGAAGCCGCGACCGGCGCAATGCTCCGCAGACGGTAGGAGTGCAACATGAACAAATTTCCCTCTCGCGTGTCCGCCGCAAGGCGCAATGCCGAGACGCTGCTGCGCCAGTCGCGCAAGCAAGACTCAACGTTCCAAGTGGAACAGGAACGCCAGCAGCAAGCCATGTCCTTGAAGACCGCGCGTTTGCGCGAACTGCGTCTGGCCAAGGAAGCCGAAGACAAGGCAGCGGCCGCCGCAGCTCCGCCTCCCGCTTCAAAGGCGAAGCGCACGAAGAAGGCCTAGTTTACCGCCTCCCCACGCAACGTAGGTGATTCATATGGCGTTCAAGCCGAACTACAATCAGGCCCGCGCGGACCGCGATCGCGTGAAGGCGCAGAAGAAGCTCGCAAAGCAGCAGAAGCGCGACGACGATGCCGCCAAGCGCAAGGGCCCATCGGACGAGCCGCAGTCGCCGGGCGCCGATGAAGCGCCCCCCACCGACACCAACAATTCCTGAGCTGAAAGCGTAACGATCATGGCTGCCAAGAAACAGCGTCTCCCCAACGGCTTCGTTCTGTTCGACGTCCTCTATGAGGACGGCACGCAGACCTCGAACCGTAAAGTGCCCGCTGCCGAGGTTTGCGGACTGGACAAGGACGCGCCGGCCCGCACGTTCATCGAGACCCAAGACCGCTCGATCGCTGAAATGTCCGGGTCGCCGCGCGGGCCCATTAAGACCATCAAGCGCTCCGGCAAGGAGCCGAGCTAGCGCGGTCCTTTTCCTCCTCGGCGAGCAAAACGTTCGACCAATTCTGGAACCACTGGCGCGCCGGGCGGTTATCCTGTCAGCGGTTGTACGGAGTATCCCCCACATTCCCCGCTTCGCACGACTGCGTGTTTGGGAGTTCTGAGAAGCCCGGCCTCACCCGCCGGGCTTCTTTTTTTGGCTGCCAACGGAGCGTCACGGGGATGCGCTGAAATGACCGCTGTTCCGCCACCGTTCTAAACCAATTTGCAACATATTCCTCGTGAAACTCGAGTTATGGGGTTTTGCGTAACGAGGGAATGAAGTGGGAAGATTTCGCGACTCTTATCAGCCTGAACGCCACTATATGCGAGGACCCGGCCCCAAATGGCATGCGCGGCATGACGTTATGCCGGAGCCAACGCACCGCTCACAGCCCGGACTGCCATTGTCGATTTGGCTCGTCCCTATCGTGTCCGTTGCATTCTTGGCGCTCTTGGCTGTAGCCGCTCTGGCTTAAGCGCACGCGGTTATTGAGCGCGCGACGGGGCCCCCCGTTCTCACGAAAAGTTGCCTCTAGGCGGAGGCTGACTCGGAACCATCCCGGGCGCCAACGGTTTGCTCTCACAGTTGTTAACTTATCCAAAGGAAAGCCCATGCGTGGACCACTTCTGATCGCGTGCGCGGCCGTTTTCGCTGTCGCTACCGTCGCAACTCCGAATCCCGCCGCGGCCCTGCCTGGTACCCCCGTCGTGACCTACGGCGACACGGGTGTCGTGGAGCAGGTGGGGAAGCGCTACAATAACAACCGCTATTCGCGGAACTGGAACAGAGGCCACCACTATCGGCCCTATGCGTATAACTATCGCCCCTATGGCTACCGCTATCGCGGATATGGCTATCGCGGTTACGGCTATAACCGTCCCTATTACGGTCGCAACTATGGGTATTACGGCCGGCCGGGTGTCAATCTCTGGTTCGGTTTCTAAGCCGCTAGGACGCCGCTCAATCGGCAGGAAGACGCGAATTAGGCACGGTCTCGCATCAAGCGGGCCGTGCCTTACTCGTTTTCGAGGGGCAACTGGATCGTGCATTCCAGTCCGTCGGCCTTCAGATCGTGGCTAACGATGGCGCCGGGCAGACTGTTCTTGATGAGGGTGCTTCCCAATCCCGCATGCAGCGGCGGTGCAATGGCCGGGCCATCATGCTCCCGCCACTGGAAATACAGGATCTCTTGCCGTACTTCCCAACTGGTTTTGACGTGACCGGTATCGTGCGACCAAGCGCCGTATTTCAGGGCATTCGTGCCGAGTTCGTGGAGGATGAGAGCGAACGGCGTCGTCGCCTGCGCCGAAAGCGTGACGGCCGCGCCCTCGGCCTTAAGGCGTGTAGGATCGGGCGCAAGCGTCGCGACCAGCGCACCCACAAGCTCGTCCACTTGTGCCCCGCTCAAGGCCGTGGCGCTCAAAAGATCCTGAGCGGATGCGATCGCGAGAAGACGACCGCTGATCGCATTCGGCATTTCGTCGAGCGGCTTTCCGGATTTGATCGTTTGCTGACAGACCGAATTGGCGATCGAGAACAGGTTCTTGATCCGGTGCTTCAATTCCCGATTGATGACGCCGAGCTGATCGTCCTGCTGCTTGAGGCGCGCGAGCGCCTGCATCAAGAAATGAACGGGGATGACGCTGAGGCCCGCCAAGACCACGAACAGCAGGAACTTGAAAACATAATAGACCGTCGAGCTTCCGCCCGTCGGATCCGCCCAGTAAGTCCCGACGAATGCCGAAAGAACGAGGACGAGAAGTCCGGCGCCGAGCCCGCCATAAAAGGTCGCGAGCAGGACGGCAGGGAAAAATGTGATGAACGGTAACTGGCCTGGTACGAGATTGTCGAGAACAACGCGGAGGAGGACGCCCGCCCCGAAGATCAGCAACGCCAAGCCATAGGCGTGAAGAAGTCTCGCCGGCCGGTTCCGCTGACGCGCCACCGCGTCAAGGATCTCGCTCCGGTAAGGGCTCACGGTGTCCTCATTGAAAAAAGGGGGCATCTAAGAGACGCAAGGAGACGGAGCCGGCCGGCACCCGTCAAGCAGGACGACTGGTAAGTTGACGCGACGGACACCCAGCCTCTTCGTCTTCCTGGCAACGGCTCAGACCCGCTCCACGGTCGCAGATGCGAACGGCCGGACGCCCGCCACGACATAGCCTAGTGCAATGCCGCAGCTGCTGTCGGTAACACAGGTTACACAGCGAAGCATTGCAGGCTCATTCGTAGGTTTTAGGGAGGTGAGCGGCGATCCTGCTCCGGACCACCTGATAGCATTCGCAAGATGCCTCCATCAGTCCGTGTCGGTCGAGGAGGACGATCTGCCGCCTTGCGGGTGCGACCAAGCCCGCGTCCGCCAGATCGCGCAAGGCATTCGTGACGGTTGGTCGCTGAACCCCCAGCATTTCCGCAAGCAAGGTCTGGGTGATCGGAAGCACGTTGTCGTCGTTGCGGTCCCGCATCATCAGCAGCCAGCGCGCCAGCCGCTCCTTGACGCTGTGGGTGCCGTTGCACGCACCCGATACCAGCACCTGCTCAAGGAACGCTTGCCCATATTCATGCATGAGACTGCGAAAGCCGGGCATGGACTTCATCGCGCGCATGAAGGCCGTTCGCGACATTCTCGTTGCGGTCCCGGGAATTTGGACGAGAAAACGGACCGAAGACTCCTTCCCGCCCAGAATGGCTTGAAACCCGGTGCAGCCTTCCCGGCCGATGGTCGCGGTCTCAATCACGCTGCCGTCCTCATACACGCTCATGACCGACACCACACCACTATGCGGGAAAAACACGCTCTCGATGGCGCTGTCCGCATCGAGGAGAACTTGATTGCGCTCGCAAGGAACGGGCTCCAGCTCCGGCACCAGCCGCCTCAGATTGCTGGACGGAAGGGCAAGCAGCAGCCGGTTGCGCAGCCAGCTCGGGGCGGTACTCATAAAGGTTAAATGTCGGTGGGGGCGCTTCGGTTGCAGCCGAAGCGCTCAGTCCGTGACGCCCTCGTCCGGCTTGCCGTCGCGGATCACCACAAGGCGGTCGGTGCCGGATTCGGCACCCCAAACCTCCCCCTGCCGCCCCAGCATTTGGCGCACCGCGGCGCCGTCTTTGTCGCTCGGGAAGCTCTCGAAGGTTTCGGTCATGGGATCGAATTTGAGGACAGCGTTCGCCGCGAAGTCGGTCACCCAAACCTTGTCGTTCGCATCGACATAGACGGAATAAGCGTGGGGCTCGGTGCCCGGCAATCTGTATACGGTCCACGCCTTGGCGGCGGGATCGTAGACGCTGAGATTGCCGGCATTCCATTCGCTGACCCAGAGGCGGCCTTTGGAGTCCGACCAAACGCGCCGCGTACCGGCGCCTTCCGACTTGGGCTCGATCAGTTCGGTCTCGCCCGTCGCGAGGTTGGGCTTTCCGAGAAAGCTGCCGGCGAGGGAGACGTAGTAGATTTCACCTTTCGGGGTCGCGGCGACGCCGTAGGGCCCCTTCCCCTTCGGGGCATTCCAGACATCCATCTTGCCCGTCTTGGGATCGAGGCGGCCATAGATCCCGGTCTGCCCCGTGAACCAGAGGCGGCCCTCACCGTCGAAGGCAGCCGTATTGAGATTGGCGTTGGTGCCGGCTTTGGGCAGCGGGAAACTGCGCACCTCGTTGCTGATGGCATCGACGCGGACAATTGCGTTCAGACCACTATCGGTGACCCACGCCGCGCCGTAAGGCCCGACGATGACGCCATGCGGCCGCGAGCCCTCGCCTAGGGGAATGCGCTCCACTTCGCCCGTTTTCGGATCGAGGCGCCCGAGTACGCCTTTATGCTGGCCGGTATACCAAACCGTGCCGTCGGACGCAGGAGCGACGTCGTGCGGATGATCGCCCGCCGGCACATCGAAATATTGCACCTCGGCCGCTTGGGCGAGCCCCGCCGGCAACAGAAGGGCAACACTGAGAAGCAGCGCGAATCTGTTCATGCCCGCCAATCTAGGGCGTCACTGTGAGGAGAAGAAGGCGTTTCGCGCGAGCGGTTATGCGGCGTCCGGCGTGCGGTACTCGGGATAGAGCGTCAAGAGCGCATCGCGCGTCGCCGGCGCTACGCCCCTCTCGGTGATGAAGCCGGTGACGAGACGCATCGGCGTGACATCGAAGCCGTAGTTGGCAGCCGGGCTCCATTCCGGGGCGATCGCAACGGTGGCGATGCCGCCGTCGGGGAGCTTGCCCGTCACATGCGTGACCTCGCGCGGGTCGCGCTCCTCGATCGGAATGCGGCTGCCGTCGTCGAGGCTCCAATCGATGGAGGAATATGGCAGCGCCACGAAGAACGGAATGTCGTTGTCGCGCGCGGCGAGCGCCTTGAGATAGGTGCCGATCTTGTTGGCGACATCGCCATTGGCTGTGGTCCGGTCGGTGCCGACGATGCAGAGATCGACAAGTTTCTTCTGCATGAGATGGCCGCCGGCATTGTCCGCGATGATGGTATGCGGCACGCCATGCGCGCCGAGCTCGAACGCGGTGAGCGCCGCACCCTGATTGCGCGGCCGCGTCTCGTCGACGAACACGTGCACGGGAACGCCCTCGTCATGGGCGCGATAGATCGGTGCGAGCGCCGTGCCCCAATCCACGGTGGCGAGCCAGCCGGCATTGCAATGGGTGAGGATCTCGACGCGTGCGCCCTTCTTTTTCTCGGCATGCGCGCGGATGAGCCCTAAGCCGTGCTCGCCGATCTGGCGGTTGGTCTCGACATCCTCGTTGCAGATTTGCTCGGCGCGCTCATAGGCCTTCGCGACGCGGACTTCGTGCGGCTGGTTGCGGATGGCTTTTTGCATCTCATCGAGCGCCCAGAGGAGATTGATGGCCGTCGGCCGCGTCGCGGCAAGGACCTCGCAGACGTGATCGAGCGCCTCATCCGAGGCATTGCCGCGGAGGCCAAGACACACGCCGTAAGCCGCGGTCGCACCGATCAGAGGAGCGCCGCGCACCTGCATGGTCTCGATCGCTCTCGCCGCGTCCTCGAGCGTGCGTAGCGTGACGAGGTCAAACGCGTGCGGCAGCTTGGTCTGATCGATGATGTTGACCGACCAGCCGTCTTCCGCCGGCCAGATGGTGCGATAGGGTTTGCCGTTGATGTTCATGAGCCCGACTTAGCACAGTCCGGCGGGTCACGGAATCGCTCCGGCGCACGTCGCGGCGTCTTCCCGTCCTTTTGCCGCAATCCACTTGCGGAGAGACTCGGCCGGAAGTGGGCGTGCAATGAGATAGCCTTGCGCTTCGTCGCAGCCGGCAGTGACGGAAGTCGTAGCCTCCTCAATCGCCTTCGAAGGAAATCAGGGACTGGCATTCCACACCGAGCGCCGCGAGACGCGCGCAGCCGCCGAGATCCGGCAGCTCGATGACGAAGGCCGCGCCGACCACATCCGCGTTCAGGCGGCGCAGCAATTTGACCGCCGCCTCCGCCGTGCCGCCGGTGGCGATGAGATCGTCGATCAGCAGAACCGGCTCGTTCGGACTGATCGCGTCCTCATGCACCTCGATGACATCGATGCCGTATTCGAGCTCGTAGTCCTGGCCGATCGCCTTGGACGGGAGCTTGCCCTTCTTGCGGATCGGCACGAAACCGCAGCGCAGGCGGTCGGCGACCGCGCCGCCGAGAATGAAGCCGCGCGCCTCGATGCCGGCAACCGTCTGCACCCGCCGGTTGACGAAGGGTGCGGCCAGCTGCTCGACGCAGGCCCGGAAGCCGTTGGCATGGCCGAGCAGCGTGGTGATATCGCGGAATATAATACCGGGTTTCGGATAGTCGGGGATCGTGCGCACGAGGTCCTTGAGATCGATATCCGTTGCGAGACTCATCGAAGGACCTCCGTGAAAGGGCTGGAAAGCTTTGCGAAGCCTATAGTCGAAGCACGCATCCGAGGCTAGCGCTTCACTCTCTTATGCTCTTGCGTTGAGGATGCGCCCGGCGACCGCATCGAGCTTCTTCAGAAGCTCGGGATCACGCGCTTCCGGCGCTGTGATGATCGCGGTGTCGAGCGCGCGGTCGGAACCGATCGGGCATGGCTCGTGCTCGCGCGGAAAATCGCGGGCGAGCCGCGCCACGAGCTTCCCCGCGCGCTCCGCGTTCGCCATCAGAACCTTGATGATGTCCTGCACCGTGACCGCGTCGTGGTCGGGATGCCAGCAATCGAAATCCGTGACCATGGCGACGGTGGCGTAACAAATCTCAGCCTCGCGCGCGAGCTTGGCCTCGGGCAGATTAGTCATGCCGATCACGGAGTAGCCGAGCCCCTTATAGGTAAGGCTTTCGGCGAGCGTGGAGAATTGCGGGCCTTCCATGCAGACATAGGTGCCGTCGCGCACGACCTGGATGCGTTCCGCCATCGCGGCTTCGGCGAGATGGATGCGCAGGCGCGGCGAGACCGGATGCGCCATGGAGACATGCGCCACGCAGCCTTTGCCGAAGAAGGAGCTCTCGCGGTTGAAGGTGCGGTCGATGAACTGATCGATGAGCACGAACGTGCCGGGCGGCAGCTCTTCCTTGAAGGAGCCGCAAGCCGAGAGCGAGATGAGATCGGTGACCCCGGTCCGCTTCAGCACATCGATATTGGCACGGTAGTTGATGTCCGAGGGCGACAGGCGGTGGCCCCTGTCGTGGCGGGACAGGAAAACGACCGGCAGCCCATCGATGTCGCCGATGCGAAGCGGCGCCGACGGCTCGCCCCACGGGCTCTCGATGCGCTGTTCGCGCATATTCTGGAGCCCCGGCAGATCGTAGATGCCTGAGCCGCCGATAATTCCGAGAACCGCTTTGGTCATTCTTCCCCCACCTGAATGTGGAACACGCCCCAGACCCAATGGCCGCGGGCCTCATCGGCCGCCTTCTCGCCATCCGTGCGCGTATTGAGAATCCAGATCGGACCTTGTTGCCCGAGGCCGAGCGGCTTGCCGTCCTGGGTCAGCGCCAGGATCCAATCGGAGCTCGCGACGTCCTCGTCGGCAAGCCAGCCGCTATAGCCGTTGAGCGCCCGAATGGTGAGCTTGACACGCGCGGCCTCCACGGCGCCAAGCACGTCGCGCAAGAGCGGACCGCTGAAGGTGGCGGGCTTGTCGAGCTCGGGCGGCTGGACCGTCACGCTCCCCTGCTCCAGGCCGAGCAGCATGGCGCGGTCGAACTCGTAGGCGGACTTGAAATCGATATTCTGACGCGCGAGCTGGCTGTCGCGCTTCTTGTCGAGGGCCCCGCGATTGGTATTCCCGATCATGCCGGCAACCGTGAGGATCACCATGTCGGCCGGTTTCGGCGTCTCGGCCGCGGCAAGACCACTCCAGGCGGAAAGCGCGATACAGACAGCGAGCGTCATGCGCAGCATCGCGTGGCCCCCTACGACTTCTCGACGCGAATGGCATAGAAGACGTGGATGGCCGGGACAAGCCCGGCCATGACGCGCTCGGTGTGCTTTTGACAGTGCGCTTAAGGCGCAGGCGCCGGGTCGCCGCCGACCCGGGACCACACCATGCGCTTGGCGAGAAACATGATCACCGCGAAGGCGAGCAGGAAGATCATGACGCGGGCGCCAAGCCGCAGGCGCTCCTCGAGCTTCGGCTCGGCCGTCCACATGAGGAAGGCGGAAACGTCCTTGGCATAATTGGCGACCGTCGGCTTCGTGCCGTCGGTATAGGTGACCGCCCCCTCGTTGAGGACCGGCGGCATCGCGATCTGATGCCCGGGAAACGCGACGTTATAATGCATCCCTTGCGCAACCTCGAACCCCGCCGGCGGCTCGCGAAAGCCGGTCAGGAGCGCGTAGATATAGTCGGGACCGCCCGGCCGCGCCTTGGCCATCACCGAGAGGTCCGGGGGCAACGCACCGTTATTGGCCAGCCTCGCGACTTGATCGTTCGCGAAGGGCGCGCGGAAATGGTCCGCGGCACGCCCCGGCCGCTGAAACATCTCGCCCTTCTCGTTTGGCCCGTCGGTTATCTGCGCCTGCGCCGCGAGCGCCGCGACCGCTTCCGCGGAAAATCCGGGACCGCCTTGCTCGCCGAGATTGCGATAGGACAGAAGATTAATCGAATGGCAGCTGGCGCAGACTTCCTTGTAGACCTGATAGCCGCGCTGAAGCTGTGCGTTGTCGTAATGGCCGAACGGCCCTTCGAAGGTCCAGTCCTGATCGGCGATCTCGGGCTCGTGCTCTTGCCCGCCGGCCTGTGCCGGCGCGCTGCTCGGCTCCTGCGCCTGGAGGTCGCCGGATTGCAGCGCGAGCGCGAGCCACACCAGCACCAGAACTCTGAGTGAGGCGAAGATGGCCTGGATCATAGCGCGCTCTCCACAGGCCGCGCGCGCTTGGCCGCCGCCGGCGGCAACGGCGGCGGCTCGTCATGGCCGAGCACGGCCTCGGTGATGCTGCCCGGCTGCGGCAACGGCCGCTCCAGCCTGCCGACCACAGGCATCACCACGAGGAAGAACAGGAAGTAATAGGCGGTGAAGATGCGGCCGAAGACAAGATACCAGCCGTCTGGCGGCATGGCGCCGAGATAGCCGAGCGCGATGCACGTCACCAGGAACGCCCAGAAGAACCATTTATAAATCGGGCGGTAGGTCGTGGAACGCACCTTCGAAGAGTCGAGCCAGGGCACGAAGAACAGAATGGCGATCGACGCGATCAGCCCGATCACGCCCATGAGCTTGTTCGGGATGGCGCGCAGGATCGCGTAGAACGGGAGGAAATACCACTCCGGCACGATATGCGGCGGCGTCGCCAGCGGATTGGCGGGAATGTAGTTGTCGCTATGGCCGAGAAGGTTTGGCGCGTAGAACAACAGCGCCGCGAACAGGAGCAGGAACAGCACGAGCGCGAAGCCGTCCTTCATCGTGTAGTAGGGATGAAACGGCACCACGTCGCGCGTCGTCTTCATGTCGATGCCGGTCGGATTATTGTTGCCCGGCATGTGCAGGGCCCAGATATGCAGGAGCACCACGCCGGCGATCACGAACGGAAAGAGATAGTGCAGGCTGTAGAGCCGGTTGAGCGTTGGCGCGCCGACGGCCAAGCCGCCCCAGATCCATTCAACGAGCGTCGAGCCGAGGCCGGGGATCAGCGCGTCGAGCGACGAGAAGAGATTGGTGATAACCGTCACCGCCCAGAAGCTCATCTGCCCCCACACCAGCGAGTAGCCCATGAAGGCCGTCGCGATCATCAGAAACAGAATGAGCACGCCGAGAATCCAGAGGATCTCGCGCGGCGCCTTGTACGAGCCGTAATAGAGTCCGCGGAAAGTGTGGATATAGACGGCGAGGAAGAACATCGAGGCGCCGACGGCGTGGGAGTAGCGCAACAGCCAGCCCCAGTTCACGTCGCGCATGATCTTCTCGACGCTAAGAAACGCGCCGTCGGGCGTCGGCACGTAATGCATCGCAAGCACGACGCCGGTGGCGATCTGCGCGGCGAGCATGAAGGTAAGGATGCCGCCGAAGGTCCACCAGTAGTTCAGGTTGCGCGGCGTCGGGTAGACGATGAATTGGTCGTGCATGACGCGCGCGACCGGCAGCCTCGCATCAAGCCATTCTTCGAAGCGGCTGTTCGGCCGGTAGGTGGAGGGGTGCGCCATGACGGCCCTTATCCAATCTTGATCTTGGTATCGGACTCGAACGCGTAAGGCGGGATCGCGAGGTTCTGCGGCGCAGGTCCGATGCGCACGCGCCCCGCCGTGTCGTATTGCGAGCCGTGACACGGGCAGAACCAGCCGCCAAACTCACCCCTGTAGTCGCCGACGGCCTGGCCTTTGGGGATGCAGCCGAGATGGGTGCAGATGCCGATCATCACGAGCCAAGGTTCGCGCGCGGCGCGGTTGGCGTCGGTCGCTTCGGCGTTGTCCGGAAGATTGGCGTTGCGGGCGAGCGGATCGATCAGCTCTTCGACCGGCACGTCCTTCGCTTCGGTGATTTCCTTGTCGGTGCGATAGCGGATGAAGACGGGCTTGCCCCGCCACATCACCGTCAGGGCCTGGCCTTTCTCGACGGGCGCGAGATCGACCTCGGTGGTGGCCATCGAGAGCGTCGAGGCGTCGGGGTTCATTTGATCGAGCAGCGGCCAGAGCACTGCCGCGGCCCCGACCGCGGCAAAGCCTGCCGCGCCGATCAAAAGCACATCGCGCCGCGTGGGCTGATCCTCGACGAAAAGTGCTGGCTGTGGGGGAGTATCGTGGGTTGCCACGTCGTCCAATGCTCCTCCCTGAAAGCCCGGCGCCGTGGCCGACGTCAAGAACCGCCCTCTGGCTGTTGCCTCTCCAGGGCCGGACGCGCGTTCTGCGCCCGGCAGGCGAATGATTTGGTTTCTTGCATCACGTCTCAAGGTTGTCCAGGGGCGCGCCCTTGGGCAAATTGGCGCACAGGGTTAACTGTCCAACCGGTGATACAGATGCTTGATCTCCAAGCGCTTTGACCTCGACCAAGGGCGCGACGCGTGCCCCGCGTCATGTCTTACGACGCGAAATTTTCCGAGTCCGCGCGCGAAGCCTTCGAGATTCGGAGGCGGCGCGCGGAAGAAATGTTAGCCTGAAGCGATGGAGCCCATGCAACTGAAGCAAGACAACACGGCGGACACACCGAAGGCGTTAGGCCCGGAGCTCGAGGCGCGCAAAGCCCGCGCCAAGACTTGGTTCGAGCAGTTGCAGAACGAAATCTGCGCATCGCTCGAGGCGGTCGAGGACGCGGCCGAAACCCTCCCCTCCGCCAAGGGCAAAGCGGCGGGCCCCTTCACCCACAAGCCCTGGACGCGGCAGAACCACGACGGCGCGGATGGCGGCGGCGGCATCATGACGCTCATGACCGATGGGCGCGTCTTCGAGAAGATCGGCTGCCACACCTCAACCGTTCACGGCACCTTCGCGCCGGAATTCGCCAAGGCCATTCCGGGCGCCGAGGAGGATCCGCGCTTCTGGGCGTCGGGCATCTCCTTCATCGCGCATCCCTTAAATCCGAACGCACCGACCGCTCATATGAACACGCGCATGGTGGTGACGAGCAAAGCCTGGTTCGGCGGCGGCGGCGACCTCACGCCTGTACTGATGCGCAGGCGCACGCAAGAGGACAAGGATTCCCGCGACTTCCACGCTTCGATGCAAGCCGCCTGCGACGGCGAGGCGTCCGCCGACTATCCGCGCTTCAAGGATTGGTGCGACGAATATTTCTACCTGCCGCATCGCAGCGAGATGCGCGGCATCGGCGGCATTTTTTACGACTATCTCGATACGGGCGACTGGGAGGCGGACTTCGCCTTCACGCAGAAGGTGGGCCGCGCCTTCCGCGACATCTATGCCGACATCGTCCGCAACAACATGGCCACGCCCTGGACCGAAAAGGACCGCGAGGAGCAGCTCATCCGCCGCGGCCGCTATGTGGAGTTCAACCTGCTCTACGACCGCGGCACGATCTTCGGGCTGAAGACCGGCGGCAATGTCGAGGCGATCCTGTCATCGCTCCCGCCCCACGTCATGTGGCCTTAGGTCTATTGCCAGCGCCTCGGCCGGCACGCCCTGGCCGCGACGCCGTTGGCGATGATCCAAGGATCGTAGGCGATCCGCGCCGAAAGTACCGCGAGGAGTGCGGCGGCGAGCGCGATTAGGATCCTCCACATGACAGGCTCCAAGGGGTTGGGAGGGGGCCTTATCCTGAGGAGGCGCGGAACGCGCCGTCTCGAAGGATACGGCCATGCTTTGAGCTGCGCCCTTCAAGCGCCCTCAGCATGAAGCGGCGCGTGAGGTATCTCAAATCACCCCCGAATGCCGGCATACATCAGGACCGGGGTCGGGCCGGTCACGACGCCCTGGCGCGCCCCGCTCATGGGCGCATCGTCGGCGAGACGCGCCACAAAGATGGCAAAGGCGGTGAGCAGCAAAACGACCAGGATCTTCCACATGCGAGCCTCCGGGCGACGGGTCCGGGCGTCTGTCGCGCCCTGTCCCTTGGCTCTAGGCTCTGGCGGCTGAACCCCTCCTGAGGGGGCCGTTCATGTGTGGTTTAGAATCCGCCTAACCTCCTTCTGTGGCGGACATATTTCTCACTTGCCAAGAAACCGCCCTTCCCCCATGCTTCTCCAACCGGGCGCCCAAGGCTTTGGGCGCGGACTTGGACGATGGCAAAGTGACTAGAGCGCGCCAAAAGAGCACGACGACCTTTCCTGACATCTCAAGACGCCGAAGAACCCTCTTGGGTGATCGCGGCCCGTTTGTCTGCAACTTCTAGCGGGAAAGGATTCCCCCTCATGGCCCGGATCAACGGCACAGTGAAATTTTTCAATCATGCGCGCGGCTTCGGCTTTATCCAGCCCGAAGACGGCGGCAAGGACGTCTTCGTCCATGCGTCAGCTCTTGAGCGCTCGGGCGTGCTTGCGCTGAATGAGGGCGACAAGGTCTCTTTCGAGATCGAGGACGACCGCCGCGGCCGCGGCAAGCAGGCTGCCAACGTTCAGCTCGCCTAAGCGCGCGCTAACAGTCTTGACGTGACTGAACCGCCGGGCTTCGCACCCGGCGGTTTTTTCATGCCGGAAGCCATGTTGGCGCCATAAAATTTGCTTAACGAGTCATTCATTCTCGCGGCTCTATTTTGATTTAAAGGGAGCGGCGAGTTGTCTCCCCTTTCCCCCTGGGGCACCCTCCGGCGCCCGCGAGCAAAGATGCGATCATTGGTGCCGGTTCGAGCGAGGAATTCGGAAAAAGCAATGACCAAGAAAACCCTGAAGGCCGTCTTGGCTGCCGCGCTGATCGGCGTCGCCGCCCTGACACTCTCGGCTCCGGCCGAGGCGGGCCGCGGCCACGGCAATGCTGTCGGCGCCGGTATTATCGGCTTCGGCGTCGGCGCCATCGTCGGCAGCGCCCTCACGCCGCGCGAAGTCTATGTCGCGCCGCCACCGCCGCCGCCGCCTGCGTATTACGGACCGGTGTCCTACGGCCCGCCGCCATGGAGCCCCGGTTGGTACAGCTACTGCCATTCGCGCTACCGGAGCTTCAATCCGAACACCGGCACGTTCATCGGCTACGACGGCTACGAACGCTTCTGCCGCTAGCCTAGAAGTCGAGTATCGTTTTCGGCCCGTCAGATCGGCCTAGCCGGTCCGGCGGGCCTTTCTTGGCGGCAGGTTCCCGGCGCAGGGGGACCTAGCTGTCTGCGCGGGACAATTCGAACGTGGACTCTCCCGCAAGAGCCCTGCGCTCCGCTGTGTAAGGCAGCTCGCAAAGGCCGCCGCCGAGATGCAGATGATGCCAGAGCTGGGTAGCCACCACGCCGCCCAACCCCAAGCTCGCGAAGGTGCCGAGCTTACCGCCTTCACCGCTCGCCAGCAGCTCGCAGTCTCGCCGCACGCGTTCCACGTCGAAATAGCCTGTCCGTGCCAAGGACTCCGGGCTAATCAGATCGCGCACGAAACTGGGCGGGCTCGACAGGAACGTCTCGGCCAGCGGCGCCCTGAACATGGCTTTCCGCCGCTGCGCCACCGCCTCTGGCAGAAGACGTGCAGCCGCCTGCCGCAATAAATATTTATCTTTCAGCCCACGCCGGAGCTTGAAGCGTGGATGGATACGCGCGGCGAAGGAGACCACTTCCTCGTCGAGGAATGGGTAGCGCGTCTCGACACTGTTCGCCATGGCAACGCGGTCACCCTTTTGGCTCAGTAGAAGGCCGGGGAGGTGTACCTTGTAGCCGAGATACAGTGAGCGGTTCAGCGGGTGCCAGCGGCGCAAGCGGTCGAGGTCGAGCGCTAAGTCCTGATATGCGACGAACGAGCCAAGCCTCTCCTTGAGGTCCTGGCTGTAATAGAGGTCACGCGACGTCGCCACGAGGTTGTACATCACCGACTGGGCGTGAGGCCCAGCGATGAGGCTATCCATGCGAGCGAAATCGCCGAAGCTCACATTCGGCGCCGCCCATTTCCGCGCGACCCTGCTGATGCCCGTGCTCGGACGAAAGCTATCACCGATATCGAAGAAGCGCGCAATCTCCCTCATCTTGAACCAGACATACCCAGCGAAACCCTCATCCGCCCCCTCGCCCGTCAACACCACCTTGTAGCCCTGACCATGCACCTCTTGCGACAGAGCCAACAGCGCAGCGCAAGAGGTATCTAGCACCGGGCTCTCAGCCGCGCGTATCAGCTCCGCGTATTTGTCGGCGATAAAAGCGGGTCCGGCTTCAACCACCGTGCCCGCGCGCCCAATATGGCGTGCCGCCTCGGCTGCGTTCTCCTCCTCGTCGAGCGCCGGATCAGGCACCTTGACCGTGAAGCTCGGCAGCGGCCGGCCGCTCACCTTCGCGGCCATGGCGAGCACATAGGCCGAATCGACGCCGCCGCTGAGATAGCCGGCCACGGGCACGTCGGCCCTGAGCCTGACCTCGACCGCCCTTTGGAATTTCGCCTCGAACTCGTCGATCAGGAGGGATTCGTCGGCGGGATCGTCCTCGTCGCCCCAATCGGGAAAATCGAGATCCCAGTAACGCCGTTCGGCGACCTCAGCTACCTTGCCGTCACTCCGGAAGGCGATGCGTAGATAGTGCCCCGGCAAGATCGATCGCACGCCTTCGAACATGGTGCGACGCGAGCTCAACGCAAAAAAGGTGAACAAATGGTCGAGCCCTTTGACATCCGTCACGGGCGGGACCGCGCCGGACGCTATGACCGCCTTGATCTCTGAGCCGAAATAGACGGCATTCCCTTGCTGCGACCAGAACAGTGGGCAGATGCCAACCCGATCCCGCGCGAGCAGGACGAGCTTCTTGGTAAAGTCGATAAGCACGAGGGCGAACTGACCCTTCAAATGCTCGAACACATCCTCGCCGTGCTCCTCATAAAGATGCACGATCAGCTCGCAATCACTGTCTGTTCGGAACACATGGCCCCGAGCCTGTAGCTCAGCCTTTCGCTCCGTGTAATCGAACAACTCGCCGTTGCAGAGGACCGCGATGGTGCGGTCCTCGTTGAAGATGGGCTGCTGACCGTTCGCCACGCCGACGATGCTGAGACGCCGATGGGAGACCCCAATTCCCGGCGCGAAGAGAGTGCCGGAATCGTCCGGTCCGCGATGGAACAGCGCCGCACCCATGCGTGCGACCAAGGCCCGATCGGGTTCTCGTCGACCAGTAAGATCTATTACACCTGCTAAGCCGCACATATTGCCTCGCTAGAAATCACGCTAGTGATAGGGGTGGGCGACCGATTTCTTGACCGTAGGGATGCCGAACTTAAGGCTTCTTGGGGAGCCAACGATCTCCGCTTGCCGCGCCGAATGGGACCAGGCGATATCGCCACTGCGTGCCGTCGAAAAACCCTAGCCCCCCATCGTGGCGCGCGCTCGGCCCCCCTTTTTGGCGCAGCGCGGCGGATGGCTGTGCTCGGGAGAGTGGTGTCGCTGAAATCGAGCGCGCAGGCAAGTTTCATGATCTTGAACCAGACATAGCCCTAGCCAGCATTGCTTTGAAGGCGCAGATTTGCAGCGACGCTGGCCCATGGATCGCATCCGACTATCAGCGGCTGAACAGCGCTAAGTTCGTCGCACAAACCGCGCTTCAGGCGTGGCGGGCGACCCGAACGAATCCGCACGTCGTCTCCACCGAAACTAGAGGGACAAGTCGCCGCATGGCCAAACCACCAGTTCGTTCCTGCCCCATATGGACATTGCCATCCAATTTGACTAACCGACAAAGAATGGCTACTTGGCGAAATCTCAAGCCCTCGGAATTGACCCGCCCGACCAAATGCCCGGCTCTCCCGCGAGTCGTGGAATCAGACGGGCAGCAATCTCTTGCGGATCTCCGCGCCCTTGTGACCGCCGAACGCGCGCTGCTTCGGGATGAAATGTTGAAGCGCGGTGGCTTTCTCCTGCGCGGGTTTGAGGTGAACGACCCGGACAGCTTCGCAGACATCATCGGGGCACTCGGTTACCAGCCCGAGGCGGAGAACCCGTTCGACACCAGCCCGCGAAGCAAGGTGGCCGAAAGCGTATACACCTCGACCGACACCCCCGACGCATACCCGATCCTCGCCCACAATGAAAACAGCTTCCTAAACGAACGACCCCGCATGATTTCGTTCTTTTGTTTGGTCGAACCCATGCGCCATGGCGAAACGCCGCTGTTTGACTCGCGCGCGGCGGCTAGCACCCTCGACCCCAACGTTCGGGCGAAGCTGCAGGAAAAGAAGGTCTGTTATCGACGACGTTTTCCGAAAAAGCGCCCGGGCTGGGCGCCGATAATCAACCGGACCTGGGACGAGGCTTTCGGAACCTCCGACCGCGATGAGATCGAGGCCATGGTGACGGCGCAGGGAATGGTCTGTCAGTGGCATCCGGACGGGCGCATCCTACACACTGAAAACGTGGTCGATCCGCTGCCCCGCCATCCTGAAACCAGTGAACATTGCCTCAACCTTCAGGCCTTTCACCGGACCAGCATCCTTCGGGATCTCGACGAAGTCAGACCGCGCCAGAATTCGCTCCATAACGCCTCTCTAAAAATGGGCCTCAGGTTGCTTTACGCGCTCGACGTTATGCCGGTCCAAATTCTTTACGGCGACGGAACGCCCATTCTCCCCGATGAGATGATCGAAATCCGCCGCGCCACATGGGATCACTCGGTTCTATTCCGGTGGAAAAAGGGCGACGTTCTCGTGCTCGACAACATCTTGACGGGGCACGGCCGGATGAACGTCGAAGGTCCGCGCAAGATTCTTGCCTCTTTCGCCGACCCGGTTACATTTCCGGTGTGAGGGCCGAGGAGGCGAGCCTCCCCGGCATCGCGATTGTTTAAGCCTTCGGACACGGGCATGCGGAGCAAGGTCTCGACTGGCGAGTTAAGGTCATGGGCAAGATGAGCAAATGCGGTGACAACCGCCGAACCCCCTATCACCGAAACGTCCCGCGATCAGCCTAATGCCGCCGCCGCCCGGCAAGCGCTCACGCTTATCAAGCCCTATCAGGGCATGATGGCGTGGCCAACCGTGTTCCTTGCCATTGCGATCATCGGCTCCTTTGCCGCCGTCTGCACCCTCGGCACAATGGGTATCATCCCGCTCTGGCTCGGACTGATCCTAATACGCTGATCCTCTATGCCGACCAGACGCCGTTGCATGAGGCCTGTCACGGCAATATCGCCGGGCGCGATTCAAAGTGGCTGTGGCTGAACCATCTCGTCGGCTATGCCTGCGGCGCCATCCTGCTGCACGAGCACAAAGCCTTCCGCTACATGCATCTCGCTCATCACCGGGACACCAACAATCCGGATCTCGATCCCGATCATTGGTGGCGGTCCAGAACAGTTCCTGGTTGTGTGGCGCTGCCTCACGATCGTGTTCTGGTATCACGCCTATTTCTGGAGAAACATCGCCTTCAAACCCCACATTCCGGGCATGCGGCCGCTCGCGATCCACATCATAGTCGCGCACTTGATCTACTACGGGATCGCGATCGGGCTATCGGTCATGGATTATTGGCGCGAGGTGCTGATGCTGTGGATCTTCCCCCACATCCTCGCCTCGGCGCTGATCAACTATTTCTTCGCCTATCTCACCCACAAGCCGCACGTCGCCAAGGAGCGCTATCGCGACACCAACGTGTTCTGGTTCCGCGGACGGATTTCAGAGCCCTTGGTCAACTGGCTCTACCTGTTTCAGAACTTCCACCTCATCCACCACCTCTTCCCGCGCGTGCCGTTCTATCTCTACGGCGACGCCTTCCGTTCGGTGAAGCCGGTGCTGGAACAGGAGAACGCCCGCATCTTCGAGTTCGGGCACACCCGCATCACCACCATCATCAGCACGAGCACCATCCGGCCGCGTCTTGACGCGGGACGTGATGCCGGCGCAAGCCGGAATGACGGAGATCAATTCAGGCGCAGTTCGCCTGCGACGAAGCTGAACTCGGTTGGCGCGATGAGGCGGCGATGCGCGACGAGCACGCGGTAAAGCGCGCCGTCGAGATGCGTACTCCAGAAATCCAGAAAGTCGGTGAGCTTGGGGAAGCGCGGCGCGAGATCGTAATCCTGCCAGAGATAGCTCTGCAGAAGCTTGGGATGGTCCGGCAGGCGGTAGAGAATTTCCGCCGTCGTTAGCGAGTAGCCTTGCAGCTGGTGATGGAACGCCGTGTCTGTCATGGCAGCCACGCGAATCGTGTTATCCGCCCCATAAGTGTTAATCACGGGGCCGGGTTGCGTCCACAGGGATTTACCAGCCGGATCAGCGTATTAGCAGCAATATCCTGCGCCTGCTAACGTTGGCACTCTCCTCTTGAAAGTGCTAAGACCTTTTTCTACATAGCGCGCGGGGGAGTGCCCCCGCCAGCTGCAAAATCAATGGAGGAGATTACCCATGAAGTTTCGTCCGCTGCACGACCGCGTGGTCGTACGCCGTACCGAGGACGACGAGCGCACCAAAGGGGGCATCATCATTCCCGACACCGTCAAGGAAAAGCCGCAACAGGGCCAGATCGTCGCTGTCGGTCCCGGCGCCCGGGACGAGAACGGCACCGTGCAGCCGCTCGACGTGAAGGCCGGCGATCGCGTGCTGTTCGGCAAGTGGTCCGGCACCGAAGTCAAGATCGACGGCGAAGACCTGCTAATCATGAAGGAAAGCGACATCATGGGCGTGCTCGAAGGCAGCGCCGAAAAGAAGAAAAAGGCCGCTTAAGTTGAGGGGCCTAAATCCGGAGTAAGAGAACATGGCTGCTAAGGAAGTGAAATTTGCGCAAGACGCCCGCGAGCGCATGCTCCATGGCGTCGACGTCTTGGCCAATGCGGTCAAGGTAACGCTCGGTCCTAAGGGCCGTAATGTCGTGCTCGAGAAATCGTTTGGCGCACCGCGCATCACCAAGGATGGCGTGACCGTTGCCAAGGAGATCGAGCTCGACGACAAGTTCGAGAACATGGGCGCGCAGATGCTGCGCGAGGTGGCGTCGAAGACCGCCGACCTCGCCGGTGACGGCACTACCACGGCGACCCTGCTCGCGCAGGCGATCGTGCGCGAGGGCGCGAAGTCCGTCGCCGCCGGCTCCAACCCGATGGACCTGAAGCGCGGCATCGACCTTGCGACACCCGCGGTCGTCAACGAGCTGAAAGCAAAGGCGAAGAAGGTCACCTCGAATGAGGAGATCGCCCAGGTCGGCACCATCTCCGCCAATGGCGATCACGAGATCGGCCGCTTCATCGCCGACGCGATGCAGAAGGTCGGCAATGACGGCGTGATTACCGTCGAGGAAGCCAAGAGCCTCGAAAGCGAGCTCGAAGTGGTCGAGGGCATGCAGTTCGACCGCGGCTATATCTCCCCATACTTCATCACCGACGCCGACAAGATGCGCGTCGAGCTGGAGAACCCCTACATCCTCATCAACGAGAAGAAGCTTTCCAACATGCAGTCGCTACTGCCCGTGCTCGAGGCCGTGGTGCAGTCCGGCAAGCCGCTTCTCATCATTGCCGAGGATGTCGAAGGCGAAGCGCTTGCGACCCTCG
>NZ_JBPCOU010000023.1:0-45576 GCF_050999895.1 Methyloceanibacter sp. | reverse complement strand
CAAGGGCCATTCCCGAGCCTCGGGAGTGGCCCTTTGCTTTTGCCGCCCCCGCTTTCCGGCTGAACGCCGGATGAACATCAGCCTCAGCTTCGGTTCAGCACGACATCTCTAAAACGGAATCAAGAGAGAGAGACGTCCTCTGTTCTTGACTGAACCCAAGGCGCCCGAAAAGGCGCCACTCGCTGAAGGATGATCCCATGCTGAAGACAACCCTCATGGCTGCTGCCGCCGTCTCGTTCCTCGCACTCGGCGCTTCGACCGCCGACGCCAAGGATGGCCATCGCGGCGACTGGGGCAATAACGGCAAGCACGGCAACAACGGTAAGCACGGCAACTACGGCAATCACGGCAATCACGGCAACTACGGCAACCGTGGCCACAACAAATACTGGTTCAATTACTCCTGGTATCAGCCCCGCTGCACCTACGAGCTGCGGCCGACCCAGGTGCGGTGGCACGGGCATTGGAAGACCATCTGGCGCAACGTCCAGGTCTGCTACTAGCGGCCTGACGGTCCGGGAGTGCTCCTCCTCCCGGGCGCATCGAGGCTGCCGCCTGTCCCCCCGGGCGGCAGCCTTTTTTCGTTAGCCGTCGAGATCCAGCCTCTCGCCTTGCCGCAACACCGCCTCCGCCTTCGCCGTGTAGCGCCCATCGTCATGGTGCAAGACCAATCCCGGCAAAAGCTTGCTCCCTGCTCTGCTGCCTTTGCGTCCTTGCAAGATGATGCGCGTGGCGGGCGCGCCCTCGCTGGGAAAGAGAGGAAAAACCGTCAGCGCGCCGAAGCGGCGGTCGAGCAGGGCCAGCAATTCGCCTAAGACTTCCGGCCGGTGAATCACTGTCAGCCGTCCCTTCGCCGCCGTCGCGGCGGTCAAGAAACCGATCCAGGCCGGCAGAGCGCCGGCCGCCATGATATGGGCGGCCGCCTTGGCGGGGCCGGCGCGCGCGCTCCCCTCGGCGTAAAATGGCGGGTTCGTCATCACCTGATCGTAGCCTTCGCGTGCAAGACCCTTTGCTTGCAGCGTCCTGGCGAGCAACGTCACGTCGGCTTCGACGATCGTGACATTGTTGGCGAAGCCGTTGCGCGCCGCATTTTCCGTCGCCAGCGCACAGAGCCCTGCGTCGATCTCAATTGCTGTCAGTTCGAGTTTCGGCACGCGTGCCAAAAGCGCGAGCCCGGCGACACCGACTCCGGCGCCAACATCGAGGACCCGGTCGCGCGGCCGCGCCGGAACTGCGGCTTGCAGCCAAACGGCGTCGCTTCCGGATCTGTGGCCTGACCGCGGCTGGATCACGCTGATGCGGCCGCCGAGAAAATCGTCGGTCGTCGCGCCGGCCCGCTTGGGCAGCGTCGTCACGCGCTCAATTCCTGTCTTGTTCGGCGATGACATGGCCGATGCCGGCCTCGGTGAGAAGGTTGCGTGCGTGGGCAATCCGCTCGCCTACCACGAGCACGCGCCGAGGCAACACCCCGAGCGAGCCTTCCAGCACGCTCATATTCGTGTCGGCGACCATGAAGGCGATTTCCGCCTCCGAAAGGAGCGCGCTGACATAGGAAATGAGCACGGGATCGTTTGAACGCAACAATTCCTTCATCACACGCGTGCTTGCCATAATACGAAGCTGGAGTGCCTTGACCCTTTACGGCGGACCGCCGACTATATTCCCCAAGGGCTCGTTGGTCCCATTAGGAGAAGTGATTTGGGCGTTGTTGTTTCGCTTAGCGGCGCGCGGGATCCACAGGTAAGCCTTGCGCCGCTCGTGGCGCTTGTCCAGGAGGATATGGCCCATGTCAACCGGCTGATCCTCGACCGTGCCCGCTCCAATGTCGAGTTGATCCCGGAGCTTGCGCGGCATTTAATCGATTCCGGCGGCAAGAGGCTGCGCCCCATGCTGACTTTGGCGTCCGCGCGGCTCTGTGGCTATGAGGGCGACGCGCATGTCCGCCTCGCGGCCGCCGTCGAATTCATGCATACCGCGACGCTCCTGCACGACGACGTGGTCGACGAAAGCAATCTGCGGCGGGGACGAAAGACGGCGCGGTTGCTCTGGGGCAATGAGGCGAGCGTTCTCGTCGGCGATTTCCTCCTCGGTCAGGCCTTCAAGATGATGGTCGATGTCGGCTCGCTCGGCGCGCTACGCATTCTGTCGGACGCCGCCGCGATCATCGCCGAGGGCGAGGTGATGCAGCTGATGACCGCGAAGAATACCGACACGACCGAGGACGACTATCTTGCCGTGATCGACGCCAAGACCGCAGCGCTGTTTTCGGCGGCGGCCGAAGTGGGCGGCGTGATCGCCGGCAAGCCGAAATCGGAGCAGGCGGCGTTGCGGTCGTACGGCCGCAATCTCGGGCTGGCCTTCCAGCTCGTCGATGATGCGCTCGATTATTCCGGCGAGCAGGCGACGCTCGGCAAGAGCGTCGGCGACGATTTCCGCGAGGGCAAGATCACGCTTCCGGTGGTGCTCTGCTATCGCCGCGGCAGTGCAGAGGAGCGCAGCTTCTGGCAGCGTACGCTGCATGACGGCGAGATCGGCGAACATGATCTCGGCGAGGCGATGAACCTCCTGAAGAAGCACAGCGCCTTGAGCGACACGATGGAGCGCGCGCGCCATTACGGCGCCATCGCCCGCGACGCTCTTGCAATTTTCCCGGAGTCGAAACCGAAATCGGCCATGCTCAAGGCCATCGCGTTTAGCGTGGACCGGCCGTATTAGCCGAGCGTTCCCGCTCGAACCCACCAATCGGGACGTGAGGCGGTCAAAGCGCGTGACGCTGTCTCGGCTTCCGCTTCCGTGGCAAAGAGCACAAAGCAGGTCGCCCCGCTTCCGGACATGCGTGTGAGGCGGCCGCCCGGCAATCTCTCCAGGGAGTCGAGAACCTCGCCGATCGCCGGCGCAAGCCGCAAGGCGGCCGGCTCGAGATCGTTGCCGCGCGGGGCGAGATACTCAATGAACCGCGCAAAATCACCGGCAAAATCCGGCGCTGCGTTCTCGTCCGCTTTTTTGCTCTCGTATGGCGACGCGCGCAGCTCGGCGTAGACTTGGCCTGAGGACCGCGGGAGTCCGGGATTGGCCAGGAGCACGCCGCACTTCGGCAAATCCTCGACAAGCTGCACCGTCTCGCCGCGACCCGTCATCAGAGCGGGCTGGCTAGCGAGGCAGACCGGAACATCTGAGCCGAGCCTTGCCGCAATTTCCCTGGCGCTCTCCTCCTGCAGCATGGTCCCGTTGGCGCGCGCGATGAGGCGCAGCGCTGCCGCGGCATCCGCCGAGCCGCCGCCGATGCCGCTCGCGACGGGAAGATTTTTCGTCAGGTGAAAACGCCCGAGCTTCAAGCCTGGATGCGCCGCGAGCGCGGCCTCCGCCGCCTCTAAGATGAGGTTGCGGCCGGCAAGCGCGCGGGCGAAAGCACCGTCCAGATCGAGCGAGAGCGTTTCGCCGGTTTCGAGCGTGAGGGTATCGGCAATACTTGCGAAGGCGACGAGGCTTCTGATCTCGTGGAAGTCGTCGGCGCGGCGCCCGAGAACCTCAAGACTGAGATTGATCTTGGCCTTGGCGGTGTCGCTTATGGTCGTCACAAGCCGCCTCCCGCGAGGCCGAGTCAGATCGCGCGGCTATTCCGGCGTCTTGCCGCCGGCCTGCGTGGTGCGGTTGGCCGCCTGGGTCGCGCCCTTGTCGGGGAGACCGTCCGCAATCTTCTGCTTGAGGGTCGTGACCTGCTCGTTTTCCGGCTTCAGCGTCAGCGCCTGCTCCCACTGATATTTGGCCTCGAGCTTGCGGCCGACGCGCCAATACGCGTCGCCGAGGTGATCGTTGATGACGGGGTCGTCTGGTTTCAGCTCGACGGCGCGCTCTAGCTGCTCGACGGCGCCCTCAAGATTGCCAAGCCGGAAATAGGCCCAGCCGAGGCTGTCGACATAATAACCGTCGTCCGGCTTAAGCTTCACCGCCTTGCGGATGTAATCCAGCGCCGTTTTGAGATTGCGACCCTGATCGACCCAGGAATAACCGAGATAATTGAGCACGAGGGATTCGTCCGGAGCCAACGCGAGCGCCTGCTTGAAATCCACTTCGGCCTTGGGCCAGTCCTTCAGCCGCTCGTTACAGACGCCGCGGGAGTAGTACAGCGACCAATTGTCCGGGGTCGGCGCGCCGAGGAGTGCGATGGCGCGCGCGTAATAGTCGCGCGCTTCCTCGTAGCGCTCGTGCGAACGCAAAATGTTGCCGAGCGCATCGAGCGGGCGGATGTCTTTCGGATACTTCGCGATCAGCTCGTCGAGCTTCGCCTTGGCATCGTCGACGCGTTCCATGGCGTTCAGCGCGAAAGCCTTCTGAATCTGAACGCTAACCCAAAGCGGCGAATCTTCCTTGATATTGTCGAAGGCCGCGAGTTCCAAGTCGTAGCGCCGCGCGCCGTCATAGGCCTCGGCGAGCGCCACATGCGCGAGAGGGAAATCGGGCTCAACGTAAAGCGCGAATTGCAGGAAGGTGATGCCCATGTCGAGACCACCCTCGCCGGCGAGGGCGTCGCCGATACCGTAGAAGACCTCGGCCAAACCCTGCGCCGGCGAGGTGATGAGCAGCGGCGGAACCTTGCCGCTCTCGATCTCGGCCTGCAGCGCCTGGGAGATGGGATGACCCGAAGCCTCCGCCATGTGCGCTTTCAGGATCTGGCGGGCGAGCTTGCGATTGCCGGAGACCATGGCATGGCGCGTATAGGCCTCGGCCACGCGCAGCGTTCCAGGATTTTTCTTGAAGGCCTCGCTGAACGCCTGCTGCGCGACATCACGCTTGCCGGCGACGTCGGCGATCAGAGCGCGATGATAGCGCTGGTAAAACTGCGCCCAGTCGGCCTCGCTCAGCGTGTCGAGCGTGGTCATGGCGCCATCGTAATTGTTATCGGCGGCCTGCACCCAGGCGCGGGCGAGCGTCGAGGTCAGATCCGCGATGGGACCCTGGCGGGCAGCGGCGAAATGCTCGTCGGCTTTCTTGTAATCGCCTTTCTTGAAGGCTTCGGCGCCGAGCAGAAAGCGTGCGATGCGATGCGATGGCTCGACCTTGATGAGCTGCTCGGCGAGATCGGTCGCGCGACCCCAATCGGCGGCCGCGGCTTGAAGCAGGAAAGTCTGCTCCATGATGATCTCGTTGGCGGGGTCCCCGGCGAGCGCCGCGGAATAGAAGTCGGCAGCGGCGGTGGTGTCATGATCGCCGCGAGCGACACGGCCCGAGAGATAGTTGCCGAGAAGCGTGCCCTGATCGGCATCCGACGACTTGGTCAGATCTACCTCCGAATAGGCGGCGGGCGCGATAAGAATTGCCGCGAGGAGGAGAGATCTCGGCCCCCACTTGCGCAGAGTCGCTTTGTCGCCAATCACCATATTCGTTTCGGCTGTCTAGCCGCCCCAATTCTGGATCTTGAGTCCCCGTCCGGGAGCCTGACCGAAGGTTAAACGGTTTTTCGCAATTTCTGCAAACCAAAAGCTTTTTGCAGGGGAAGGCGGCGCGTTTGTGGCGTTGATGCGTATTCGGCGCGATCACATATTAACGTAGTTGGGCCCGTCACCGCCTTCAGGCGGCACCCAGGTGATGTTCTGCGCCGGGTCCTTGACGTCGCAGGTCTTGCAGTGGACGCAGTTCTGCGCGTTGATCTGGAAGCGAAGCGTTCCGCCTTCTTCCACAACCTCGTAGACGAGCGCCGGGCAATAGCGCTGCGCGGGCTCCGCATATTCGGGCAGATTCTTCTCGATCGGGATGGATGGGTCGGCGAGCCGCAAATGCACCGGCTGATCCTCTTTGTGATTGGTGCCTGAGACAAACATCGAAGAGAGGATGTCGAATGTCAGCACGCCATCGGGTTTCTCGTATTCGATTGGCTTCGCCTGGTCGGCCTTTTGCAGGCTCGCGAAATCGGGCGTCAAATGTTTCAGGGTGTGGGTGAGGAACGGGAAGATCGTGTTCAGCCACATGTCTATGCCGCCGAGCATGACGCCGAGCCGCGTGCCGAAGCGCAACCAGAGCGGCTTCACGTTGCGCACCTTTTTCAGCTCGGTGGCCGTCGCGCTCGCCGCGACGCTTTCAGGATAGGCTTCGAGCAGGTCGTGAGCGCGCCCCTCGCCGATCGCCGCGAAGGCAGCCTCCGCCGCCATCATGCCGGTCAGCATCGCGTTGTGGCTGCCTTTGATGCGCGGCACGTTCATGAAGCCCGCGGCGCAACCGATCAGCGCGCCTCCCGGAAAGACGAGACGCGGGATCGCCTGCCAGCCGCCTTCGGTCAGCGCGCGAGCGCCGTAAGAGATGCGCTTCCCGCCTTCGAGATGTTCGCGGATGCGCGGATGCATCTTCGAGCGCTGGAATTCCTTGAAGGGATTGAGATAGGGATCGTCATAGTCGAGATGAACGACGAAGCCGACCGCCACCAGCCGCTCGCCGAAATGATACAGGAACGAGCCGCCGCCGGTGCGGTCGCCTAAGGGCCAGCCCATCGTGTGCTGCACCAGACCCGGTCTGTGCTTCTCGGCCGGGACCTCCCACAATTCCTTCAGGCCGATGCCGAATTTCTGCGGGCCGCTTTCGGCATCGAGTCCAAGCTTGCGGATCAAGGCTTTGGAGAGCGAACCGCGCGCGCCTTCGGCGATCAGCGTGTATTTGCCGGTGAGCGCGAGGCCCGGCGTGTAGCTGTCCTTGTGACTGCCGTCACGGGCCACGCCCATGTCGCCGGTGATGACGCCCTTGATCTCGCCGTTCTCGCCGAAGATCGCTTCGGTCACGGCGATGCCGGGATAGACCTCGACGCCTAGCGCTCCGGCCTGCTCGCCAAGCCAGCGGCAGAGCGAGCCAAGACTGCCGATATAGCAGCCATGATTGCTCATCAGCGGCGGCATCAGCATGGTGGGAAGGCTCAACCCGCCATCCTTCCAGAGATAATGGAAGCGGTCCTCGGTGACCGGCGTATCGAGGGGTGAGCCCTGCTCGCGCCAATGGGGGATGAGCTTGTCGAGGGCGACGGGATCGATGACCGCACCGGAGAGAATATGGGCGCCGACCTCGGAGCCCTTCTCCAGCACCACGACGGCGATTTCCGTCCCCTTCTCGGCAGCAAGCTGCTTCAGCCTGATCGCGGCCGCGAGGCCGGCCGGTCCGGCGCCGACAATAACGACGTCGAACTCCATGGTTTCGCGTTCGACTTGGTCATCCAAACCGGCTAGCTCCTTCAGCCTCGGCGCTGCCTTCGGGCAACGCTCCCCCGTTCCCTCCCAAGGCGGGAATCGGTCAGCCAAGCGATCGGTGCTAATTCGATGGGCCCAGCGAATTGCGCATTTTTCCGGCGAAACCGGAGAATGACAAATATAGGATCGATGCGGGCATCGCAAATGACGCAATCGCAAGCAAAAGCCCCTCAAGCACTGCTCGCCTGGTACGAGGCGATGGGTGTCGACGAGGCCATTGGCGATGTGCCAATCGACCGTTTCGCCCCGCTGCTACTTGTTTCTTCGCCCCACGTCGCTCGACCGGAGCGCAGGCCCTCCGCGCAGAGCCCGGCGCAGCCTGCCGTCCCCGCTGCACGGCCCGGGGACGCCGCAACGCTGCAAGCCTTGCAAGAGATGGTTGCTTCCTTCGAGGACTGCGCGCTCAAGCGCACCGCAAAGACGCTCTGTTTTGCCCGCGGCAGCGAGACGGCCAAGATCATGTTGATCGGCGAGGCGCCGGGGCGCGACGAGGATTTGCAGGGCAAGCCCTTCGTCGGACGCGCGGGCCAACTGCTCGACCGGATGCTCGCCGCGATCGGGCTCGGCGAGAGCCAAGTCTACATCACAAACACGGTCTATTGGCGTCCGCCGGGAAATCGTACGCCGACGCCGCAAGAGGTTGCGGCCTGCGCGCCGTTTCTCGCCCGTCAGATCGAGCTGTTGAATCCCGGCATCCTCGTACTGCTCGGCGGCGCCGCGGCGAAAAATATTCTCGGCGTGAGCGAAGGCATCATGCGCCTGCGCGGCAAATGGCTGAATTACGATTGCGGCGGCCGCAGCGTCGCGACCCTCGCCACGCTGCACCCGGCCTATCTTCTGCGTAAACCCGAGGAGAAGCGCTACGCTTGGCGCGACCTGCTGATGGTGAAAGTGGCACTGGAGCAACAATGAGCAGCCGCTTCGATGAAAGCCGTCCCTTTATACCGGTGCGCGTGGCCGTGCTGACGGTGTCGGACACGCGCACGCAGAAGACCGACAAATCCGGGCCTCTCCTCGTCAAGATGATCGGTGAGGCAGGGCACGAATTGGCCGAGCACGCCATCGTGTCGGACGATCCGAAAGACATTCGCAAACAGGTCAAGCGATGGATCAAGGATCCCGGCGTCGACGTGGTCATCACCACGGGCGGCACCGGCTTCACCGGCCGCGACGTTACGCCGGAAGCGGTGAAGCCTCTCTTCGAGAAGGAGATCGAGGGCTTCGCGGTGCTCTTTCACATGCTGAGCTATCAGAGCGTCGGCACCTCGACGGTGCAGTCGCGCGCCTGCGGCGGCCTGGCGAAAGGGACCTACATTTTCTGCGTGCCGGGATCGCCCGGCGCCTGCGAGGACGCCTGGAACGGCATCCTCAAAGCCCAGCTCGACAACCGCCACCGCCCCTGCTCGTTCATCGAGATCATGCCGCGACTCCGCGAAAGGAAGAAGGCCGCCGCCAAAAATGCCGCCGAATAGGCAAAGGCCCGCGTCACGCTGCTAACGGGGCGCGAGATCCTTTGCTGGCGATTGCCAATAGCCGAAAGCGCCGCGCGAGGCGCCTTTTCTGCGCTGTGAATGGATGACTTAAAGTAACGAAGCGCCGGCGATAGCGTGGCTGGCGACCGCATCACGGGCACGCGGCGCGGATCTGATGATGCCGGGGCGCGCAACCACGCGATTGCGCCCGGTTATCTTCGCATCGTAGAGCGCGGCATCCGCGCGGGCGAGCAGGCAGTCCACGGTATCGCCCGGATGCGCCTCGCTCACGCCGACGCTCCAGGTAAGAGTGATCGGGCCCTTCTCCGTGACGAGCGGCTTGTCGGCAAGCCGTGCCCTTAGATCCTCGGCAATCTCGACCGCCTCAGGCAGGCGCCGCTCCTCGAGCAGCAGCGCGAATTCGTCGCCGCCAAGCCGCCCCACAACACCGTTTTCGATCCATGCCGCGCGGGCGCAAGCTCGAATCGCCTCGTCGCCGGTGTCATGGCCGTAGGCATTGTTGATACGCTTGAAATTATCGATGTCGAGAAAGATGGCGGCGAGCTTGCCGTCGGGAATGGTGCGGGCGCAGGCTTCGGTGGCACGTTCGAAGAAGCCGCGACGATTGTTCAGGCCGGTCAGCGGATCGGTCGTGGCGAGATTGATAAGCTCGCGCTGCATGGAGGCAATACGCTCCGCGGCACGCAGGCGCGCATAAAGCTCTTCGGCGCGCGGCGGCTTGCCCATGAAGTCATCGGCGCCGCTGTACAAGGCCTCGATCAGGGTCGTCTGATCGTACTTTGTCGACATCAGCAATATATAGATAGGCCGCCGGCAGCTTCCCAACACAGCTCGAAGCCGGACATGTGCTGAAGGTCTGCGCTCGTTATGACGGCTTCGACACAAGCATCAGTGCATCGCGCTCGTCGGCGAATTGGACAACGTCATGTCCCCTCCTTCACTTGCTGTTGCAGGGCTCTAGACGAGGGCTCTGCAGTTTCGATTAAATGCCGCAGAGTTGCATCTAATCAGGCTCATGCTTGGTGAATAAGACGTTCAGCACTCTTTCCCTCGCCTGCAAAAGACACAATAGTATCAACATCGTCAAGTATTGGAGCCAAGACGACGCGGCTCTCGCCGAGATTTACAATCGTGTCTGTCAGGGCTTCCGGGGTCGACCACCGTACGCCTGCGAACAGCGCACGCCGGCGCAAGCCTCGCACGCCGATCAGCCAATAGCCGCCGTCTCCCGCCGGGCCCAGAATTGCATCGGCGGATCCGAGGAGCTTGAACGCGCAGGCAATGTGAGCGCTCCGCATACAGGGGATATCGCTGCCGACGATGATGGTCGGACCCGGCCCCAGACGATCGAAGATGCGCTGCATGCGCTGCCCGAGGTCGCCGCTTCCCTGCGCCATAAGCAAGGCGCCGCTTCGCTGCACCATTCCTCGCCAGAACGGTGCGGCGCGATCGATGTCCGGCGTGATGGCGATGTAAGTACGCCAGCGTGGAGATCGGGCAAGACGGAGAACAGTGCTAGTCAGGCACGCGCGGTAAAAGCGCAGCGCCGCGGTCTGGCCGATGCTTCGTGCCAATCGCTGCTTGGCGCGGCCCATGAGCGGGGTCTTCGCCATGATGACGAGATTGGGGAGACAACCAGCGCGATGGTACGGACCGCGCCACCGCTTAGCCATAGAGGCGAGCGAGCGTGCGTGCCGGCACGCGAAGATAATAAAGCAGGATGCAGCAGAGATTGCGCAGCGTGCGCGAAAGATAACCGTCTTGCCGATAGCGCCGCGCATTCGTGATGGCGCGCGACTTGAGCATGACCAGTTCGCTTCGCTTCAGGCGGCGCACGAGGTCGACATCTTCCATGAGCGGCAGCGGGCGAAAGCCGCCGAGCCGGTTATAAAGCGCACGCGGGATGAGCAGGCCCTGGTCTCCATAGGGAAGCTTGAGGACGAAGCAGCGCAAGCGCACGAGCCGCTCCACGATGCGCGGCATCAAGCCTTCGTCGTCGAGCGCGAAGCGGAAGGCTGCTGCAGCGGGCGCGCGGCGCCCATTCTCCACGCGTTCCATGAAGGCTTGCGCTTCCTCTTTCCAGCCTTGCTCCAGTACGGTGTCGGCATGCAAAAAGAGCAGCCAATCTCCTCGCGCCGCCGCGGCGCCAGCCTCGAGCTGCGAGCCGCGGCCCCGCTCGGCTTCGACCAGCCGCGTGCCCGCGGCTTCCGTGATGGCGATGGTCGCGTCGGTCGAACCGCCATCGGCAATGATGGCCTCCTGCACCACGCTATCCACCACCGCGGGCACCAGTGACGCCAGCGTCGGCGCCAGGCTGCGCTCGGCGTTAAAGGTGGGGATAATCACGGAAATCATGGTCACAGACTATAACTGCTGACGGGTCCCGTTCAATCGCGGGAACGAGCCGTTTAGCACAACGTTCTTGATTTGTTCCTGCCGCCATCCTATATCCGAGCAATGGCAGTCTCGCTCAGAAAGTCCCGGGGCTTCGAAAGCTTTCCGCTGGAGGCATCAGGCGTGGCAGCCGAGCGCCGTCAGGGGCGCGGCGCGACCACGAACCGCTCCGGCCGGTTCGAGCCAATCGCCTACGAGCCGACCGATGACGGCTGGGAATCGCTCGCCGAACTCGAGGCCCTGCGCACCGAGGTGCAGGAGGTGCCGGCGCGGAAAATCATCACCCGAAACGACTCCCCCGATATTAGTTTCGACCGCTCCATCAATCCGTATCGCGGTTGCGAGCATGGCTGCATCTACTGTTACGCGCGTCCGACCCACGCTTTTCTCGGACTGTCGCCGGGGCTCGATTTCGAAACCAAGCTGTTCGCCAAGACCAATGCCGCCGAGGCGCTGGAGCGCGAGCTCGCCGACCCGAAATATCGGGTCCGCACCATGGCGATCGGCACGAATACCGATCCCTATCAGCCGATCGAGCGGCGCTACCGCATCATGCGCCGCATCCTTGAGGTGCTGAGCGAGACCAATCATCCCGTCGGCATCGTCACCAAATCGGCGCTTGTCCTGCGCGACCTCGATATCCTGAAGCCGATGGCGGAGCGCGGCCTCGTCAAGGTCGCGTTGTCCGTGACGACGCTCGATCGCAAGCTCGCCCGCGCCATGGAACCTCGCGCAAGCACGCCGGGCAAGCGGCTCGAAACGATTGCGCGGCTCAACGACGCTGGCGTCCCCACCTCGGTCATGGTCGCCCCGGTCCTGCCCGGACTGACGGACATGGAGATGGAGAAAATTCTGGAGCGTGCCGCCGCTGCCGGCGCCAAGCAGGCCGGCTATGTGCTGCTGCGCCTGCCGCTTGAGATCGGCGACCTTTTCACCGAATGGCTGAAAGCGAATTGTCCGGATCGCGCCAATCGCGTGCTGTCGCTAATGCGCTCGACGCGCGGCGGCAAGCTCTATGACGCGAAGTGGAATGAGCGCATGGTTGGCGACGGGCCATTTGCCTGGATGATCGGCCGGCGCTTCGAGATTGCCGCGGCTCGGCTTGGCCTAAACAAGCGCTCGACGAATCTGCGCACCGATCTTTTCACGCGCCCAGTCTTGCGAGGGCAGCAGCTCGCGCTGTTCTAGGCCTGACACATAGCCATCGTGACCCGTGGCCTTTTCTGGCTCCCGTGGCGTTAGCGGAAAGGAGCCTTCTAAGATCGCGAGTAGCAGACCGTGGCACAGACTTCTGATGGCTACGCAACTAAGGTCCCAGAGGTCACGCTCGGCTTCTGGATCATCAAGATTCTCGCCACCACGCTAGGCGAAACGGGCGGCGACACGGTTAGCATGACGCTGGATCTCGGCTACCTAGTCGGCACGTGATTTTTCTCCCGCCTTGGTGCTTCTGATAGGCGTCCAGATCGCCGCGAAGCAATTCCACTCGTTCCTCTACTGGTTGGTGATCGTGGCCTCGGCTACCGCGGGCACGACGATGGCCGACTTCGCGACCCGCTCCTTGGGTGTCGGCTATGCCGGCGGCTCGTTGATCCTGTTCGCCAGCCTGATGGCCGTGCTTGGCCTCGGGTATTGGTCGCTTGGTTCCATTTCCGTGGAAACAGTCAGCACGCCGAAGGTGGAAGCTTCCTACTGGGCGGCAATCACGTTCTCGCAAAAGTGGGAACTGCACTCGGTGACTGGCTCGCCGCCCTAGGGCTCGGCTATGCAGGGGCCGCGCTGGTGTTCGCCGCCGGATTGGCGGTGCTAGTCTCAGCCTATTACTGGACGACATATCGCGCGCGCTAGTTCTGGGCCGCCTTCATTTTGACGCGTCCGCTCGGAGCCACGGTCGGTGATTTTGTCGACAAGCCCCTGGACCAAGGCGGTCTAGCCTGGAGCCGCCCGCTTGCCACCGCGGTCATCGCGGCACTGATGATCGCGTGCATCCTGATCCTTCCCACAGAGAGCGGGCAAGCACCTCGGGGTGCATAGAGCGGCGGGTCGCCGAGGAGAACGGCTGGCGCTTTTCCACAGGAGGCGCGGCGCTGCTGCCGAACGAGTTGCCAAGGACGCCCGGTTCGCGCGAAAGTCGTCCGTCATGGGACTACCCGCCAGAGCCTTGCCGTTGCCCGAGCCCTCCTTCGATCTCGAAGAAGAGATGATGTGTCTGCATGGCTTGCCTGTGGCCGGCGTCGACGAGGCGGGCCGCGGCCCTTGGGCGGGACCGGTGGTGGTCGCCGCTGTGATCCTCAATCCGGACCGCATTCCCGAAGGGCTTAACGATTCGAAGGTGCTCACCGCGGAAGCGAGGAAAGATCGCTACGCTGAGATCATGGCAACGGCATGCGTGTCCATTGCCTTCGGTCAGGTGAAGCGCATCGACCGTGACAACATCCTCCAGGCGAGCCTGTGGGGCATGCGCGCCGCGTTCCGTGGCTTGCAGGTGCCGCGCGCGGTGGCCCTGATCGACGGCAATATCAAGCCGCGCCGCTTCCCCTGCCCGGCCACGCCCGTGATCGGCGGCGACGGCATCTCGGTCTCGGTGGCCGCTGCGTCCATTGTGGCGAAGGTGACGCGCGACCGCATGATGGTGAAGCTGTCGCGGCGCTACCGCCGCTATGGCTGGGAGCGCAACAAGGGCTACGGCACGCCGGAGCACGCGCTCGCCATCAAGACGCATGGCGTCTGCACGCATCATCGCCGCTCCTTCAGCCCCATCGCGCGGGCGATGAGCCTGCTCCAGACGGGCGCCGAGCCGCCCACCGACATTCAGGAATAAGCCGCTTCAATCGCCAGCCGGGATCCACGCAGCGATGCGGCGCGCCAGCGCATCCGCGCCGGGCTCAAGCAGCAGCATGTGAGCGTGCCCGTCCGCTTCCCAGAACATCGCGCCGGGAAATCCTTCCGCAGTCGCCCGCGCCGTTGCGAGCGAGATGAGGCAGTCATCGGTGCCGGAGAGACAGAGTGCCGGGCAGCGCACCGCTTTTACATCCACCGCGGTCGCGCGCTCCTTGTCGAACATCCAGAAGAAGAGCTCGAACAAAGCGCGCCCCGATTCGGGCACGAAGCGGTCGAACACGCTGCGCTGCTGCCCCGGCTTCATGCGGTTGAGCGAATAGATACAGGCAAGCTCGAAGCTCGGCCGCAGTGCTTTCGTCCAATACGCCCCGAGCGACATCAGGTCGGTGGCGAGCTGCTTCTCGCCATCGCTGGCAGGCAAGATGCCGGCGCGCGGCGCAGGGCTCAGGAGAATCAACGCGCGCGCGAGGCCTTGTGCCGCGAGCTGCTGGGCAAGCACCGCACCCATGGAGTGGCCGAGCAGAACCGGAGGCTCTACGAAACCTACGAGAAAGCCTTCGAGCTCGGCACGATAATCGGCCATGCCCACGCCTTTGACCGCGTTCTCGTCCGTCCCGGCGCTCATACGGTGGCCGACCAGGTCCGGCGCGTGGCAGGTCCAACCCTGGGCTTCGAACACCTCCCGGAATTTCTCGAAGCACCAGGCGCCGCAATTGGCGCCGTGGATCATCACGATGTCCTGCGTGCCCGCCACGTCGCTTTCCCCGTCGATCCCTCACGCGCAGCTTTGAGCGGCGCGAGTTAAGTCCGCCTTTACCCTAACGCGTCAGCATGGCCCCCGCTCGCCCATAAGGCGACGTTCGAACTTTGTTTGGTCTCGCGTAATCGAGTGGGTGTCATGGACGTCGGGGATGATACGGGAGCGGCGTTTCCGCTCAATAAAATCCTCGTCGGCGATTGCGTCGAAGAGATCGCCCGGCTCCCGCAAGCGAGCGTGGACCTCGTCTTCGCCGACCCGCCCTACAATCTCCAGCTCAACAGCGAGCTCCTCCGCCCCGACAATAGCCGCGTCGACGGGGTCGACGACGATTGGGACAAGTTCGCAAGCTTCGGAGACTATGACGGCTTCACCCACGCTTGGCTTTCCGCCTGCCGCGGGGCGCTGAAACCCGAAGGCAGCCTTTGGGTGATCGGCAGCTACCACAATATTTTCCGCGTCGGCGCCATCATGCAGGATCTCGGCTTCTGGGTTCTCAACGATGTCATTTGGCGCAAGACGAACCCGATGCCGAATTTCCGGGGGCGCCGATTCACCAATGCGCATGAGACAATGATCTGGGCCTCGATGGGACCGAAGGCGCGCTACACCTTCAACTACGACGCCATGAAGGCCCTGAACGAAGATTTGCAGATGCGCTCCGACTGGCTCTTGCCGATCTGCTCCGGCGGAGAACGGCTGAAGGAGGCCTCGGGCCGCAAGACACATCCCACGCAAAAGCCCGAGGCGCTTCTGCACCGCGTCCTGCTGGCCTCCAGCAATGTCGGCGACGTGGTGCTTGATCCCTTTCTCGGCTCCGGCACGACCGCGGTCGCTGCGAAACGCCTCGGACGCAATTTCATCGGCATCGAACGCGAGCAGGCTTACGCGGAAGCCGCGACAGCGCGCGTTCGGAGCGCCCAACCACTCGATGCGGATACCCTTGCAGTAGCCAAGGGGAAGCGGGGGGAACAAAGAGTTCCTTTCGGGGCACTCGTAGAGCTCGGTCTTATCTCTCCTGGGGCCGCGCTCTACGATCCCGCCGCACGCCACGAGGCGCGGGTGCGCGCCGACGGCAGCATCTTCTGCGCCGGTGCAACTGGCTCGATCCACAAGATCGGCGCGCATGTGCAAGGCACCGCGGCTTGCAACGGCTGGACCTTCTGGCACTATGAGGCGGAAGGCGATCTCAAGCCGATCGACGCTTTGCGCGACGAGGCGCGGCGGCAATTGGCGAACTAGCATTCGCGCGTCTGCGCCGCTCATCGGTTGCAAACGCGTGAGCTAAAATCTTGTGCGTCACGCTCGGCAGCGCGGCTGTCGCCAGGTCGCGCCGCGCGACCCAGCGGCAGCGCTCGGGTGTGGCAGCCTCGTTCAGCATGACATCGCCATCAACATCGGCGCGATAGACATCGAGCTCGAGATGGAAATGGGTGAAGGTGTGCTCCACCCTCCCCGTCAGTATTCCCCATTCCGCCTCGACCGGCGCGTGCGCCCACGCATTTGCCGAATTGCTTACGCCCTCGGCCCACGGCGTTGCCGGGACTTCCAGCATGCCGCCGAGCAGGCCCTTGAGCGGGCGCTCGCGCAACAGCACGGCGCCGTCGTCGCGAATCGCGACATAGGCCACGCCGCGACGGACGGCCCGTTCTTCTTTCCCGGCGCGATAGGGCAGAGCCTCGGCGAGACCTTGCGCGTAAGCGCGACAGAAACTGCGTAAGGGACAGAGGCCGCAAGCGGGTCGGCGCGGCGTGCAGATGGTGGCGCCGAGATCCATCATGGCTTGCACAAAATCGCCGGGGCGCTTCGATGGCGTCAGCGTCGCGGCCAGCGCCTTGATGTCACCTTTCGCTTGCGGCAACGGGTTGGTGACCGCGAAAAGACGCGCCACGACGCGCTCGACATTGCCGTCGACAGGCGTCGCGGCCACATCGAAGGCGATGGCGGCGATCGCGGCGGCGGTATAGTCGCCGACTCCCGGGAGTTTGCGCAGCTCGCTTTCGTTTGCTGGAAATTTGTCGCCATGCCGCTCCACCACGGCGCGAGCGCAGGCATGCAGGTTGCGGGCGCGGGCGTAATAGCCGAGGCCGGCCCAGGCGGCGAGGACATCGCCAAGCTCGGCGCCGGCTAATGCCGCCACGGTTGGCCAGCGCCGCAGGAAGCCGGCATAGCGCGGGGTGACGGCCTTGACCGTCGTCTGCTGCAGCATGATCTCGCTCAGCCAGACATGATAAGGGTCGGGCGCAACGCCTTGCGGCGCCCGCCAGGGCAAATGCCTGCGCTCGCGGTCGTACCATTCGAGCAGCGGGCCCGCGATATGGGCTTGCTCGGCTGTTGCAGTCTCTTCGATTTGGGTCATTCCGAACTCTGCCCGCGTTCAACGCGGCGATGGTGTAAGCTCGGCGGCGGGGAAGCAAGCGGGGCCCGGCTCCGCTCCACCGGAAAACACTGGCGCATGGCCGATAAACTGCAAAAATTTCCCGGAAAGGCCGCGTGGGGTGCGCGCGCGGTCGGCGCTTATGTGGCGCGCGTGCTCGATCCCGTGGCCCGTGCCCGTGGGTTCTCAACCACGGCACTTCTCAGCGAATGGCCGGCCATCGTGGGTGCGGAGCTCGCTTCTTACACGATGCCCGACAAGATCGTGTGGCCGTGGCGGCAAGAAGAGGCCGGCGCAAAGACGCATCGGCCGGAAGGCGCCACGTTGACTTTGCGGGTGGAGGGTCCGCGCGCCATCGAGGTGCAACATTGCGTCG
Source organism: Methyloceanibacter sp. (assembly GCF_050999895.1). Taxonomy (GTDB): domain Bacteria; phylum Pseudomonadota; class Alphaproteobacteria; order Rhizobiales; family Methyloligellaceae; genus Methyloceanibacter. The sequence goes on along the minus strand of NZ_JBPCOU010000023.1, from coordinate 28,112 downwards.
GGCAGATTCTGGAGCGCGTGAATATCTATTTCGGCTATCGAGCCATTGCCGAAATGCGGATCTTGCAGGCGCCCGTTGTCAAAGTGCAGGCACGGCGCAAGCCGACGCCCGCGCCTATTCCCGAGGCGCCTCTGCCGCCGAAAACCGCGATAAAGGACGACGCCCTCCGCCACGCCTTAATGCGTTTAGGTGGCCTTGCGCGACGCACGAAGGGTTGAAGGGGTCCCCCTTGCCATTCGGCGCTTCCACAACGATTGTAGCGCGCGAAAGACGGCCCCCATTGAAGGAAACAGCGAAGTGGCACGAGTGAGCGAACCCGAGAAATCAGCTGCAACGAATAAAACTGTCCTCTATGTCATCGGCGCGGTACTCCTCGCCACGATCGTGGCTGCCGTCGTTTATTACCGCAGCGGCTCCGAGCAGGCGAGCACGGCGGATGGCCCAAAGTCAGACCCCGACACGGCCGCGCTGATGCAGCCGGGGCCGCTTCCGGAGATGTCGCTCGGCAAATCCGATGCGCCGAACACGATCGTTGAGTATGCCTCGGCCACCTGCGGCCATTGCGCCACGTTTCACACCGACGTCTATCCCGCGCTGAAGACCAAATATATCGACACCGGCCAAGTGCGCTTCGTCTTCCGGGAGTTCCCGCTCGATAACCTCGCGGTCGCGGCCTTCATGCTGGCGCGTTGCGCCGGCAATGACCGCTATTTTCCCATGGTCAGCGCGCTGTTCGAGACGCAGGACACCTGGGCCGTGCCGGGCGCGGACGCCAAAGACAAGCTGCTTCTCATCGCGCGGCAGGCGGGCATTTCCAAAGAGCAATTCGATAAGTGCCTCGCCGACCAGGAGCTGTTCGGCAAGATCGTCGAGGTCCGCCAGCGCGCTCACGACAAGTTCGGCGTCGACTCCACGCCGAGCTTCTTCGTGAACGGCAAGCGGCTGACCGGAGAGCATAAGCTTGAGGATTTCGACGCGGCGATCGAAGGCAAGCCCGCGGGAACGACCGAACCTGGCAAATAGGATTGGCCGGATGCAATTGAGGTCGGTCACAGCGTCGCTTCTGCTTGCCGTCGGCGTTCTGTGTTCGGGTTGCGGCGGCGGCGCTGTCGCCACGGCCGACAGCAAGGCGCTCAATGTGCCGTCGAAGGAAGAGCTGGTCCAAGAGGGGCCCTTCGGCGACCGTGTCCTCGGCAAGGCGACCGCGCCGATCACGATCATAGAATACGCTTCGCTCACCTGCCCCCATTGTCGCGCCTATCATCGCGACGTATTTCCGCGGGTGAAGCGCGAATTCATCGACACCGGCAAGGTCCGGTACATCATCCGCGAGTTCCCTATCGGGCGCACGGCGGGCACGGCGGCGATCATCACCCGCTGCGCGCCGGCGGAGAAGAACCTGTTCTATACCGAGCAGTTTCTGTCGCGGCAGCCGGAATGGGTGAACCAGGAGGTGCGGCCGGATGCCATCTATGCAGTCGCCAAGGCCGGCGGCATGACTCGCGAGACGTTTGACAAATGCCTCACGAATCAAACCATTATCGACGGATTGACCGAGGTGAAGCAGCGGGGGCGCAAATTTGGCGTGGTCGGCACGCCAACCCTCTTCGTGAATGGGCAAAAAGCCCAGGGAACGGTCACGTTCGAGCAGATTAAGGCGATGATTTCGCCCCAGGCCTGATCCGTTTCTGCGTCGTCATCCGCGGTTTCCGCGCGTAGCAGCTTCCTTTCAAAGGCAGTTCACAATTGAAGATCACTCGTCTCCGCCTTCTTGGATTCAAATCCTTCGTTGAGCCTACCGAACTCGCGGTCGAGCACGGCCTCACCGGAGTCGTCGGCCCCAATGGCTGCGGCAAGTCGAACTTGCTCGAGGCGCTGCGCTGGGTCATGGGCGAGACCTCCTATAAGAGCATGCGCGGCTCCAACATGGAGGACGTGATCTTCTCAGGCTCCGAGGTGCGCCCGTCGCGCAACAGCGCCGAGGTTACGATTTTCGTCGACAACAGCGCCCGCACGGCGCCGGCCGAATTCAACGATCACGACATGCTGGAGGTCACGCGCCGGATCGAGCGCGACGCCGGCTCCGCTTACAAAGTCAATGGCAAGGATGTGCGCGCCCGGGACGTCCGCCTGCTGTTCGAGGACGCCGCGACCGGCGCCCGCTCACCGGCATTGGTGCAGCAGGGCCGCATTGGCGAGGTCATCAACGCCGCGCCGCAAGAGCGCCGGCGCGTGCTGGAGGATGCCGCCGGCATCGCCGGATTGCACAGCCGCCGTCACGAGGCCGAACTCCGGTTAAAGGCGACCGAAGGCAATCTCGTTCGCCTCGGCGATCTGATCGGCGAGCTCGGCAGCCAATTGCAAGCGCTGAAGCGGCAGGCGCGGCAGGCGCAGCGCTATCGCGAGCTGTCCGGCAAGATCCGCGAAGTCGAAGCCTTACAACATCATTTGCATTGGATGACTGCCTGCGCGCTGGTGGAGCAGGAAGAGACTTCGTTCCAGGATGCGCTTGGCGCCGTGGCGCAGGAGACCAAGGTCGAGGGCGAGGCGCTGCGCCAGCAGGCCGAGGCGGCCGAGCAGCTCCAGCCGCTAAGAGATGAGGAAGCCGCACGCGCGGCGGTGCTGCATCGCCTCAGCGTCGAGCGCGATGCCTTGGAGCGCGAGGAAGCGCGCGCCAAGGCACGGCAGGCCGAGCTTGAGACCCGGCTCGCGCAGGCCTCGCGCGATATCGCGCGTGAGGAAGAGCATATCGCCGAAGCCGACGGGCAGCTCAGGAGGCTCGAAGAAGAGCGCCGGCGGCTTGAACAGGCAAGCGCCCGCGACGACGCGGAGCCGCAACTGCGCGCGACCGCGACGGCTGCCGCGAATTCTCTTGCCGCAGCCGAGCAAGCCCTGACCGCCAGCACGGGCGCGCTGGCAGAGGCCCGCGCCGCACGCGGTCGACTCGAGAGCGAGCGCGCGGAGCTTGAGCGCCGCATGGCGAGCCTCCGGACGCAAGCTGCCGAGATCATGGCTAATCTCGCCACCCTCGAAGGCGAAGGCGGTGGCGACAGTCATCTCCTCACGCTAAATATGAAGCTCGCTGAGCTTGCCTCCCTCAAGGATACGATCGAGGCCGAGCTTCAGACGGCAGAGGCCGAGGAAGAGACCGCGCGGGCCGAGGAAGCCGAGCGGCGGGTGTTCGCGGCTGCTGCCAAGCTGCACCGGCAGGAGCTCGATACCGAGCTCGCCACGCTCGTGAAGCTGCTGAAGCCCGCTAATGCGGCGGAGTGGTCCCCCATCGTCGAGCAGGTGCGCATCACGCAAGGTTACGAGATTGCGCTCGGCGTCGCGCTTGGCGACGACCTCGATGCGGCAAGCGACGAGGCCGCGCCCGCGCATTGGCGCCTGACAGCAAGCGCCGAGGGCGATCCAGCGCTGCCCGCGGGCGTCCAGGCCTTGAGCGACTTCGTGGAGACGCCGCCGGTTCTCGCGCGGCGGTTAGCGCAAATCGGACTGGTCGACGCTGCGCGCGGGTCCGCGCTGCAAGCAGACCTGAAGCCTGGACAGCGGCTCGTCTCCAGGGATGGCGATCTCTGGCGCTGGGATGGCTATAGCGTTCGCACCGGGACGGCGACGTCCGCGGGGGCCCGGCTTGTGGAGCGCAACCGGCTGGAGGCTTTGAAGGCCGAAGCTATCGAGGCCGGCGAGGCTGCTGCAAGGGCCGAGGGCGCATTCGCCATCGCGGCAGACGCAGCATTGGCGGCCGGGCAGAGCACCAAATCCCTCCGCCAGAAGTTGAAAGAGGCGCAGTCCGACCTCGGCGCCACGCGGGATGCCATCTCGTCCGCCGAGCACGAGGCGCAAGCGCGAAGCCGCCAGCTTGGTGCCTTGGCGGAAGCGCAGACGCGTATTTCGGCTTCCCATGAAGAGGCCGTGTCTCATGCCGAGCGCGTCACTGCGGCGCTGTTCGACCTTCCCCTAATTGCAGATCTGGAAGCCGCTCGCGACGACGCGCAGATGCAGGCGGCGGAAGCGCGCGCCATTTACGCGCGGGCCGAGGCAGCCCTTGAGGGGTTCGAGCGCGAGATGCGGCTCCGCCAAGAGCGCGTGGACGCCATCACAGCCGAGCACGAGCTCTGGCAGAAGCGCATCGCCAATGCCCGCGAACAGCTCGACACGTTGCGCGCGCGCGAGGAAGAAACCCGCACCGACCTCACCGCCCTTGCCAATCTCCCCGCCGAGATCGAACAGCGTCGCGGCAAGCTCCTTGACGCCATCGCAGCGGCGGAGCGCGAGCGCGCCAAGGCCGCCGACGATCTCGCGATTGCCGAAACGGAATTGAAGCAGCGGGAGAAGGCCTTACGCGACGTGCAGGAGCGGCTCGCCGGCGCGCGCGAGGCGCGTGCAAGGAGCGAAGCCCGGCTTGAGTCAGCACGCGAGCGCCGCAGCGATGCCGCGCGCGCCATCCGCGATCAGCTCGACTGCGCGCCGGATTCCTGCCTTGAACTTGCGAACGTAAAGCCCAGCACGGATCTTCCCGCTCTTGCGGATGTGGAGCATCGCCTGCTGAAATTCAGAGCCGACCGCGAGCGCCTTGGCGGCGTCAATTTGCGGGCGGAAGAGGAAGAGGCCGAGCTTTCCGCGAAACTCGAAGAGATGGAGCGCGAGAAGGCCGACGTCGAACAGGCCATCGCGCGGCTGCGGCAAGGCATCGCCAATCTGAACCGTGAAGGCCGCAAGCGGCTGCTCGAGGCTTTCGAGAGCGTGAACGCCCACTTCCAGCGCCTGTTCAAGACCCTGTTCGGCGGCGGCTCGGCCGAGCTTCAGCTCGTCGAGTCCGACGACCCGCTTCTCTCGGGTCTTGAGATCCTCGCCTGCCCGCCGGGCAAGCGCCCGCAGGTATTGACGCTGCTTTCGGGTGGCGAGAAGGCGCTCACCGCGCTTGCCCTGATCTTCGCGGTGTTCCTGACCAACCCCTCGCCGATCTGCGTGCTGGACGAGGTGGACGCACCGCTCGACGATGCCAATGTCGATCGCTTTTGCCGGCTCATGGAAGAGATGGCGAAGGAGACCGACACTCGATTCCTCATCATCACCCATCATCCTTGGACCATGGCGCGCATGAGCCGGCTGTTCGGCGTCACCATGGCCGAACGCGGCATCAGTCAGCTTGTGTCAGTGGATCTTGAGGCCGCCGAGCGCCTGCGCGACGCGAGCTAGAGGCCTGGACCAGGCGGATCGTCCGCGCCCCGTAGACCGCCCCTATTTCTACAAGGTTTCAAAGGCTTCGTGACTCGGCTTGAGTTCCTTGACAGGTCCAAATCCCGAACTAAAGTGCGCCGCAAGCTTAAGGGCCAGCCGGTCCGAAGGCTCTCCCGGAATCGAGCAAATGCCATGGCCGGAGCCGAAGAAAAGTCCGGTCGCAAGCAGGCCGACCGTGACACGCACGAGATTCGGCAGCGGCTCGACGTGCTCGGGAAGCAGCTGGATACGGCCTGGGCGAAGCACGCCCCCGTAACGCCCGCGCAGCAGGCGCATGGGGCGGCGATGGGACAGGCGATCAGGCTCGGCACCGAGCTCGTCGCCGGCGTCGCCGTGGGGGGATTAATCGGTTGGGCGCTCGACCAGGCGCTCGGCACCGCGCCCTTCCTGATGGTGGTGTTCCTGTTGCTGGGCGCCGCCGCGGGGATCATCGGCGTGATGCGCAGCGCGAAGAGAATGCAGGCAGCGGCGGGACCGCTTCCGGGGCGGGATCTGCCGCCGGACGAAGATGACGATTAGGAGCGCATGAGTTGAGCGAGGCTTACGCCGCGGAAGGAGGCGCCCATGGCGCCGAAGGGGGTCTTCCGAACCCCATGCATCAGTTCGAGATCAAACGTCTGATCGACTTCGAGCTGTTTGGCGTCGATGCGTCCTTCACCAATTCCGCCTTGTTCATGGTGATCGCGGCCTGCGTCATCACGTTGTTCACCGTCTACGCCATGCGCCGCCGCGCGCTGGTGCCTTCCCGCATGCAGTCGGTTGCGGAGCTGTCCTACGAATTCGTCGCCAATATGGTGCGCGACAATGTCGGCACCGACGGCATGAGGTATTTCCCCTTCGTCTTCACACTCTTCATGTTCGTGCTCGCGCTCAACATGCTCGGCATGCTGCCCTATTCCTTCACCGTGACAAGCCACATCATCGTCACCTTCGCGCTCGCGGCCTTCGTCTTTCTCGGCGTGACGCTGATCGGCTTCGTCAAGCACGGCGTGAAGTTCTTGAAATTCTTCGTACCGTCCGGCGTGCCCGTGGTGATGCTGCCGCTGCTTGTCGTGATCGAGGTAATCTCGTATCTCACCCGCCCGCTCAGCCTGTCGGTGCGCCTATTCGCCAACATGATGGCCGGCCACACCATGCTGAAAGTGTTCGGCGCTTTCGTCGTGGCGCTCGGCGTGCTCGGCGGCATCGCGCCGCTTGCCTTCATGGTCGCCTTCACCGGGCTCGAAATTCTGGTCGCCTTCCTGCAGGCCTACGTCTTTGCCATCCTCACTTGCATCTATCTGAACGACGCCCTGCATATGCATCACTAGGGCCTCGTTCGCCGTCTTCAGCAATTCGACCAAAGGGAGAACATCATGGATCCATCAGCAGCAAAATTGATCGGCGCGGGCCTCGCCTCGATCGCCCTCGTCGGCGCCGGTATCGGCATCGGCACCATCTTCGGCAATTATCTGCAAGGCGCGTTGCGCAATCCGTCGGCAGCGCCCGGCCAATTCGCCAACCTGCTCCTGGGCTTTGCGCTCGCTGAGGCGACCGGACTGTTCGGCCTCGTGGTGGCGCTCATCATCCTGTTCGTGTTCTAGCCATCGGCCGCTGGAAACGAGGGAGGCGACATGCCCCAGCTTAATCCGCTCGACTGGGCGCCGCAGCTTATCTGGCTCGTCATCACATTTACGCTCCTGTATCTGCTGATGACGTATGTGGCGCTGCCGCGCATCGGCAGCGTCATCGATGCGCGCATGGCACGCATCGCCAAGGATCTCGAGGCTGCCGAGCGGCTCCGCCGCGAAACGGATCAGGCCATCGCCGCTTACGAGCAGGCACTGGCGGAGGCCAAGCAGCGCGCGCATGCCATCGGCGACGAGGGCCGCGCCAAGCTGAAGGCGGAGGTCGACGCCGAGCGGGCGAAGCTCGAAGCGCAGCTTTCCGCCAAGGCCGCCGAGGCGGAAGCGCGCATCACCGAAGCGAAGAACGCAGCGCTGAAGGACGTCAATGTCGTGGCTGCGGACGTCGCTACCGACGTGGTGCGGCGGCTGATCGGGGTGGCGCCGTCCGAAGCCGAGGTCAAGCAGGCCGTGGCCGGCGCGCGGAAGAGCTGACCATGGAGTTCATCTACACAGCGGAATTCTGGGTCGCCGTCTCCTTCTTCCTGTTGGTTGCGGGGCTGATCTATCTCGGACTGCACAAGAAGGTCGCAGCAGCCCTGGATGCCCGCGCCGAGCGCATCGCCAAGGAGCTCGACGAGGCCCGTCGCTTGCGCGAAGAGGCCGAAAAGGTTCTTTCCGACTATCAGCGCAAAGAGCGCGATGCCGCCAAGGAGGCCGATTCCATCATCCGCCTCGCCGCGGAAGAAGCGGAGTCGCTCGCGGCCGAAACCCGGCACTCCATCAAGGAGCAGTTCGAGCGGCGCATCAGGCTCGCCGAAGACAAGATCGCGCGCGCCGAGACAGATGCCTTGCGCGAGGTCCGCTCAGCCGCGGTCGAAGCCGCCGTGGGCGCGGCGCAAAGGCTGATCGCCGATAAGCTCACCTCCGATGCGGCCGAGAAGCTCGTCGCCCAGGGTATCGATACGGTGAAGTCCAAGCTGCATTAGCCGTTAGCCCGAGCCCGGGACGGTGCGCTCGAAGGCCACGAAGACCTTGTAATCTTCCGGCCGGGTGCCCGTCCGCACAGGGAAAGAAATCTCCTTCACCATCGAGAAGTAGCCGACCGGGCTGCCGACGGGGATCGTGGTGGAAATCTTCATCTGGTCGCTTGCGAGCGTCTTGCGCTCGCTGTCCGAGGCGCGAATGCTGACAGGCAGCGTCACTGTGCCGGGCTGGCCCTTGGGCCCCAGCAACACGCGGCCCGCAAAGCCGTATTTGACGATGACCCGGTCGGCATAGAACTGGCACTCGCGCGACAGCTTGGTGATCTCGCCGCGATGCACGACGGCGAGATTGTCGCCGACCGTGCCCTTGTAGATGGTGAGCAGCCGGTCAGCCGGCCACGCCACGACCTGCGGACAATGCGCACCGCCCCCGCCCGCGATATCGGTGCCCGCGTCCGTCTTGGTGATCTGCTGGAGCTGGTCCGGGGGCGGCATCGCGCTGGTTGCAATGTCGCTGCTGCTCGACCTGAAGGGATTGGAGACGGCGCAGGCTGCGAGCAGCACAGGCAGCAGCAGCACTGAGGCCATGCGGCAACCGCGCATCGGCAGAAGAAGAAAACGACGCTTCAACTTGACCCGTCCTCGGCTTGACACGCCCGCTCTCCACGCCTGATATCCCCTGGGATTCAGTCAGGCCCGAACGACGCTGCAATCTTTTGCAATGGGCGCAAACCTATCCGTACTGCGAAAGGGCGACAAGGCCAGACATGCCCTCTTCCCCGCCGCGGAAACGCCCAAATCGGAGCGCCGATGACCGGCATGCCAATCTTTAACGGACACGGGGCGGAGCGGCCGCCGCTCACGATTTATTTGGCTGCTCCCCGCGGATTTTGCGCTGGCGTCGACCGCGCCATCCAGATCGTCGAGCTGGCCTTGGCCAAATTCGGTGCCCCCGTCTATGTCCGCCATGAGATCGTCCACAACCGCTACGTGGTTGAGGGCCTCACCGCAAAGGGCGCCATTTTCGTCGAAGAGCTGGACGAAATCCCCGATACCGGCGCGCCCGTGATCTTCTCGGCGCATGGCGTGCCAAAAGCCGTGCCGGCGGCTGCAAGCCTGCGGCGAATGTTCTACCTGGACGCCACCTGCCCGCTCGTCTCCAAGGTCCATGTCGAGGCCGAGCGTCATTACGAGCAAGGCCGCGAGATCCTTCTGATCGGCCATGCCGGGCATCCGGAAGTGGTGGGAACGACCGGCCAGCTTCCCGAAGGCAGCGTTCACCTGATCGAGACGGCTGAGGACGCCGCGCGTTTCAGCCCGCGCAATCCGGAGCGACTCGCCTATATTACGCAGACGACGCTCTCGGTCGACGATACCAAGGACATTGTCACCGTGCTCCGGCAGCGCTTTCCCGCCATGGTCGGCCCGCACAAGGACGACATCTGCTATGCCACGACCAACCGTCAGGACGCGGTGAAGAAGATCGCGCCGGCCTGCGAGCGCGTGATCGTGGTCGGCTCGCCCAACAGCTCCAACTCGCTGCGTCTGGTCGAGGTGGCCGAGCGCGCGGGATGCCCACGTGCCATGCTTGTGGGACGCGCGTCCGACATCGACTGGAACGCCTTTACGAATATTCGCAGCCTCGGGATCACAGCGGGCGCATCGGCGCCCGAGATTCTGGTGGATGAGATCATCGACGCTTTCAAGGTGCGCTTCGATGCCAAGGTGGAGATCGTCACCACGGCATCGGAAGACATCGCCTTCAAACTGCCCCGCGAGCTTAGAGAGGCGCCGGCTGCCTAGATGGCCGTTTATACCGACGTCTCCGACGAGGAGCTGGAAGCCTTCATCGCATCCTATGCGATCGGAGAGCTGACCTCCTTCAAAGGCATCGCCGAGGGCGTCGAGAACTCCAACTATCTCGTGCACACCGAGGCGGGGCGCTACATCCTCACGCTATACGAGAAGCGCGTGGCGCCGCAGGACCTCCCCTATTTTCTCGGCCTAATGGAGCATCTCGCCGATCGCGGCATCAATTGCCCCCTTCCCGTGCGCGACCGGCAAGGCGAGACCCTGAAGAGGCTGGCGGGAAGACCAGCGGCGCTCATTACCTTTCTGGAGGGCTTGTGGGTGCGGAAGCCGGGTATCGAGCATTGCGCCGGCCTCGGTCAGGCGCTTGCGCGCTTTCACCTCGCCGGGAGCGATTTTCCCATGCATCGCGGCAACAGCCTTTCGCTGCCGGGATGGAAGACCCTGTTTGCGTCCATTCGCGACAAGGCCGACGGCATCATTCCCGGACTCAAGGCCGAGATCGAGGCGGAGCTCGCGGAGCTCGACGCGCAATGGCCGGACGACCTGCCGCAAGGCGTGATCCACGCCGATCTCTTTCCCGACAATGTCTTCTTCCTGGGCGATCGTCTGTCGGGTTTGATCGACTTCTATTTCGCCTGCAACGACATGCTCGCCTACGACGTCGCCATCTGCCTCAACGCTTGGTGCTTCGAGTCCGACGGCAGCTTCAACATCACCAAGGCGCGCTCGCTGCTCGAGAACTATGAAAAGGAGCGCAAGCTGACGCCGGCGGAGCTTGCGAAGCTGCCGACGCTCGCGCGCGGCGCGGCCCTGCGCTTTCTCCTCACCCGATCCTATGACCGCCTCAACACCGATGCCGGCGCGCTGGTGAAGCAAAAAGACCCCAACGAATATTTGCGCAAGCTGCGCTTCCATCGCGGCGTGAAGTCCTACCGCGAATATGGGCTCGGAGCGCATTGATGGCCGACAGGCCCAAGGTCGTGATCCATACCGACGGCGCCTGCTCCGGCAATCCCGGTCCCGGCGGGTGGGGCGCGATCCTTGAGTCCGGCGGCCACCGCAAGGAGCTGAAAGGCGGCGAGGCGCTCACCACAAATAATCGCATGGAGCTCACCGCCGCGATCGAGGCGCTTGCCGCGCTGAAGGCGCCCTCGGAGGTCGACCTCTACACCGATTCCAACTATTTGCGCGGCGGGATCACCGAGTGGATCAAGAAGTGGAACCGGAACGGCTGGCGTACGGCCGCGAAGAAGCCTGTCCTCAATGTCGAGCTATGGCAGAGACTCCAGGAAGTCTCAGCACCGCACGAGGTGCGCTGGCATTGGGTCAAGGGCCATTTCGGCCATGACGACAACGAGCGCGCCGATGAACTCGCGCGCAAAGGCATAGCCCCCTTTCTCGGCACGCGCCGCAGGGGCCGACTCCAATAATGTTCGTCATCCCGGCGAAAGCCGGGATCCAGTCGATGCGGGGATGAGCAGGCTGGATTCCAACGTGCGTCTGAACGACGGCTAAAGCACCTTGAGCAATTCCTCGGCGGTGCTGACTTCGGCCACGCCCGGCGATTCCTCGGTATTCAGCGCCTTCACGACGCCATCCTCGACAAGCATGGCGTAGCGCTTGGAGCGGGTGCCGAGGCCGATGCCGCTGCCGTCGAAGTCCATGCCGATTTTCTTGGTGAATTCGGCATTGCCGTCGGAGAGAAAAAGAACCTTGCCCTTGCCGCCAGAGGCCTCTTCCCAGGCGCCGACCACGAACGGGTCGTTGACCGCGACGCAGGCCACGGTGTCGACGCCCTTCTTCCTGAAGGCCTCGGCGTTCTGAATAAAGCCCGGAAGATGCTTGAGATGACAGGTTGGCGTGAAGGCGCCCGGTACGGCGAAGAGCACCACCTTCTTGCCCGCGACCAGTTCCGACGTGCTCATGGGCGTGATGCCGTCGGCGCCCAACACGCGAAACGTGGCATCGGGCAGGCTGTCTCCGATCGCAATGGCCATGAGGTTCTCCTTTGAATTGCAGGGTTGGCGCGCACTCAATCCGCTCGCACCCCAGGGGCCAAGTTGCGAGCGTCGCGGGATTAATCCACGGTCAGGCTTGCCTCGCGCGAACCGCCTTGCGTGACGAGAGTCAGGCTCAGAAGCTTGCCCTTGATCCTGGCGGCTTCGGCTTGCGAGGCGAAAATGACCGCGAAGCGCTGGGTGCCGCTTTCGGGCTTGCCGACGGGCGTCGGCACCGGCACAAACGCTTCGCCACCATCAATAAAGAGATCGGCGCCTTTGGCAAAAGGCGGAAATTGAATGTCGATGAAAAGCTCCGGCCGTTCGCCGTCGAGCTTCGCCTCGACATTTTTCACTGCGGGGAGCGCTCCTTTCTCGGCAGGCTTCGGGACCTGCGCAACAAATTCCGCAATCAGCGTCCCGCCGGCCGAGGCCGCGGCAGCGGCCGGCAATTCGAGTTCGAGCGTGGCTTCGTTCGGAATGCAGAGATTCTTGCACAGCCCGTATTGCACGGCGAGCTTCAGCTCCACCGGGTCGCCCGCCCGTTCCGGCGTGATCCTGACCGGGAAGACAACATCGTCGCCGTAGCCGACGGCGGTTCCGTTCGCGTCCTTGAAACGGTGCGGCACGGGATACAGCACTTCGGCGTCCTTCAGATTCTTCGAGCCGGACCAGTCGAAGGACGGCGGCACGCCGGAGTCGCCGGGGTTGCGCCAATAGGTTTTCCAGCCTGGGTCCATGCTGATCTGCACGCCGGCTAGAACGGTATCCTTGCCGTCTTCCGCGACCATGCCACTTACAAGCCGGGCCTTGGAATGGGTGCCGTCCACCCAGGACGATCCTGTGGCAGCCATTGCCGCGAGGCAGCCGCATGCGGAACCCAGCGCCGCGAGCGCAAGCGCAAACGAGGCGGCCCTGCGGGGGCGGGCGACAAAACAGTATGCCATCGCGCTCACATTCGAACTTTCAGTCATGGGCCGCAACTCTAGCGGTAACGCCGCCGTTGCGCGACCTGCAAGCCGCGCACAAAAATCTCACTCTTTCGTGAGTGGCGTTGCGACCAAAATGCCTTGTTCGCGTTAATAGAAGGCTTTGCCCTCTTCCCATCGTTTTTGGGTGCTGTAGTCTTGTCGCATGCCTAGCCTCAAGCCAGAGAAGAACGTCAACCGCGACGGTTATCTCGACGGCCAATTGCTCATCGCGATGCCTTCCATGGGGGATCCGCGCTTTGCGCGAGCGGTCATTTACATGTGCGCGCATTCGGCGGACGGCGCCATGGGCATCATCATCAATCAGCGTGCGCCCAATATCGATTTCACCGAGCTTTTGGAGCAGCTGAATATCGTGCCACAGGCGGAACGCATCAGGCTGCCCTCGGCGGTCGACGACATGTCCGTGTATCTCGGCGGGCCCGTGGAGACCGGGCGCGGCTTCGTGTTGCACAGCGCCGACTATTACAAGGCCGACAGCACACTTCCCATCGACGAGAGTGTCTGTCTCACCGCCACCATCGACATCCTGCGCGACATCGCGAAAGGCAGCGGCCCCGACAAGGCCCTGCTCGCGCTCGGCTATGCTGGATGGGCACCTGGGCAGCTCGAGACCGAGATCCACGCCAATGGCTGGCTGCACTGCCCGGCCGATATGGAGCTGATTTTCGATCCCCATGTGGACCGCAAATATACCAAGGCGCTGACCAAGATCGGGATCGATCCGGTCCGCCTCGTCAACGATTCAGGGCACGCTTAAGAGACAGACGGCGCGGGGTCTGCGGCCGGAAATTCGCCGGCGCTGTTGGCGCTCACTTCCTCGCGCTGTTCCGGAGCCCGGACCCGCTCGCGCATCTGCCGCTTGCGGTGGCTGGCAAGCGCGGAGAGCAAATTCCCCACATCCTTAGCCGCCATCGGCTCGCCGTAATAGAAGCCCTGGCCGAACTCGCAGCCGATGGAGCGGAGATAGGCGGCTTCTGCGGCGGTCTCCACCCCTTCGGCGACGACCTCTTTGCCGAGCTCGTGCGAAAGCGCGATGATCGAGCGCAGGATCAGGGGAGTCGAGCCGTTGAGCCCGCTGTCGCGGACCAGCGAACGGTCGATCTTGATGGTGTCGCACGGGAACCGGTGCAGATAGCTCAAGGAGCTGTAGCCGGTGCCGAAATCGTCGAGGGCCAGGCTCGCACCGAAGGATTTGAGCCAAGTGAGGATCTCCACGGCGCGCTCGGGATTTTCCATCACGAGGGATTCGGTGATCTCCAGCTTCAGCGAACCCTTCGGCACGGATTCGCGCGCCAGCATCATCTTGATCTCCTGCACCAGATCCTGGCGGAAGAGCTGGCGGCTGGAAACATTGACGCTGACAAAGAGCGGATCACGCTCGCGCGGCAGCAATTTGTGCCAGCGCGCCGCCTGCTCCAGCGCTTGCGTCAGGACATAGGTGCCAAGCTCGCTGATGAGCCCGGTCTCCTCGGCCATCGGGATGAAGTCCTCGGCGCCAAGGCGGCCGTGGGTCGGATGATCCCAGCGGAGCAATGCTTCGAAGCCGGCAAGCTGATTGTTCGCAAGCCGCGTGATCGGCTGATACAGGATCGCGATCTGCTGACGCTCGATGGCGCGGCGGAGATCGCTCTCCAGCGGCAACCGTGCGTCGTCCTCGCCGCGCATCGAGGGGTCGAAAATATCGATACGGTCGGCGCCGCCGCGCTTTGCCCGCAGCATCGCGATCTCGCCTTCGCGCAACAGATCCTGCGCCGTCGCCTGCTCGCCGTCATAGACCACGATGCCAATCGAGGCCGTCAGCACAATGTCATTGTTGTTGATCTTCATCGGCGTCCGCAGCGCGCGGCGCACGCGCTCGGCGAGCATCGCCACGTTGCGCGGGTCGGCCTCGGAGATGACGAGAATGGCGAACTGGTCGCCGCCGACGCGCGCGAGCGTGTCTTGCGGGTTGAGGTGTCGGGCAAGGCGGCGCGCGAGCGTGAGAAGCATGCTGTCGCCGATGGCGAGGCCCAAGCTCTTGTTCACGTTCTTGAAGCGGTCGATGTCGATCAGGAGGACGGTGGGCCGGTTGCCCTGCCCTTCGCGCACCCGCGTGATGGCGCCTTGCGCGCGGTCCATGAACAGCTCGCGATTGGGCAGGCTGGTCAGGCTGTCATGCACGGCGTCATGCATGAGCCGCTCATGCGAGCGCTTGAGGCTGGTCACGTCGCGAAGGAGGCCGACGCAGCGCAACAGCCGCGCATTGTCGCTCGGCGCGGCGTGCGCGCGAAGTTCATACCAAAGATAGGTGTCGTCGTGACGCCTGAGGCGGAAATCGAGCTGCAAGTCGCCGCCCCGCCTCTCCTGCAGCGACCACAGCATCAAGCGGAAGCGCTCGCGGTCGGTGGGGTGGACATGTTCCAGGAACTCTTCGGTGGGGAGATTGAGGCTGTCCGGTTCGAGGCCTAAGGCCGCCTCCACGTCGCTGCCGACATTGATCTGGTCCTTGGCCGCAGTCCATTGCCAGACATGGGAGCCGGAGCCGTCGACGGCGAGCGATTTCATCTGCACCTGGCTCGTCGACCCGAGTTGCACGGGGGTCGCGCCGGAGCGGAAGGCGAATTGGGTCACGGTGAAACCGAGCAGCACGAGAATGAGAACGAGACCGGCGATCAGGCCGGACACGACAATGTCTCCGGAGAGCTTGCCAAGCACGATCATCGCCGCTCCGAAGAACCAGACGATGAGCAGCATCCACGTCGGGATCAGCGACAATGCGCGGTCCTGGCCGCGAATGGCGAGGTAGGCGATCAGCCCGGTGCCGAGGCTCGCGATCACCAGTGTCGAGGCGCGAGCGAGACCGGACGCGAGGCGCGGATCTATGATCGCGAGGACGATCAGGCCAAACTGAACCGCGATCCAGCCCCAGAACAGGGTGCGGATCCAGCCGTGCCAGAGCCCGATGCGCAGGAACGTGTAGAGGAAGAGGACAAGGGACGCGGCCAAGCCAGCCTCGGCGGCGGCGCGGTATAGCGCATTACGTTCCGGGCCTACAGGGAAGAGCTTGTTCCAGAAGCCGAAATCGACGCAGAAATAAATGAGCGCAGCCCAGGCAATAAGAGCCGTCGCGGGGAAGATCGCGCGATGGTTGGCAGCGAAAATCGCGGTCAGGAAAATCGCGAGAAGCCCGGTGATGCCGAGCAGCACGCCGTTGAACAGCATGCGATCCTGCTGCTTCGCCTGATAAAGATTAGGGTCCCACAGACTGAGGCGGGGCACCTGTGCTGAGCTCATCTCGGCGGCGAAGGTCACGGTCTGGCCCGGCTCGAGATTGATGCGGAACATGTCGGCGCGGTCGCTCTTCAGCGGCTCAGGCCTAAACCCGAGCGAAGGCGTGACGGCGGCGATGCGCCCGGAGTCGAGCTCCGGCCAGAATACGCGCGAGTTCGCCAAGGTGTAACGCGGCGCAACGAGCCAGCGCACAACGCGCTCCGCGGTCGGGTTGGTGAGGGCGAAAACAAGCCAGGCGGGATTCGTGCCAGGCGTCGTCGCCTGGATCGCCATGCGGCCGACAAATCCATCCGGGCCCGGCGCCGTCTCGATCTGCAAACGGTCGCCGCGGCTCTCGTAGAGTTCGCCCAAGGCGGTGATGTCGAGCTTGGCCTGATCGGGCTTGACAGCGATGGCGTCGAGCGCTTGCGCCGCGCCGGCATGCAGCAGAATGAACCAGACCCCAAGCACGAGTACGCGCGCAAGCAGGTGCGCGGCCTGACAAAGACCTTCGCGCCGCAACGTCAAGACACCTCGTGCTGAGGTCACTCGCGTCGTCCTCCCCCGTTCTTCTTCTCCGACGCCGCCCGTTAAGGCCGCGCGTCGCTATCCAGCAGCGCGTAAAGAAGATGGTCTTGCCAGACGCCGTTGATCCGCAAATAGCGCCGCGCGAGGCCCTCTCGCTTGAATCTAGTCTTCTCCAGGAGCCGCATCGAGGCCGTGTTTGACGGTAGGCACGCAGCCTCGAGCCGGTGCAGTTCGAGCGAATCGAATACAAATGGGATAACAGCGCGGACCGCTTCCGTCATGTAGCCCTGATTGGCGTAACCGGCGCCGATCCAATAGCCGAGCGTGCAGGACTGCGTGACGCCGCGGCGGACATTGCAGAGGGTGAGTCCGCCGACCAGTTCGTCCGTGGCGCTGGAAAAGATAAACAGCGCGTAGCCGACATCCTCGCGCAGGTCGCGCAGATAGTGACGGATGCGGCGGCGGAAAGACGCGCGGCTCAGCTCGTCGGCAGCCCAGATCGGCTCCCAAGGGGTGAGAAAGTCGCGACTGCCGGCGCGAAGCCCGGCCCAGGCCGGATAGTCGGCCATCTGCGGGGTGCGCAAAACAACATGTTCGGACTCGATGACGGGTCCGAGGTCGCTCGGGGACGCAGCTCGCAACAACGCCATGGGTCTCGCGCTCTCTCAAGCGGCCTCGCTCGACGCGAGGGCGAATTTTGCCGCCACCGCCTCGAATCTTGCAACATTAAGTATAGGCCCAACTGTGGCAAGGCTGAGTGGAGACGAAAGCAAGCCGGCGACCAAGTCTTGAACGTCCGAAGGATTAACGCCCTCGACCTTCTCGATTAGCTCTTCGGTGGTCAGGGGGCGGCCGTGGATCAGGATCTGACGGGCGAGCTGCTCGGCGCGCGCGCCCGAGCTTTCGAGCCCCGCAAGCAGGCTCATTTTGAGCTGTGCTTTGACCCGGTCGATCTCATTCTCGTCGAAGCCTGTCTCGGCGGCACGCAGCAGCTCGTCGCGAATGACGGAAAAGAGATCGTGCGCGCGATCGGGACCGCTGGCGGCATAGATGCCGAATACGCCACTGTCGCTCAGACCGGACGAGAAGGCGTAGATCGAGTAGCAAAGCCCGCGCCGCTCGCGCACCTCCTGGAACAGGCGCGAGGACATGCCGCCGCCGAGCGCGCCGGCGGCCACCTGTGAGGCGAAATAATCGGCGTGACGATAGGGTGGCGCCTCGAATGCGAGCACGAGGTGCGTTTGCTCGAAGGGCTTGTCGGAGCGGCGGATACCGCCGCCATAGGTCGCGATGGAAGGAAGCTCCGGCGTCGCTTCACCGAGCGGCGCGAGGCGGTGCTCGGCCTCGGCGAGAAGCGCCTGATGGTCGACCGCGCCTGCTGCCGCCAGCACCATGTTGGGCGCGCGATATTGCGCCTGGAGGTAGGTGCCGAGATGATCGCGTTTGAAGCGGCCCACGCTCGCGGCGGTGCCGAGGATCGGCCGCCCCACGGGCTGATTGGGGAACGCCGCCTCCTGCGCAAGCTCGAACACCATGTCCTCCGGCGAATCGACCGAAGACGCGATCTCTTGCAGGATGACGTCGCGCTCGCGCTCAAGCTCGGTCGGATCGAAGAGTGGGTCGAGAAGAATATCGCTCAGGAGATCGAGCGCGAGCCCGATATCCTTGCGGATCACCCGCGCATAATAGGCGGTGGAATCGAGCCCGGTCGCGGCGTTAAGATCGCCGCCGACGGCTTCTATCTCCTCGGCGATATCGCGGGCGCTGCGACGCGTCGTGCCCTTGAAGGCCATATGCTCGAGGAAATGCGCGATGCCGTGCTCGGCTTCGGTTTCGCTGCGGCTGCCCGCCCCGATCCAAAGACCGAGGGAGACGGTCTCGACCTCCGCCATGGCGTGCGTCACCACGGTGAGGCCATTCGCAAGGCGGGAGACTTCGACGCTCACGCGCCCACCCCATTGCCGGCGATGGCGGGCTTGCGATTGTGACCGATGCCGGCGCCGGGCGCCCAGCTATGGCTACATATAAAATCCGCCACGGTGGCAAAATCGTTCGGGAGCATGGTGCAGCGCTCGTTCTGCCCGAGCCGGAGCCGCAGCCTTTCAGGCATCTCGGGAACGCGGCCCGAGGCCCGCTCCACGGCTTCGGGAAACTTCGCCGGATGGGCGGTCGAGAGCACGATCATGGGCGTTTTCGGGTCATCCTTCTCCAAGCGCGCCGCAGCGACGCCGACGGCCGAGTGCGGATCCGCAAGGATGCCGGTCTCGTCGCAGAGGCTTCGAATTGTCATCTCCGTCTCGTGCTCGCCAATCGAATGGGCCGAAAACAGGCCGCGCAGCTCCGCAAGCTCGGATGCCTTCAAGCGGAAGGCCCCGGTGTTGCGCAATTCCTCCATCAGCGACCTCACCCGCTTGGGCTCCCGCCCCGCAAGCTCGAACAATAGGCGTTCGAAATTGCTCGCAAGCTGGATATCCATGGCGGGGCTAGAGGTGGCAATCACGTCTCGCGGCTCGAAAATCCCCGTCGCGTAGGCGCGGGCCAGACTGTCATTGAGGTTCGTGGCAAGAACGAGGCGTTTGACCGGCAAACCCATCCGCTTGGCCGCGTAACCTGCGAAAATATCGCCGAAATTTCCGGTCGGTACGGCGAACGCCACCTCGCGGTAAGGCGCGCCGAGGGCAACGCCTGCGGTGAAGTAATAGACCATCTGGACGAGGATTCGCGCCCAATTGATGGAGTTGATGCCGGTTAGGTCGAGGCGATCGCGCAAAGCCCCATCGTTGAACATGGCCTTCACGATCGATTGACAGTCATCGAAGGTCCCCTCCACCGCGACATTGTGGACGTTGGGCTCCGTTGCCGTCGTCATCTGGCGGCGCTGCACGTCGCTGATGCGTCCTTTCGGGTGCAGGATGAAAATATCGATTGCCTCCAGGCCGCGGAAAGCCTCGATCGCTGCGGCGCCGGTATCGCCGGAGGTCGCGCCGATCACGGTCGCCCGCATCCCACGGCGCAGCAGGGTGCGGTTCATGAGCCGCGCCACGACCTGCATGGCGAGGTCCTTAAAGGCGAGCGTCGGCCCGTGGAAAAGCTCAAGAATCCAGAGATTTGGCCCGATTTGGCGCAGCGGCGCCACCGCGGAGTGGTGGAATCCTTCATAGGCCTCGTCGAGCACGGGCTTGAGATCGGCGAGGCAGGGATCGCCGGCCAGATAAGGGGCCATGATGCGGTAGGCGGCGTCGGCATAATCGAGGCCATCGAGCGCCGCAATCGCCTCTTCATCGAGAGTGGGCCAGGTCTCCGGCACGTAGAGACCGCCGTCGCGCGCAAGGCCGGCCAGGAGCGCGCCCTCGAAGGACAGCGCCGGCGCCTCACCGCGCGTACTCACATATTTCACAGGGCAGACTCCTTGGGGGGTAAGGAGAACTCTGGCTCGAACCTAGCGTTGCCAAGGGCCGGCGGCAACTAAGTGCCGCTTAAACCCCGGTCCTCGCGATAGATTTTCCGCACGTAGAGCGTGTAGATGACGATAAGCACAAGGGCGAGGCTGAACCAGGTCAGCGCATATTGCAGATGGTTGTTGGTGATGACGAGTTGAGTCTGGCCGCCTTTAGGCCAGCCGCCAACATCGCTTGCCTCGGCTTCGAGGAAAAAGGGCGCGACCCGAACCGTGCCGTCAGGGAACATCGAGCGCGCCATGCCGCCGAGATCGCGCCAGAACCAGCGATTGGCCTGCGGTTCGTTGTCGGGCGTAAAAACGGTCTGAATCTCAGGTGTGCGCAAGATGCCGGTCATGGCGATCACGCTCTCCACCTGCCCGGCCGCGCGCCCTGCGGGCTCTTTGAGGTCGTAGGGGACGAAGCCGCGATCGATCAGGACCATGTCACCGTTCACGGTCTCCAGCGGCGTGATGACGTGCCAGCCCGGCTGGCCGTCGCCGATGGCGTAGAGATAGCGCTCCTTGTCGTGGTGGAAGCGGCCTTCGACACGCACACGGTAATAGCTCGGATTGCGGCGCTCCTTGGCGATGGCGATCGCCTTGTCGAGGCTGATGGGCTTCGCCTTCGTACGGGCGTCGATGCGCGCGATCAGGGCTTCCTTCCATTCCAGGCGTTGCAGCTGCCAGACGCCAAGGCCGACCAACAAGGCCAGTCCAATGAGCGAAAGCGCCGTCAGCGGCACGAGACCTCGCAGCGGCATGACGTCTGTTCCTAATCGGTGACGAGCTTGCCCTCAGCGGCCTTGTGCTTGAACTGGAGCGCGATCAGCGCGCCCTTGAAGGCCCGAAGCAGAAGCAGCGGCAAGACGGTGGCAATCGGCCCCACGACAAGCGCGTAGAGCCCGTAAGGCGGGGAGTACAGCACCTCGACGATGAGAGCGCCGCCCACGATGATGAAGCCGGTGACGAGAATGACGAACACGGCGGGACCGTCGCCGGAGTCGGCGAAGCCGTAGTTCAACCCGCATTTGTCGCAAGCCGGCGCCAGCGTCAGGAACCCGGCATATAGCCTTCCTTCGCCGCAGGCCGGACAGCGGCCGAGAATACCGGCCAGAAGCGTCGCCCCCGTGCCGCGGGACGCGTGCGCCGCTTTGGTCTCAGTCATGGCAACACCCAGCCTAATTGAAAAAGGGGCGGCACTCGACCGCCCCCTTTCGATCGTCATCCGCGGCGCGCTAATGCACCGGATAGTTGCTCCCTGCGCCCCAGACATAGATGCAGGTGAACAGGAACAGCCAGACCACGTCGACGAAATGCCAATACCAGGCCGCGGCCTCGAAGCCGAAATGCTGCTTCGGCGTGAAGTCGCCTTGGATGGTGCGGAACAGCACGACGGTCAGGAAGATGGTGCCGACGATGACATGGAAGCCGTGGAAGCCGGTCGCCATGAAGAAGGTCGAACCATAGATGTGGTTGGAGAAGCTGAAACCCGCTTCGGCATATTCGTAGGCCTGACAGAGGCTGAAAAGAAGGCCGAGCACGATGGTGCAGGACAGCGCCATGATCATGCTTCTGCGATTGTTCTCCAGCAACGCATGATGCGCCCAGGTCACCGTGGTACCGGAGGTGAGCAGGATCAGCGTGTTGACGAGAGGCAGGCCCCATGGATTGAAGGTATGGACGAAGCTGCCAAGGCCGGCGACATCGGTTTCCGCGCTCGGGATCGGCGGCCACTGTCCGCCGAGAACCTGGGTGCGCGCATAGGTGATCGCGTCTTGCGGGTAGAGCGCCGCGTCGAAATAGGCCCAGAACCAGGCGACGAAGAACATCACTTCCGAGGCAATGAAAAGGATCATGCCGTAGCGCAGATGCAGCTGCACGACGGGCGTCTCGTAGCCCTCATTCGCTTCGCGGATCACATCGCGCCACCAGCCGAACATGGTGAAAATCACGAGCGCGAAGCCCGGGACGACATACCAGAGCTGCGGATCGCCCGACTTCTTCGACATGAAGTAGAGGAGCGCCCCGATCGCGAGGACGAAGGCGCCCGCCGCGCCGACGGCCGGCCACGGGCTCGGATTGACGAGATGATAGTCGTGTTGCTTAGCCTCGGCGTGGGCCATGTGCCGTTCCCCTTGTTCCCCAGACTTATGCATGGTTGCCATGTTCGCTTACGATCCCGATTTCTCGCCTTGCGGCGCCGCGGCGACGCCCGGCTCGTCGTTGCGATAGAACGTGTACGACAGGGTGATCTCGGAAATGTTCTTGGCATCTTCGTCGTCGACCAATGCCGGATCGATGAAGAAGCTGACCGGCATCTCGATGCTCGCGCCGGCTGCCAGCATCTGCTCCTTGAAGCAGAAGCACTCGATCTTCTTGAAGTAACTGCCGGCGATCTCGGGCGAGACATTGAAGCCGGCCGTGCCGGAGACGGGCGTGGTTCCCGTGTTCGTCGCCTTGAAGAAAGCAAGCGACGTCTCGCCGATCTTGACCTCGATCACGCGGTCGACCGGCTCGAACTTCCAGGGCAGACCCGGAGCGACATTGGCATCGAAGCGAATCCGTATCGTGCGGTCGAGCACGGTGTCGGAGGCCTGCTCCACGCGCTGGGGCGTGCCGCCATAACCGGTCGCTTGACAGAACATGCGATAGAGCGGGACGGCGGCGAACGAAAGCCCGATCATGGCCGCGACGAGCCCGGCGAGAGACAAAGCGAGCACGCTGTCGCGCCGCGTCTGTTTCGGCCTTTGCTCCGGTCCCGTCATGATATCTCGCCTAATTATAGCGCTCGATCGGCGACATTGGCGCCGAGCCGAACCAGAGTGACGATGAAGAATAGCACCACGAGCCCGAACAACAGCCAGGCGATGGCGACTGACCGCGTGCGTTGCCGGCGCTGACGCTCCTGTTCCGCATCGTCCATTACGTCGTCCAGTGGAGCGGAAGCCAGCTTCCGCCGATGCCGAAACCGTGCTCGACGAGGAGCGCCGCGAAGAGCAGAAACAGGTACAGAACAGAATAGGCGAAGAGGTGCTTGGCGGCGCGGTCGGCCTTCTCACCGACACGCTCGCGGTAACACTGGAGCGCGAACAACACGAACAATGCGCCGAGGATGACGGCGGACGCGGCGTAGAGCGGACCGCCAAGGCCGATGAAGGTAGGTACGCAGCCGAGCGGCGCCAGGATCACGCTGTAGATCAGGATTTGACGTCGTGTCTCGTCGTTGCCTTTCACCACCGGGAGCATGGGCACGCCGGCGCGCGCATAGTCGGCGGTGCGCAGAATGGCGAGCGCCCAGAAATGCGGCGGCGTCCATATGAAGATGATCAGAAACAGCACGAAGCTCGCGAAGCTGGCGCTGCCGGTGGCGGCCGCCCAGCCGATCATCGGCGGCACGGCGCCGGCGGCGCCGCCAATGACGATGTTCTGCGGCGTCCAGCGCTTCAGCCACATCGTGTAGACAAACACGTAGAAGCAGATGGTGCCGGCGAGCAGCGCCGCCGAGAGCCAATTGACCATCAGTCCCATGCAGAACACCGAACCCGCACCGAGAACGGCCCCGAAAGAGAGCGCCTCCTGCGGCGTGATCGCGCCTTTGGGCACGGGCCGCGCTGCGGTGCGGGCCATTTTCGCGTCGATGTCGGCGTCGAACCACATGTTCAGGGCGCCGGCCGCGCCGGACCCCGCGGCGATGCACAGCAGCGCCGCGATCGCGAGCACGGGATGCATGGTGCCCGGCGCCGCCACCATGCCTACGAGCGCGGTGAAGACGACGAGGAACATGACGCGCGGCTTCATCAGCGCGACATAATCCGCGACATCCCCGCCCGTGGCGGTCGCGAGTCTTGCATTGAACGTGGCAGAGCTAGCGTCGGTCATGACTTACTCACAAGGTCCAGACGACACGCCGCCATCCTCACGTTTCGCAACCGCGTCATTTGATGCGCGGCAGCGTCTCGTAGCTGTGGAAAGGCGGCGGCGATGAGACGGTCCACTCAAGCGTGGTGGCGCCGGCGCCCCAGGGATTGGCCGCCGCGACTTGCTTGCGGGCGAAGGCCTGGGCGATGCCGTACAGGAAGACGATTAGACCCGCGAAGGCGAGATAGGAGCCGATCGAGGCCACCATGTTCCACCCTGCGAAGGCGTCCGGATAGTCCGCGATACGGCGCGGCATGCCGGCGAGACCGAGGAAATGCATCGGGAAGAACGCGATGTTCGCGCCGATGAACATCAGCCAGAAATGCAGCTTGCCGATGGTCTCGGAATACATGTAGCCGGTCATCTTCGGGAACCAGTAATACCAGCCGCCGAAGATCGAAAACACGGCGCCGAGCGACAGCACGTAGTGGAAATGCGCCACGACATAATAGGTGTCGTGCATGGAGCGATCGACGCCGGCATTGGCGAGCACCACGCCGGTGACGCCGCCGATGGTGAAGAGGAAGATGAAGCCGAGCGCCCACAGCATCGGGGTGCGGAACGACAGCGAGCCGCCATACATTGTCGCGATCCAGGAGAAGATCTTGATGCCGGTCGGCACCGCGATGACCATCGTGGCAAAGAGGAAATAGGCCTGCGTGTTCACGCTGATGCCCGCCGCGTACATGTGATGGGCCCACACGACGAAACCGACCACGCCGATGGCGACCATGGCGTAGGCCATGCCGAGATAACCGAACACGGGCTTGCGCGAGAAGGTCGACACGATGTGGCTCACCATGCCGAAGCCCGGCAGGATCAGAATATAGACCTCGGGATGGCCGAAGAACCAGAACAGGTGCTGCCACAAAAGTGGGTCACCGCCATGGGCGGAGTCGAAGAACGCCGTGCCGAAATTGCGATCCGTTAGCAGCATGGTGATTGCGCCGGCAAGGACCGGCAGCGACAGCAGCAGGAGGAACGCCGTCACCAGGATCGACCAGGCGAAGAGCGGCATCTTGTGCAGCGTCATGCCGGGCGCGCGCATGTTGAAGATCGTGGTGATGAAGTTGATGGCGCCGAGGATCGAGGACGCGCCGGCCAGATGCAGCGACAGAATCGCGAAATCCATCGCGATGCCGGGCGTGCCCTTGGTCGTGAGCGGTGCATACATGGTCCAGCCCGCGCCGACGCCCTTCGAGCCGGGCGCGCCGGGCATGAACAGCGACAGCAGGAGCAAGGCGAAAGAGGCCGGCAGCAGCCAGAAGGAGATGTTGTTCATGCGCGGGAAGGCCATGTCCGGCGCGCCGATCATGAGCGGCACCATCCAGTTACCGAACCCGCCGATCATCGCCGGCATCACCATGAAGAACACCATGATGAGACCGTGCGCGGCGACGAAGACGTTAAACATCTCGGCGTCGCCGAAGATCTGCATACCCGGATTCATAAGCTCCAGGCGCATCGCGATCGAAAGCGCACCACCGATCGTACCGGCGATGATCGCAAAGATCAGATACATCGTGCCGATGTCTTTGTGATTGGTGGAATAGACCCAACGACGCCAACCGGTCGGATGGTCGTCATGATGGGCGTCTGCGTGGGCCTGGGCGCCGTATGCCATTGCTATCTTCCTTGCACTCCAGTTTTTTTCGTCTTCTTGCGCGTGGATGTCCGCGTTAGGTCGCGTCGATCCTAGTTCTGCTCCTGCGCCGCAGCCACCGTGCTCGTGTCGGCACTAGGCGCAGCGGCCTGCTTGGTCTTCTCCAGCCAGTCGGCAAACTCTTGATCCGTCACGACGCGGACTGTGATCGGCATGAAGGCATGATTGCGGCCGCAAAGCTCGGAGCACTGGCCATGAAAAACGCCGGTCCGCTCGGCCCTGAACCAAGTCGTCTGCAGACGTCCCGGAACCGCATCGATCTTGATGCCGAAGGACGGCATGGCCCAGTCGTGAATGACGTCGTTGGCCTTCACGCCAACCTGCACATTCTTGTTCACGGGCACCACGACCTCGCGGTCCACGGTGAGGAGGCGCGGCTGGCCTTCTTTGAGGTCGGCTTCCTGAACCATGAGCGAATCGAAGGTGATGCCGTGGTCGGGATATTCGTAGGTCCAGTACCACTGGCTGCCGGTCGCGGTGATGGTCAGGTCGGGTGAGGGGAAATCATATTGGGCGAACAGCAGCCGGAAGGACGGGATCGCGATGGCGACGAGAATCAGGATCGGGATCACCGTCCAAGCGATCTCGATCGTGGTGTTGTGAGCGGTGCGGGAGGGAAGCGGATTACGGGTCTCGTTGAAGCGCACCATGACGAAGACGAGAAGGCCGAGAACGAAGAGCGCTATCACGACGATGATGATCGTCACGAAGGTGTGGAACGAGGTGATCTGCTCCATGATCGGCGTGGCGGCGCGTTGAAAGCCGATCTGCCAGGGCGAAGGCTGGCCTTCGCCGGCAACGGCGGGCGCGGCGAGGAAAACGCTGAGACACGCCCCAAAGACCATCAAGCCCCGATTGAAGATCACCATGTATTCACTCCTAGGCGACGGGCCTTCGCCGCCGCGTTCCTTCACAACTTCCCAGGCGCACACCGCCAGGGCAACCCCCACGTGGACGATGCTGGCGTCCACGCCGCTTAGCAAGCAAGGGCGGCGCGAGAATCGAGTTGCAAAACGGCGTCGCCCCCAAAGCTCTTTTTGATCCACCAAGGTCCGGCGCCGGGCGCGGCCTCAGGTGCTTTTTCACCTGTTCAAATCATAAAGGATATAGATTGGCAACACTCATGATTCCCCAATGCTGTGCGGCAAATGCACGCCAGTTCAATGATTTCCTAGGCCTCTGGCGGCAATGACCCCGGCAACTTTGCGCCGAAATTTGGCCCCATTGGTCGGCGAAGGCGGGTCTCGATGTACCTATCGTCGCTTTCAAGGGCGCCGCTCACAATCTATTCTCCTTCCGCGTGATTCGCGCTTAGAGACTTGCGCGTCTAGAACTGTCGCCCATGGCCCCGATGTCTCGTTTCAGGTTCTGTACGCTCAGGGAGTGGCCGGCCGCCAAGCTCGGCATCGCGCTTGCGTTGGCGTTGGGACTTGCGAGCCCTGTCGATGCGCAGGGCGCCGCGCCGGAAGCGGCGGCTGCGACCGGGCTCACCGGTCCCGGCAGCGTGGTGCGCGAGACACACGGCGCCTGGCAGCTCAGTTGTCGCACGCCGCCCGGCGCCAAAGAAGAAAAATGCGCGCTGGTGCAGAGCGTCACCGCCGAGGACCGTCCCAATGTCGGTCTCACCGTCGTCTTCTACAAAGCGATCGGCGAAGACAAGAAGTTGCTGCGCGTGGTGGTGCCGCTCGGCGTGCTGCTTCCCACAGGTCTCGGACTGAAGATCGACGATCAGGACGTCGGCAACGCGCCCTTCCTGAAATGCGGCAAGCGCGGCTGCATCGCCGAGGTTGTGCTGCAAGACGAGATCATCGAGAAGATGAAGAAGGGCGGCAACGCCGTGTTCATCATCTTCGACACGCCGGAGGCCGGGATCGGCATTCCGATTTCGCTGCAAGGCTTCGGCAACGCGCTCGCCGGACTGAAATAGCAATCAGCCAAAAATAATCGGCGACAGAAATTAATCTGCCGCCGATCACATCCGTCTGGGGGACGGATTACCGGCACCACCCGTGCAGGGTAGCAGGCGGGGCCGTACTTGGGCAGAATATGGTCATCGGGGGGAGGCTTTCAAGTCCTTACCCGACCGCTACAAAAACGACCTAAAACGCCTCGCTGTCGAACAGCTGGTCGATGTCGCCGCCCCACTCCGTGTCGTACGCGGCGAGGAGACGATCAGCCGGCGAGCGTCCCTCCTCCACCGCTTCCAGCAGGGGTGTGAGCAGCTTGCGCTCGTCATCACCCTCGGCGTCGGCGCGGTTCCGACGTCCGAGCCCCTTTTCCGCAAGCGCAACGATGTCGCGGGCGACATCTTGCACGGTGCCACCGCGGAAGGGTGCGGCGAGACCGAGGCTCGGCACCGTGTCGCGCAGCGCCTGGCGCTCTTCCTGGCTCCAGTCCGCGACGAGCGCGGACGCCGCATCGAGCGCGTCTGAGTCGTAGCAGAGGCCGACCCACAAGGCGGGAAGCGCGCGTAGCCCTCCGAGATGCCCGGCGTCGGCGCCGCGCATTTCGAGAAAGCGCTTCAGGCGCACATCGGGAAACAGCGTGGTGAGGTGATCGGTCCAGTCCTCGATGGTGGGCCGCTCGCCTGGCAGCGCTGCGAGCCTGCCGCCGAGAAAGTCGCGGAACGACGCGCCGGCCACGTCGATATAACGGCCGTCGCGATAAACAAAATACAGCG
>NZ_JBPCOU010000091.1:0-6235 GCF_050999895.1 Methyloceanibacter sp. | reverse complement strand
AGCAACTTGGGCTCGAACGGGGCATGCCAGTCGACCGCGCGCGGATAGGCTTTCAGCCACGGCCGGGCTGCGCTGAGGGATTCGGTCGCCGCCTTCGAGGGCGCGGAGGCGGGGTCGCTCGCCATGCGTTAAGAATTCCGTTATATTTTATCGCCGCTTACCGGACCGAAATGCCAATTGGGAGGCGATTGGCCGCAGGCAGTCTTCTCGACAAAATTATGATAGCACGCAAGGGATTGCTTAAGGCGTCATGGGTTAGCCTGAGCGTTGCCGTGAATATGCTGAAACAATGGCATAGTAAGGCGCAAAAACGCCAATTTTATTGGCGATGAGATCAGCTAGCAGGGCTTGTATAGGCCAAGGCCTGGGTAGACTCGACCAAATTTTAAGTCTATTCCAATGGCCAACTTGCCCTAGGAATAGCTGTGACTTAGCCAGGGATTAGACACGGACCCCCGAACCGGGCAGGGAGAGCGATATGGACGAGGTGGCAACGAAGATCATCGAGATTTTGCGCAAGAACATGAAGGATCCTTCGAAGGCCGTCGCGCTCGAAACTCCCCTTAGCGAGCTTGAAATCGAATCTCTCGATCTAGCTGTGATCGTTTTCGATATTGAGGACACTTTCGGAATCGAGATCCCATATAATGCCAACGAAGAAGTAGAGGCGTTTGCGACAGTGGGGTCTGTCGTCGATCGCGTGCAAAGCATCATCTCTCAGTCGAAGGCTTCCGGCGCCGCAGCTTAGGGCGCGCCGACGAAAGGCATTCGCGGGGGTTCAGCCACGCTTGGAGCTACGGTTTAAACCTATATGACACAAAATAATGGGCGAAGGCGCGTCGTGGTCACCGGCCAGGGCGTCGTTACACCTTTGGGTACTGGCGTTGAGAAATTCTGGGCGGGCTTGAAGGCCGGCGAGTGCGGCATTCGCGAAGTCCAGAGCTTCGACACGCAGGATCTTTACATCACCATCGCCGGGGAGATCCCCGATTTCGACCCGAGCGAGCGCAAGCTGAGCAAGTCGCTCATGCTCGCGGACAAGTTCTCGCAATACGCGGGCTGCGCCGCCAAGGAGGCGGTTGCCCAGTCCGGCATGGAAATGCCGCTCAAGGGCGAGGCAGGCTATCGCACGGCGTGCATCATCGGCTCCGGCGTTGGCGGCCTGACGACGCTGGAATTCTCCTACAAGATGCTGTTCAAAGAGAACAAGCGCGCAACGCATCCGCTGACCCTGTTGAAGGCGATCGGCAGCTCCGCGTCCGCCCATGTCAGCATCGATTACGGCATCACCGGCCCGACCTTCGGCGTCGTGAGCGCCTGTTCCACCGCCACCCATTCCATCGGCCTCACCTACCGCATGATTCGCGAAGGCCTCGTCGATCGCGGCCTGGCCGGCGCTGCGGAAGCCTCGCTCAATTGGGGCGCCACCCGCGCTTGGCAGGCCATGCGCGTGCTGAGCCCGGAGGGCCTGTGGCCCTTCTCCAAGCGCCGCAACGGCACGGTGCTCGCCGAGGGCAGCGGCATCTTAATGCTCGAAGAGTACGAGCAGGCCAAGGCGCGCGGCGCCACCATCGTCGCGGAGGTGAAGGGCTATGGCATGACGGCGGATGCCGGCGACATGGTCAATCCGTCCATCGACGGCGCCTCGACCGCGATGCAGATGGCGATCGACGACAGCGGCCTGTCGCCGAGCGACATCGACTACATCAACGCGCACGGCACCGCGACCATGGTCAACGACATCAACGAGACCCGCGCCATCAAGCGTGTGTTCGGCAATGCCGCCAACAAGGTGTCGATCTCCTCGACGAAGTCGATGCATGGCCATTGCCTTGGCGCCGGTGGCGCCATCGAGGCCGTCGCCGCCATCAAGGCGATCGGCGATAATTTCGTGCCCGCTACGCTTGGGCTCGATGAGCCCGACGACGAGTGCGATCTGGACTACACCGCGAATGTCGGCCGCAAGCGCGACGTCAACTATGCGATGTCGAACTCGTTCGCCTTCGGCGGCCTGAATGCGGTTCTGGTCTTCGGCCCGCCGCCCGCTTAAGCGGCCTTTCGTCTCGCGGCGGGGCACGTGCCTTCACTCGGATTGATCGCCAAGATCGCGCTCCTCGCGGTGACGAGCCTCGTGCTCGGCTATGTCATCGCGGACTGGTCGCAGTCCGGCAAACAGCAGCAGGCCATCGCCGCGCATGCCGAAGAGATCTTCCGCTCGCCGACAAGCTTCGTGGCCGGCAACCCGCAAGGCGACGTGAGCGTGGTCGCCTTCTTCGATTATAACTGCCCGGACTGCCGCCGCACCGCGCCCGATCTCGCGCGTCTCGTCGCGCAAGATCCCAAGATCCGTGTGGTTCTGAAAGAGCTGCCCGTGCTGGGCGCGGACTCAGAAGCCGTGGCGCGGCTTGCGCTCGCGGCGAAGGCGCAAGGCAAATATGCCGAGCTGCATGACAGGCTGATCACCGAGCGCGGGCGCGCCACGGTAGCTAGGGCCTTGAGCATCGCAAGCGAGCTTGGGCTCGACCCCGACGCGCTTAAAACGGCCGCCGCGCAGCCTTCGATCACCGCGACCCTTGCCGAGAACAAACGCTTGGCGGGCGAATTGCGGGTGAAAGGCGTGCCGTTTTATCTCGTCGGGAATCAGGTGCTGGGAGAGGGATCGGATCCCTTCTACCCGGAGCTGGAAGCCGCCGTTGCGAAGGTCCGCAAGGATGGCTGCGCAGCCTGTCGATGAAAATGGGGAGGCCGTTAGACCTCCCCATCGTCGATCAATCGGCGTCGCGGTGGTAGCCGCCGATGGCGCCGGCGACCGCGCCGATAAACGCACCGATCAACAACGACAGCGACATGAAGAAGCCGAAACTCACCGCCGCCTGCCGTGCCTGCTCGGCAGCTTCGGCGGAGACGCTGTCGGCACCCGCGGTCACGGCGGCAGCACCGCCGACTGCGGAACTGAGCGCGACCAGAGCAGCCACCAAGAGAGTCGCGAGCGCCCAGGCGAGGAAGCCATGAGCGGTATCGCGGAAAAAGACCTCATCGGTGCGGATACCCACCCATTTCGTGCGCATCCGGCCGGTCAGATAGCCGCCGAGCCCGGACGCCAACCACTGCGTGACGATCATCCAGATGCCCGCGCCGATCGCAAAGGCTGCCGGCGGGGTTTCGGAGAATGAGAACGAGTAGGGCATGGCGCTGAGCCCAATCGCCGGTCCGAGCGTGAACAGGATGATGGAGACGCCGACCGCCGCGAGCGCGCCGCCGACAATGGCGCCCCACTCAACGGCTGACGAAGAACTTTCGACGGACGCTTCTTCAACGCGGCCAGATTTCGTTACCATGATAGGATGTCCCCTTGGTTGCGATGCGTTGCAAACCAAGGGCCGGAGCTAAAGTTCCGCTTTCCGGGCGCCGGGCGGGGGATCAGATCAGGCCGAACATCATTGTCGGCAAGCAGGGCCATGCGAGCTTTCGTGGCAGCAGATCGTCGCCGCCGCCAAGCCGCTCGGTTCGTCATGTCGATGTCGGCCCGCGACGGCGTCGGATCGCCCGAAGTGTGGTTGTGGACGAGCACCATGGCCGTCGCAGACAGCTCCAGCGCCCGCTTCATCACGTCACACACATAACGGGGGTGTGATCGACGGTGCCCTTCTGCTGCACCTCGTCGGCGATGATCTGGTTACGCTTGTGGAGGAAGAGGATGCGGAATTGCTCCTTGGCTTCAAACCCCATCGAGGCGCGGCAATAGTCGACCACCTGCTCCCAGGAGCCGAGCACTGGGCGCTTCAGCACCTCGCCGCGCATGAGCCGCAGCGCCGCGGCGCGGATGAGCTTGATCTCGGTGATGGCGGCCTCGCCGATGCCGGGGATCTCGCGCAACAGCTCCTCAGGCGCGTTGATGGCCTCGGCGAAACTGCCGAACGGGGCGAGGATCGCCTTGGCCAGGGGCTTCGTGTCCTTGCGCGGCGCGGCGCGAAATAGGATCAGCTCGATAAGTTCGTAGTCGGGCAGGGCGTCGGCGCCGCCTTCACGGAAGCGGCGGCGCAAGCGCTCCCGGTGTCCGAGATAATGGGGCTTGCCGGCGTCCTTGAAGCCCATCATGCGCCGGCTAGTGCTGCAGTGGCGGTCGGTCCGAGCCTCGCGGCGAGGCGGTGAACACCTGGCATCCGGTCTCGGTGACGCCGATCGTATGCTCGAACTGTGCCGACAGAGAGCGATCGCGGGTGACCGCGGTCCAGCCGTCGGACAGGATCTTCACATGCGGCTTGCCGAGATTGATCATCGGCTCGATGGTGAAGAGCATTCCCGGTTTGAGCTGCAGCCCTTCGCCCGGCTCGCCGTAATGCAGGATATTGGGACGGTCGTGGAAGACGCGCCCCAAGCCGTGGCCGCAGAAATCGCGCACCACGCTACAGCGCTCTCCTTCGGCATAGGTCTGGATCGCGGTGCCGATATCGCCGGTGGTCGCGCCGGGGCGAACCGCCGCCACGCCGCGCATGAGCGCGTTATGGGTGACCTCGAGCAGCCGCTCGGCCGCGCGGGAGATCTTTCCAACCCCGTACATGCGGCTCGAATCGCCGTGCCAGCCGTCGACGATCAGCGTCACGTCGATATTGAGGATGTCGCCTTCCTTCAGCGGCCGATCCCCAGGGATGCCGTGGCAGACCACATGATTGATGGACGTGCAGATCGACTTCGGAAAGCCGCGATAATTGAGCGGGGCCGGGATCGCGCCACGATCCATCGCGAATTCGAACACATGCGCGTCGAGCGCCTCGGTGGTCACGCCGGGCGCGACCTTGTCGGTCAGCGCGTCAAGCGCCTCGGCCACGAGCTGGCCGGCTTTCTGCATCCCGGCAAAAGCCTCCGGCCCGTGCAGCTTGATCTTGGTGTCACGCGCCTGTGCGCGAGCGAATTCGAGATTGGACATTGCGTATAACCGTAACGAGGGCGTGGACCTGACTTAAGGTGAAAAATGCGCCCGCGCAATGGCACCGCGCCCGAGACGACCGGGACAGACCCGCCCCGACGGGACATACTGCGTGCGTCCGGCAACCCAAAAATTTCGCCAGCTTTCCATGCCATGACCGATATGGAGCAAGATTCCGACCCGGTGACTGCGGCCCTGGTCATTATCGGCGAGGAGATCCTGTCGGGGCGCACCACGGACGCGAACACAACCTATATCGCAGCCTATCTGACGCGGGCCGGTATCGCCTTGCGCGAGATCAGGGTCGTGCCCGATCTGGAAGCTGAGATCGTCGCGGCCGTGAATACGCTCCGGCCGCGCTTCAGCTATGTCTTTACGACCGGCGGCATCGGCCCGACCCATGACGATGTCACCACCGATGCCATCGCCAAGGCTTTCGAGGTCGCGGTGGTTGTCGACCCAGACGCGGTGGCGGCGATGCGCACCCATTATGCGGAGGACGAGCTGACGCCCGCCCGTCTCCGCATGGCGCGCATCCCCCAAGGCGCCGCACTGATCGATAACCCCATTTCCCGCGCGCCGGGCTTCATGCTGGAAAATGTCATCGTCATGGCTGGCGTGCCGCGAATCATGCAGGTGATGCTCGATGCGGTGGCGCCGCGTCTCAGGACCGGTAGGCCAATGCTCACCCGTTCGGTTCGCATCGATGTCGCCGAGGGAGATGTCGCGCCGGGCCTTGCGGCGCTACAGGCGTCGCATCCAGAGGTGCAGATCGGAAGCTACCCATTCTTCGAGCAGCGCCGCCTCGGAACCTTCGCCGTGCTGCGGAGCGTCGACCCCGCCAAGCTTGAACAGGCGCTCGCGGGGCTCTGGGAAGTTATCCACACCGAAGGCTTCAGCGCCGTCGCGGCGGAGCCCGATTAACGAATTTTGTGCCGCCCACGCGCAAATGACGCCCGAAAAACGAATCAGTTGGCGGCGGGCGTCGGGGCTTCGACGGCGAGCATCCTGCTCATGAAGTCGGTGAGCGCCCGCGCTGCATCTCCGGTCTTGAAGTGTGGCACGTCGCTGGTGACGCGCTCCGCCGACGCCGCCGCCGACTGCGACGGACCGATACAAGCCATCGACCATTGCGGAAATTGTCGCGCGATGGGCTCCATGAGAACCATGACGATGTCGGTGTGACGCGTGTCGGCGCAGATGCGGCGATAGGTTTCCTCCACCGCAGCGCGGTCTCCTTCCAGCACTTGCGCGAAACGATTGTCGGTTGCGAGGAGCGCGCCGGTGACATGCGCCGCTTCGTTGTTC
>NZ_JBPCOU010000068.1:0-10175 GCF_050999895.1 Methyloceanibacter sp. | reverse complement strand
GGGCACCCGCGACGTTCTCCTGGGAAGCGACCGTGGACCAGAAAAAACAAACTCCACAGCCTCCGTTCATTTCTACGGCCGACGAGTTGCTCGCGCTTGCACAGGAAGCGGGGCGCCTCGGCATCTTCGAATGGCAGGTTACCTCCGGACTGTTGCATCTGTCAGAGCAGTTCCTCTCGATCTACGGGCTCGAAGCGTTTGATGGGCGTTACGAGAGTTGGATCAGTTGCGTGTTCCGGGAGGATGTAACGCGCCTCTCCAATCTAATTGAGAGGGCGTTCGCCGAGCGCCATCGCGAGTTGATTACCGAGTTTCGCATTGTTCGGCCGAACGACCGGAGCCTCGCGTGGGTCGAGGCGCGCAGCATAAACTTTTACGACGCAAGCGGTCTTCCCGTGCGCGTCGTGGGTGTGAACGTGGACATCACAGAGCGCAAGCGCGCGGCGGTCCAATTGCGAGCATTTACCGAGTCGCTAGAGGAGGCCGTGCGAGAGCGGACCCGAGAGCTCGAAGCCGAGAATGAGGCGCGCAAGAAAGCCGAGGAGTCGCTACGACAGGCGCAGAAGATGGAGGCCGTCGGCCAGCTTACAGGGGGCGTTGCGCATGACTTCAACAACCTGCTGACAATCGTGCTCGGGGGGCTCGACGTCATCGGGCGGCAATTGCCCGCGCTCGGCCTCTCACCGGCGTCGGAGCGGATCGCCCGCGCGCGGGAGATGGCAGCCCAGGGCGCAAAACGCGCCGCGACCTTGACCAGCCGTCTTCTTGCCTTCTCACGCCGGCAGCCGCTTGATCCAACGCCGCTCGACGCCAGCAAACTCATCGCGGCCACCGGCGAGATCCTGCACCGGACTCTCGGTGAACAGATATCCCTTGAAACTGTGCTCGGAGGAGGGCTTTGGCGTATTCATGCCGACGCCAACCAGCTCGAAAACTCGCTTCTCAACCTCGCCGTGAATGCGAGGGACGCACTGACGCACGGCGGCAAGGTGACAATCGAGACCGCGAACTGCTATCTGGACGAAGCGTATGTCGCGGGCATTTCGGAGCCGGTCGAGCCCGGGCAGTATGTCATGATCGCGGTGACCGACACCGGCGTAGGCATGGACAAGACCACGCTGGAAAAGGCGTTCGAGCCGTTCTTCACGACGAAAGAGGTGGGCCAGGGCACGGGGCTCGGTCTCAGCCAAGCCTACGGCTTCGTACGCCAATCCGCCGGACACATCCAGATTTATAGCGAGCCGGGTGAAGGGACCACGGTGAAAATCTATCTGCCGCGTTATGTCGGCGAGGATGAAGCACCGAAGGAGCAGGGGATATCCCGCGGCTTACCGTGCGCGATCGGCGACGAGATGATCCTCGTTGTGGAGGACGACGAAACATTGCGCGCCTACACGGTCGAAATCCTCGGCGAACTCGGATATCAGGTCCTGGAAGCCGAGCATGGGATGGCGGCGCTCGACATTATCAACGAGCGCGACGACATTCATCTGCTCTTCACGGACATCGTGATGCCGGGCGGAATGAACGGTCGCGAGCTCGCCGACCAAGCGCTGCAGTTGCGGCCTGCATTGAAGGTGTTGTTCACCACCGGGTATACAAGGAACGCCGTGGTCCATCATGGCAGGCTCGACCCGGGCGTGCATTTGATCGTCAAACCATTCTCATTTGACGAGCTGGCCGGGAAAATTCGGTCGCTCCTCGACAACGAGTTCTAGTGGCGCCACGCAGGTCTTACGGTAGGCAACGCCCACTTTAGTTCAGGTCGTGCGCTCGAGAAGCGCAAGGAGACCTTTGAGTAAATCCTCCGGACTGGGCGGGCATCCTCGGATATGGAGGTCGACCGGTACAACATTCCCTACACCGCCCGCCACCGCGTAGCTCTCCGCGAAGAGACCGCCGTCAACGGCGCAATCGCCGACCGCCAACACCCATTTTGGATCGGGCGTCGCGGCGTAAGTGCGCTCGAGCGCCACGCGCATGTTCTTTGTCACGGGCCCCGTGACGAGCAGCACATCTGCATGGCGGGGAGAGGCGACGAAGCGCAGCCCGAACCGTTCGAGATCGTAGAATGCGTTGTTGAGAGCATTGATCTCCAGCTCGCAGCCATTGCATGAGCCCGCATCCACCTCGCGAATGGCGAGGCTTCGTCCGAGCCTTCGGCGCGCCGCGCGGTCGAGGCTCACCGCGAGTTCTGCAAGCGCGCCGTCGTCCGCCGTCGGCGGTCTGTCGGTAACGGGCTGGCGCCCCAAATTCTTGAACAACAGGCTGCGCATACGTTTGGCGACCTTACAGATCGTGCCCCGAATAGGAGCAATTGAATGATTTGTTGCAGAGCGGGAAATCGGCGACGATGTTGCCCTCGATCACAGCTTCCAGCAGCGGCCACTGGAACCAGGAGGGGTCGCGCAGGTGGCAGCGGGCAATCAGCCCGTCCGCATCGATCCGCACCCATACAAGCACATCGCCGCGAAAGCCTTCGACGAGACCGAGACCTTCGCGTTCCTCGGAAGCACTACCGAGTTTCGCCTGCAATGCCCCCTTGGGCAGCTTCGCGATGATCTGCTCGATCAGGGACAGGCTTGCTTCGATCTCGCGGATGCGGACCCAGACCCGGGCGTTTACGTCGCCCTCCTCAAACACAGGCACCTTAAACTTGAGTCTCTCGTAGGGCGCATATGGCAGCGCCTTGCGCACGTCGAAGCCACGCCCCGAGGCACGGCCCACATAACCGCCGGCGCCGAAGGACCGCGCCAGCTCCGGGCGAAGATGACCGGTCGTTACGGTGCGGTCTTGCAGGGAAGCGGTGCCGTCGTAGATCGCAACGAGCTCTGGAAATTTTCGCCGCGCATGGTCGATCAGGTCCTGGAGATCCTGGATGCCCTCTGAAGCAAGATCCGCCGCCACGCCGCCCGGAACGATGCGGTCCCGCATCAGGCGATGGCCGAAGCATCGATTTGCAGCGCGCAGGGTGCGCTCACGCAGGATTCCGCATTCGGTGTACAAAAGGGAGAACGAGGCATCGTTGCAGATGGCGCCGACATCCCCGAAATGGTTGGCGAGCCGCTCAAGCTCCGCCATGAGCGCGCGAATCCAGACCGCGCGTGCCGGAACCTTGGTGCCGAATGCCGCTTCGACCGCATGCGCGAAGGCGAGCGCGTAGGCCACGGTGCTGTCGCCGGAGACGCGGCCCGCGAGACGCGCCGCCTTGTCGATGGACGCCCCTGTCATCAAGGATTCCACACCTTTGTGCACATAGCCGAGGCGTTCCTCGAGCCGTACCACCGTCTCGCCGTTGGCGGAGAAGCGGAAATGGCCCGGCTCGATGATGCCGGCATGCACCGGGCCGACCGGGATCTGGTGGACGCCGTCGCCTTCGACGGGCAGGAATTTGTAGGCGAAGGGGCGAACCGGAGATCGCTTGCGGGCGCCGAGAGGATGTTTCACCCCCCAGACACCATGATCGAGCCATGGCCGCAGATCCTGAAGGCCGACCGGGTTGAAGCCGTACAGGTCGCAGATGGTCCGTTCGAGCCGGATCGCCGCCGGGTGGTGCTCGCCGACGGACGGAAAATCCGTGCCCTCGATTGTGATGATAGCGATCTCGCTCGCTGGCTCATCGAGAAGCGCCATATGAACGGACTGCACGTCGCCCCAAAGACCGAGCAGCGTTGCGCGTGTCTGCACGAGGTCCTGAATCGCGGCGCGCCATCCCGCCTCGGTGACAACGACGCGCGGGCAGGGGCGATGACGGGCTACCTTGCGGCCGCTTTTTACGATGTCTTTTAATGCCGCCATCGGGACCCCGTCATCCGAGTAGCTTCGCCACGTTCTGGAACCAGGCGACGAGCGGACCCGGCAAATAGACACCGGCAACAAGCACGAGCCCAAGATGTGCGAACATCGGCACGTAGGAGCCGTTGGCTTTGTGCGTCGGTCCGCGCGGCGCACCGAAAGCGACCTCGTTCAATCGCTGGAAGAGCGCGCCGATTCCGACGAGAAGTCCAAAAACCAGCGGCAGGACGAGGAGGGGATCGCGCGCAAATGTCGAGCTCACCAATAGAAACTCGCTCATAAAAATGCCAAGCGGCGGCAAACCGGCGATGGCCACGACCCCGAGCACCAAGCCCCAGCCGAGCACGGGATTGGTTACGGTGAGCCCGCCCATTTCCGACATTTTCTGCGTGCCCTTGACTTGAACGATGTCGCCGACGGCAAAGAAGATCGCCGATTTGGTCAGCGAATGCAGGGTCATATGCAGGAGGCCGGCGAAATTGGCGAGCGGACCACCGATGCCGAAGGCGAAGGTGATGATCCCCATATGCTCGATGGAGGAGTAGGCGAAGAAGCGTTTGATGTCGTTGCGGCGGTAAAGCATGAAGGCCGCAAACAGGACCGACACGAGGCCCATGCCGATCATCAGCGGTCCGGGTGCAAGCGCCTCCGGGTTCGCCGCGAGCAGCATCTTGAAGCGCAGCAATGCGTAAAGGGCGACGTTCAGCAGCAGCCCCGACAGCACTGCGGAGATCGGCGTGGGGCCTTCGGCATGGGCGTCGGGGAGCCATGCATGCAAGGGCGCGAGACCGACCTTGGTGCCATAGCCGAGCAGCAGGAACACGAAGGCGAGGTTGAGGAGCGCAGGGTCGAAGCTTCCGGCCTGCCCCAAGAGGTTCGTCCAAACCATGGAATTGAGACCCTCGCCGACCGTGGGCTGGGCCGCCATGTAGACGAGGATCGTCCCGAACAGCGCAAGCGCAATACCGACACTGGCAAGGATGAAATATTTCCAGGCCGCCTCCAGCGCCGCATGCGTCTGGTAGATGCCGACCATCACAACGGTGGTGAGCGTGGCAAGCTCGATCGCCACCCACATGATGCCGATATTGTTGGTGAGAAGCCCGAGCGCGAAGGCGAACATCAGCAGCTGATACATCGCGTGATAAAGGCGCAGGAATCCGCGCGTGACCTCGCCCTTCTCGAACTCGTGATTGATGTAATTCGCACTGAAGACGCTCGTGGTGAAACCGACAAAGGTGATCAGCACGACGAAGACGCTGTTGAGATCGTCAAGGAAGAGATAGGGCCCCGGCGCCGGGCGATCGAGCAAGATCAGAGATGCGGCCGCCAGGAACGTCAGAAACGACGCCGCCGCGTTGACATAGGCGGTGAGTTTGCTGCCCGGGAGCGCGGCGAGCAGGAGGGCTGCGACAGCCGGGATAGCGAGAACCAGAGTGATCGCATCGAGGCTCATTGGCGCTCTCCGCGGCTTCTGTCGAGCGCCCCAACATCAACTGTGTCGAAGCGCTCGCGGATGCGGAACAGAAAAATTCCGATCACGATGAAGGCGATGAGAACCGAGAAGGCCACGCTGATCTCGACCACTAGCGGCATCCCCTTGGCGCCGGTGGCGGCAAGCACAAGGCCGTTTTCCATCGACATGAAGCCGACCACCTGACTGACGGCATTCCGCCGCGTCACCATCATCAGGAGACCGAGCAGCACGACCGCGAGCGCAAAGGCAAGATCGGCGCGCGCAAGCGGCGCGGCTCCGGTGGTGACTTGCAGCATC
This sequence comes from Methyloceanibacter sp., assembly GCF_050999895.1. Classification (GTDB taxonomy): domain Bacteria; phylum Pseudomonadota; class Alphaproteobacteria; order Rhizobiales; family Methyloligellaceae; genus Methyloceanibacter. The sequence continues at coordinate 4,606 of NZ_JBPCOU010000068.1, read as the reverse complement.
ACCACCATGGCAAGCGCGACAAGCCCGAGACCCAGCAGCATGGTCTGGCCGATGCCGACCACAGTGTCGACTTCCCGATGCAGGCCGAACTGCGTGATCATGCGTCGCAAGACGAAGGGAATCACCGCCGCCTTGAAAACGAGCGCAATCGCGGCCGTGATGAAGAGGTGCGGCGCGTGTTGCGCGTAACCCTGCCACGCCACGGCTAGCGCCAGCAGGATCGATTGCACCGCGTACACGTTGATGAGCGAGGAGAGCCGATCCTGATAGAGCAGCATGAAGCTTGCGAGCACCAGCGAACCAGCGAGCACATGGGCGATGTCGAAGGCGAGGCTTTGCATCTACAGGCTCCTCGACACGAAGAGGAGGAGGCTCGCCAGCAGTCCGAGCATCAACGCCGCGCCGAGAAATTCCGGCACGCGGAACACGCGCATCTTGGCAATCGAGGTCTCGAACACCGCGAGCAGAAAGCCGCCGAGCCCGAGCTTCGCGACATAGGCCGCGAGGCCGAGCGCCAATAGGCCCGGCGGCGCGCCCGAAGGCGCCAGCCCCCAAGGAAGAAAGATGCAGGCGATGAGGGAGACGTAGAGAAGGAGCTTGAGCTCCGATGCGAGGTCGATCAGCGCGAGATGCCGGCCCGAATATTCCAGCACCATGGCTTCATGCACCATGGTGAGTTCGAGATGCGTGGCCGGATTGTCGACCGGAATGCGTGCGTTCTCAGCGATCGCGACCATGAGAAGCGCGATCAATGCCATGCCGAGCGAGACGCGCAAGCCGACCTCCGAGGACACCATGAACTCGGCCATGGTCGAAAGCTGGGTGGAACCCGCGAGCAGCGCCAGGGTAAAAACGACCATCAGCATGGCCGGCTCAGCCAGCGAGGCGATCATCACCTCGCGGCTGGAGCCGATGCCGCCAAAGCTCGTGCCGACGTCCAGCCCGGCCAAAGCGAGGAAGAAGCGCGCCAGGCCCAGCAAGGCGATGATGGCGATGAGGTCGGCGGACCAGGAGAAGAGAAGCCCGGTGGCGAAAGTCGGCACCAAGGATGCCGCGACCCAAGTCGCCGCGAAAATGATGTAGGGACAGGCCCGGAACAGCCAGGATGCGCCATCGGCGAGCACGACGTCTTTGCGCATCAGACGAGCCAGGTCCCGGTACGGCTGCAAAAGCTGCGGGCCTTGGCGGCGCAGCAGCCGCGCCTTCACCTTGCGCACGAAGCCGACGAGCAGAGGCGCGAGCAAAAGCACCACCAGCATCTGCCCGCCCTGCACCAGGAGATCGACCATCATGGCCATAGGGCGAGCACCAGAAGCAGGCCGACCAGGGCGATGAAAACGATGCCGAGATACTCGCGGATGGAAAGGAACTGTAGTCGATTGAGAACTCCTGCCGCGTGTTGAATGCCGATACCGATGGGTGCGTAAAGCGTATCCCAGATCGGATCCTCGATGTCGACCTCAATGCGCGCGGGCCGGTTGTCTCCAGGCGGGGGCATGTCGACGCGCTCGCGCGCACGAAAGATGGACGTGCCGAAGACGCGGCGAATGGGTTGCGCAAAACTCGAGGCGGTGTACTGCGTCGCCGGGCTTGAATCGGGATAGCCGCAATCCCAGGCCGGCCCGCGGCGAATCTTGTCCGATGCGAGCCGGTGGATGGCGACGGCGGCCAGCGTCGCCGAGACGACCATGAAGAGGAATACGAGCAGGCCGTCGTAGGAACTACGGCTCTCGGCGACCGGCACGATGGAGAAATAGGGGATTTGGCTTTGCAGCGGCATGCTCGCGCCGACGAGAGTCTCGCTCACGGGCGCCAGCGCATCGATGAAGATGCCGGGCAGAATGCCGGCGAGGAGACAGAGGCTTGCGAGGAACACCATGGCCGCGAGCGAGAATCGGTCGGTTTCGCGCGCACGGTCCGCTGCTTCGGTGCGAGGCCGGCCAAGGAAAGTCACACCGAAGGCTTTGACGAAGCAGGCAGCGGCAAGCGCGGCAGACAGCGCGAGCAGGGCGCCGACCGCGGGGACGAGAAATTTCAGGCCCCATGACGGCAATTGCGGGCTGAGCAGGATGGCCTGAAAGGTCAGCCATTCGGAGACGAAGCCATTGAGAGGCGGCAGGGCCGAAATGGCGACGCAGCCAATCAAAAACGTGAAGGCGGTGAGCGGCATGCGGTGGATGAGACCGCCTTGATGCTCCATGTCGCGCTGGCCGGTGGCGGCGAGCACGGCGCCGGAGCCGAAGAACAAGAGGCTCTTGAAGAGCGAATGATTGAACACGTGCAGCAGCGCCGCGGTGAAGGCGAGCGCGGCGGCTAATGGCATGCCGTAGGCCTGGAAAGCGAGCGCGAGCCCCAAGCCGATAAAGATGATCCCGATATTCTCGACCGTGTGATAAGCGAGCAGGCGCTTCAGATCGTGCTGCATCAAGGCGTAGAGCACGCCCATCACGCAGGTGATACCCGCTATCGCAAGCACCACCATGCCCCACCACCACTGCGGGCCACCGGCTAGATCGAAAACGATCCGCACGAATGCGTAGACCGCGACCTTGGTCATAACGCCGCTCAGCAGTGCGGAGACATGGCTCGGAGCGGCGGGATGTGCGAGCGGCAGCCAGGCATGGAGCGGCACGAGGCCGGCTTTGGATCCCGCTCCGAGCAAGGCAAGTGTCAAAACAAGTGCGGCGCTTGTGGGTGACAGCGCCGTGTCGCGCATTTGCGCAAAGGCGTAGCCGCCGTCAGGACCGGCAAGCAGACTGAACGCGAAGAGCAGCGCAAACGTGCCAAAACTCGCCATCACGAGATAGATGTAACCGGCGCGCAGATTCTCGCGCGACTCGTGATGCGCGATAACCAGCGCCCAGGACGAAAGTGACATGAGCTCCCAGGAGAAGAGGAACGTGAACGCATCGGCGGCGATCACCACGAGGCTCATTGCGGCGACGAAGGCGGGATAGAACGGCAGGACGCGCATCGGCGCGTCTTCGTGGCGGCCGTAGCCGAGCGCAAACAGGCTCGCAGCAGACCCGCCAATATTGACGACAAGAAGAAAGAACGCAGAAAGCGTATCGATGCGGAAATGAGCGCCGACCCACGGCAATCCGAGCGGTAACGTCAGTTCCGGCGTCGGATCGTTTCCGAGCAGTTGCCAGAGCGCGGCGGTGCCTGCGCTGGCACAAATGAGCAGCGACCCACCATAGACTACACCCCGGCCCAACGCGGTCCGGCCGACGAAAAACGAGAGAAGAACGAGAGCAAAAAGACCAGCGATGGCAGACTGCGCTATGACCAGGGTCATGCGCTAACGACTGCGGTCACGAGCTTCATCAGCTAATCCACATGTCGCGGACGCGCCGTTGCGTGCTTCACCTAACTGGATGGCGTCACGATCCGTCCGCCATCTCAGCCACTTGTGATCAGTTCCGAGAAAAGCCCCCGAAGCCCGCTATTGCGCAACCGTTATCGTTCCCCCCCCTCCTTTGGTCTTAACAAAGAAGGTGGCGCTATCTAAACCGGGCCAATGTGGTTATCAAGAAAAACCATGGGTTGGGCTTTCGCACTGCACCAGAAATGCAGTTCGCCTGCGCTCAGCGCGCGAGCCGGTGAGAAACACGAACCCCGAATAGCCGCTACGGATCTCCCGCTCGACGATACCGATACGTGCCGCCTTGATATTTTCGGCGTGGCGCGAGAACACGGTCTCTATCGTATCCGCTGAGAGACAAAGCACTGGGAAGGGCCGGTCGGCGACGACGTAGCCGGCGGAGCGCACGAGGAAGGCAGCTATTCTCGCCCCGCCCGGCTTTACGGATCGCGCGAAGGCCGCACATGCCGCATCGAATTCATCCTGTCGTTCGGTGATCGACTCCGGCGCAAAAGAACATCGTCGCGGCGTCCTGCTGCGGAGCAGAGCCACGGGGTTTTCTGGCAAATCATAGCCTGGCCCATAGGCCTCGCGCGCCGTGCACCAGAAGTGCCGCCATTGCGGGCGCATGCGCTCGGTGCGCAGCTCCGCTTCGAGCCACGCCACATTGCTCTCCGCATATTCCCATGCCGTCAGCTGCCGGGCGCGGGGCAGGGCGCAGTAGAAGGGAATGAGGTTGGGGCCTGTGCCGACGTCGACGATATCGAGCTCGGCGCCGAGCGGCGGCGCCAGCTTCATGGCCTCGACCGCGTGACGAATGAGAAGATCGTCGTCGGGATGAGGCTCGCCGTAATAATGCTGAAAATAGGCCTCGGAATCGAATTCCGCCCAGCGATAGTCCGCGTTCCCCGAAGGCTTGCGCGTCGCGGGCGGCTCGGGCGGTTTTTCAAATGACACGGACGCGCTCCCGAAAGTTGGCGTCCTAGCCTTCGCTCGACAATGGGCAAATTTCAAGAGCGCGGTTTACGCGGCGCCGCTGGATTTGATAGGCTGCGCCGGCGAGGCGATGGCTGCTGCACGAAGGTCTGCGAGGCGTGTTTGCCGGACTTTGCCGTTCGCTGTATCACGCTGGCTCAGAACCCCCGATCGAGGACGAGCAAGCGTGGAGCAGGCGTTTTCGCAAGAGGCATGCGGTCCGGTCGTTGGCGTGGTGCTTGCCGGCGGACGGTCGAGCCGCATGGG
>NZ_JBPCOU010000092.1:0-20655 GCF_050999895.1 Methyloceanibacter sp. | reverse complement strand
CTGGGATCTCGTCTTCGAGGATCTCGTGCAGAAATATAAATTCGGCAAGAAGAACGGCAAGCCGACAATGACGGTCACTACGTCGGGCGATCCCTGCAACAAGCCGAGCGCCCAGACCTGCACCTATGGCTATCGCCTCGAGCACGACGAGGTCGTGCCGGTCGAGTAGCTGGACTTAGAACGGCGTCGCCGCGGCCTCCAGATAGGCGCGCTCGTCGTCGGTGGAGTCCCGGCCAAGCGTGCCGTTGCGATGCGGGAAACGGCCGAAGCGGGCGACGATGGTTTGGTGCCGCAACGCAAAATCGAGATTGAGCGGATTGCCGAGCGCGGTGAAGAGCGCGACCGACCGCGCCTGATCGGCGGCATCTTCCGAATGCTGAAACGGGAGATAGATGAAGGCGCGCTGCTGCGGCGGTAGCTTCGCATCCATGCCTTTGTCGATCGCGCGTTTGGCAAGCGCCAGAGCCCGAGCGTCGGTGGCGAAAGACGGGGCGTCGCCGCGGAACATGTTGCGCGGGAACTGATCGAGCACGAGGATTGCGGCGAGAGTGCCGCGCGGCGTCTCCAGCCAATCCGCAGGCACGCCGCTGCCGAGTTCGTCGTAGACAGGACCGAAACGCTCCACGATGGCGGCATCGACGTTGTCATCGCTGCGATACCAGTCGCGAGGCGAAAGCTCGTCGAACCAGAAGCCTATGATGTCGTCTATGGCCGGAGCATCGCTCATCACATCCGGCCGCTCAGCCCGCTTTGCTTTTGCCGGCGGCGATCGCCGCTTCGATCAGGCGCTTCGCTTCGGCCGAGGCCCAGTCGGCCGGACCGATCAGGCGGCCGATCTCCTTGCCGTTGCGGTCGATCAGGAGCGTCGTCGGCATCCCCACCGTCTTGACGCTGGCGAACAGCTTTCCCGTCGGATCGGTATAGAGCGCAAGATGCGTGGCACCGGTCTCTTCCAGGAATGTCTTCGCCTTGTCCGGACCGCCTTTGTCGATGTTCACCGCCACGACCTCGAACTGATCGCCGCCAAGCTCGGTCTGGAGCTTGTCGAGCGCCGGCATCTCCTCGCGGCAGGGCACGCACCAGGTCGCCCAGATATTGAGGAGCACGATTTTGCCCTTCCAAGCCGCCAAAGGCTTGGTCTCGCCGGTCGCGGTCGCGAGGTTAATGGCAGGCAAATCCAGCGGCTTCGGCCGGACGAGAAATGCCGCCATCGCCCCTTTGTTGAGGCCCGCGAGGGGGGTCGTCGCCACCTCTTCGTCCGATTTTGAGGCTTCGCCGCGGCCCCCATCGGACATCGGACCGCCGGCTTCCGGCGCACGGGCATTGTCATGAGGGTCGAAACTCAAATATACCGTGGCAAACCCGGCAATCGCGGCGATTCCCGCAGCGATGAGCGTATTGGCCGGGCTTGTAACCCCAGCGCGTTTGTTAGGCTTGCTCACGCCTTCCTCGCTCCTCGCCTTTGGCAGGCTCGATCGTCATGACCAATACCATGTGGGGCGGCCGCTTCACGTCCGGCCCCGCCGCGATCATGGAGGAGATAAATGCCTCCATCGACTTCGACAAGCGCTTGTGGCGTCATGACATTCTTGCGTCCAAAGCGCATGTCGCGATGCTCGGCGCAACCGGCATCCTCACTAAGAGGGAAGCCGACCAGATCGGACGCGGCCTCGACGCCGTAGCCGAGGAGATCGAGAGCGGCAAGCTCGTCTTCTCCCGCGCGCTCGAGGACATCCATCTCAATGTCGAGAATCGCCTCACGGAATTGATCGGCCCCGTCGCCGGCAAGCTGCATACCGCACGCTCGCGCAACGATCAGGTCGCCACCGACTTCCGGCTCTATATTCGCGACGAGCTTGCCGGCATCGACTTCGGCCTTGCCGCGCTTCAACGTGCGCTGGCGGAGAAGGCGCTCGACCACGCCGCGACGGTGATGCCGGGCTTCACCCATTTGCAGACCGCGCAGCCGGTGACCTTCGGCCACCACTGCCTCGCTTATGTCGAGATGTTCGGGCGCGACCGCGGCCGCTTCTTCGACGCGGCCAAGCGCCTCAATGAATGTCCCCTCGGCGCCGCAGCCCTTGCCGGCACGAGTTTTCCCATCGACCGGGAGCAGACGGCGGACGCGCTCGGCTTCACGCGTCCGGCGGCGAATTCGCTCGACGCGGTGTCCGATCGCGACTTTGCGTTGGAGACGCTCGCCGCCGCCGCCATTGCCGCGATGCACCTGTCGCGACTGGCCGAGGAGATCGTGATTTGGACCTCGCCGCAATTCGGCTTTGCGCGTCTCTCCGACCACTACACGACCGGCTCGTCCATCATGCCGCAGAAGCGCAATCCCGATGCGGCCGAGCTCGTGCGCGCCAAGACCGGACGCATCGCCGGCGCGTTTCAGTCTCTGCTGATGGTGATGAAGGGCCTGCCGCTCGCCTATGCCAAGGACATGCAGGAGGACAAGGAGCCTGTATTCGACGCGCTGGATGCGCTGAAGCTCGGCATCGCCGCCATGACGGGCATGGTCGGGGATTTGGAGCCCGACGCGCCCGCCATGGAAAAAGCCGCGGGCAGCGCCTACGCCACCGCGACAGATCTCGCGGACTGGCTCGTGCGGGAGCTAGGCCTCCCCTTCCGCGACGCCCACCACGCGACCGGGCAGATCGTGGCTTTGGCGGAAAAGCAGGGGTGTGCTCTTTCCGAGCTTAGCCTCGCCGATCTCCAAGCGGTGGAACGGCGAATCAATAAAGGCGCCTTTTCCGTGCTCGATGCCGCAAGCTCGGTCAAAAGTCGGACAAGTTATGGTGGTACGGCTCCTGCGAATGTGCGGAAGGAAGCCAAGCGCTGGATAAAGCGTTTGGAGAAGGATGCTTGATCGCGATAAAAGGGTTAAAAGGCCTTAAGGCCTGTTAGGGGCACTCGACCAATGGGAAGCGTCTTCCGCGTCCTTCTCGTACTTGCGCTTATGCTCACCGTCGGCCTAAGTGCCTGCGGCCGCCGTGGCTCGCTCGAACGGCCAAAACCGACCTACCCAGAGACCCAGGCCGATCCTTCGACCAAGATGCAGAGGGTGCCGGCCCGCAGTCTCTGGATCGACCGCCTGATCCAATAGGGTTTTCAGAACTGCGATGCACCACTTCGCCTATCGGCGAGGCGTGCTCCACGCCGAAGAGGTCAATCTCGCCGACCTCGCCGCCGCCGTGGGCACTCCTTTCTATTGCTATTCGACCGCGACGCTCGAGCGCCACTACCGCGTGTTCACCGAGGCCTTCGGCTCGAACCACGCGCTGGTCTGCTATTCGGTCAAGGCGAACTCCAGCCTCGGCGTGCTTGCGACGCTCGCAAAGCTCGGTGCCGGCATGGATGTCGTTTCCCAAGGTGAGCTGCGCCGCGCGCTCGCCGTCGGCGTCGCGCCGGCGAAGATCGTATTTTCCGGCGTCGGCAAGACGCGCACCGAGATGGCCTACGCGCTCGACCACGGCATCTTCGCCTTCAATGTCGAATCGGAGCCAGAACTTCGCGCCTTGAGCGAAGTGGCGCAGTCCCGCGGAGAGCCCGCGCGCGTGGCCTTCCGCGTCAATCCCGATGTCGACGCCAAGACGCATCACAAGATCGCAACCGGCAAGGCCGAGAACAAGTTCGGCGTTCCCTTCGCGCAGGCGTTGCCGCTCTATGAGCTCGCGCGCGACCTGCCGAGTATCGAGCCGCGCGGACTGCACATGCATATCGGCAGTCAGATCACCGACCTCGATCCCTTCCGCAATGCCTTTGCGCTGCTGCACGAACTGGTCGGCACGTTGCGCGGAGCAGGCTTCGAGATCGACTTCGTCAATCTCGGCGGCGGCCTCGGGATTCCCTATCGTAGCAATGAACCGGCCCCGCCGCTCCCTTCCGATTATGCGAAACTCGTGCGCGAGGCCGTTGGCAGCCTGGGGCTTAAGCTACTCTTCGAGCCGGGGCGCCTCATCGCCGGCAATGCCGGCATCCTCGTCACGAGCGTGATTTATGTGAAGCACGGCGCGGCGAAGAACTTCGCCATCGTCGATGCCGCCATGAACGATCTGATCCGGCCGACCCTGTATGAGGCCCATCACGAGATCCTACCCGTCACCGAGCCCAAGCCAGGCGCGACGACGGTCGTGACCGACGTGGTCGGGCCGGTCTGCGAGACGGGCGATTATCTGGCACTTGCCCGCGATCTGCCGGAGATCGAAGACGGCGATCTTCTAGCCGTCATGACCGCCGGCGCCTATGGCGCTGTGCTCGCCTCCGAATATAATTCGCGGCCGCTCGTGCCCGAAGTGTTGGTGAACGGGGCCAAATACGCGGTTACCCGCCCCAGGCGGAGCTATGAGGAGCTGCTCGCGGCGGAACGGTTGCCGGATTGGCTGGAGGGACAAGACAAGTAGAGCCTGCAAGCCTCCAAACCGCCCGCTTTAATCCCCACATTAGGGCCTGTCCTTCGCCCCTGTGCTAGACTTTGCCAATGATGCGATCTCGATCCGGCTCCAAAGGGGCCGCACCCGACAAGAAGCCCGATGACAAGGACCTCGCAAGCGGCCTTGAATCGCGCGTGCGCTTGAGCTGGCTCGCGCTTGTCGGCGAGCGCGTCTGGGAAGCCATGCTGTGGCCGTTCCTGGTCGTGGCGAGCTTCCTCGTGCTCACGCTGTTGGATGCGTGGAGCCTGTTCCCGCCGCTCTTGCATCGTGTCGCCCTGTTGGCGTTCGGCCTTGCGCTGTTCGCGTCGCTACTTCCCCTCGTGCGCCTCTCGGTGCCGACGCGGACCGAGGCGTTGCGGCGGCTGGAGCGCCACGCCAACGTCAAGCACCGGCCTGCGAGTTCCTACGAGGATCGGCTGGGCACCGCATCGTCGAAAGAGACGGCGTTTCTCTGGGCCGCGCATCGCGAGCGCCTCGCGCATCTGATCTCGAAACTGCGGCCGCACTGGCCCGAACCGCGCAGCGATCGCAAAGACCCCTACGCGCTTCGCTCCGCGCTGCTGCTGTGCCTGATCGCGGCCTTCATCGCCGCCGGAGGGAATGGCTGGGATCGGCTTAAGCGCGCCTTCGTGCCGGGCGCCGTCGGCACACCGGCGCTGACGCGCCTCGATGCCTGGGTCACCCCACCGGTCTATACCGGCATGCCGCCGATCGTGCTTGCCGACGGCACCGAGCCCGTCGGCGTCGGCGCCGAGACGTTCCGCGCGCTCTCCGTGCCGGAACGCAGCGACCTCATCGTCAGGGCTCACGCGCCACGCGGCGAGAGCGTGAGCCTCGTCACGGCCAAGGAGGACGGCTCCGGCTCCGAGACCATCGCGCCGAAGAAAGAGGCTAAAGACAACCTCATCGAGTTTCAGGTTTCAGTGACCTCGCCGGGCAGCGCCGAGGTGACGGTTGACGGCAACACCATCGCCAAATGGCGCTTCGAAATGATCAAGGACCAGCTCCCGCGCATCGCGCTGTTGGCAAACCCCACCACGACGCCTCGCGGCGCGCTTCGCCTCGTGTTCAGCGCAGAGGACGATTACGGCGTCTCCAGCGCCGATGGCCGTTTTGCGCTCGTCGCAGGCGAAGACCCGGGCGCGCTGGCAAAGCCCGGCGCTATGCCGGTGGACGGCGCGGAAAGCGATCCGCTGCTGAAGCCGCCTTCCATGCAACTGCAACTCCCGCGCAGCAACGCCAAGCGCGTGGAAGGCCGTTCCTCGCAAGACCTCACCGCGCATCCTTGGGCCGGCCTGAAGGTCCGCATGACGCTGGTCGCGCGCGATCAGGCCGGGCAATCCGGCGAGAGCGACCCCTATGAGTTCGTCCTGCCGGAACGCAAATTCACCAAGCCGCTCGCCAAGGCGGTGATCGAGCAGCGCAAGAAGCTCGTGCGCGATTCCGAGGCCGCGGGCGAGGTGACCCGCGCTCTGTCCGCGCTGACCATCGGCGGCGAACGCGTGATCAAGGACAGCGTCGTGTATCTCTCATTGCGCAATGCCTATTGGCGGCTGCAAAGCGACGCGTCGCGGGAAGGCCTGAGCAGCGTCGTGCAGCAATTATGGAGCGTTGCGCTGCGCATCGAGGACGGCGATCTGCCGGAAGCAGAGCGCGCTCTGAAATCGGCGCAGGAAGAGCTGATGGAGGCGCTGAAGGAGAATGCGTCACCCGAAAAGATCAAGGAGCTCGTCGAGGAGCTGCGCGCCGCGCTGAACAAATATCTTGAGTCGCTCGCCGCAAAAGAGCAGCGCGAAGGGACGCCGCCGTCCAAGCAGACGGCGCAGAAGGACGACATGGTTTCCGAGCAGGACCTCGACAAGATGCTCAAGAATATCGAGGACCTCGCCAAGTCCGGTTCCAAGGACATGGCGCAGCAGATGCTGGCGGAGCTTAAAGACATTCTCGACCGCATCCAGACCGGCCAGGCGCCCGAGACCGCGGAGAACCAGCGCGCCGAGAAACTGATGAAGGACTTGAAGGAAGTCATCGACAAGCAGCAGAAGCTGATGGACGACACCTTCGAGGCCAACCGCGAGCAGGAGGGCCGGCAGAGCCAGCAATTCGAGGTGAGCCCTCCGGGCCAGCCCATGGAGTTCGGCCCCGGCATGAGCATGGCGCCGCTGTTTGAAAATCCCGAGCAAGGCATGCCGAAAGCCGGCGAAGGCGGCCAGCAGGCGCTGACCGACCAGGGCCAGCCCGGCGGCCAGGGTCAGGGCAAGCAAGGCAAGCAGCTCGGCGGCAAGCAGCAGGGCGGTCAGAATTCACCGCTAGGCCAGCGCCAGGCCGAATTGCAGGAGAAGCTGCAGACCCTCATCGACCGCTTCCGCATGGAAGGCGGCGACGCGCCCTCGCAATTCGAAGATGCCGGCGATGCCATGGGCGACGCGAAGGAGGCCTTGGACGAACCCAATCTCGATCGCGCCGGCCAGGACCAGGGCCTCGCGCTCGACCGCTTGAAGAAGGGCGCCGAGCAGCTCGCCGAGCAGATGCAGCAAGGCGGCGAGCAGCAGACCGGACAGGGCAGCGGCAATAATGGCCGCGACCCCCTGGGCCGCCCGGACCAGAGCAACCGCCCCGACCTCGGCCTCTCGGTGAAGGTGCCGGACGAGATCGACATCCAGCGCGCGCGAGAGGTGCTCGACGAGCTTCGCCGGAGGCTGGGCGACCCTTCGCGTCCCAATATCGAGCTCGATTATCTGGAGCGCTTGATCAAGCCGTTCTAACGCCGGCTGCTATGCCGGGCGATCGTCAATCACTTCGCCGATAAAGGGCAGCTCGCGATAGCGATGCGCGAGATCCATGCCGTAGCCCACGACGAAGCCCGGCGGACAGACGAAGCCGGACAAGTCCGGCGTGATCTCGGTGGCGCGCGTCACCGTCTTGTCGATCAGCACGCAGGTTAAAACCCGCGCTGCGCCACGCTTCTCCAGCAGGTCTTTTGCGAAAGCGAGCGTCCGGCCGGAATCAAGAATGTCGTCGACCAGCATCACGTCGCGGCCGGCAAACTCGCTCTCCACGTCGCGCACGATCCTGACCTCGCCGCCGGACATCGTGCCGGTGTAGTAGCTTGCGAGGAAGATGAAATCGATCTCGGGCGCGAGACCCTTGCGGTGCAGCGCGCGAATGAGGTCCGCCGCGAAGATGAAGCTACCTTTGAGAATGGCGACGATGAAGAGATCGCGGAGCTGTGCGGCCGCAATCTCGTCTGCGATCGCGTCTATCCTTGCAGCGATGATCTCGGCGCTGAAAAGCGGCTTGATGGTATGAGCCGGCGCAAGCTCGGCCATGACGCTCAATTGGCCGCGGCGGTATCGAAGCGAACGCGGAGGCTGCGCACATTGGCGGGAGGCGATGGGATTTGCGCCGCGAATGGCGCCTGCTCGCCGGCCGCGAGTTGCGGTGCATCGAGCTCGGTCGTCCACGCCGAGATTTCAGCGCCCTTCTCGTCGCGAAGCGAGATCTCGAGCGCCGGTACCTTCATCGCACCGGAGCTGACATTGGCGACCTGACCCTGCACTTCGAGCACGTTTTCACCGGAGGCATTGTTCCACTCATAGCGGACATTCTCGAAGGCAAGCCCATAGGCGTTCACGTCCATGCCGATGGCCGAATAGAGGCGGGTTGCGCCGGGAAGCATCGACACGACCGCGCGCGGCGCGACCGCGAACAGCGCGCCGACGAGAACGAGCGTAAGCACGATCACGACCCAGCCGATGGCAACCACGGGCAGCGCCCGGGCCCGATGCTGACCGATGGCGACATTTGCGGCGGCGGCGCCGAAATCGACCGAGGACGGCACCGGCGTATTGGTGCCGAGAGTATCGGCGTAGCCTGGCGAGAGTTCCGCCGTCGTATCGGCAGGCGTGCCGAAGCTGGTTCCTTGCGGCTGAGCGACGTCGTTGCTGTACGGCGCACTGAAATCGTAATCCGTGCCGCCGCCGTCGAAGTCGGCGTCCGCCTGCATCGAATCGGGAGCCGCGGAGGCGCTCCCGTTTCTGGCGACGGCATTTCCTTGCGGCGTAGTCGGACTTCCGGCGAAACCGCCGAAGCCAGCATTCGGCGCACTTTGTGCCGGCGCCGCCGGCGGTGGCTGCATTGCCTGAGGTGCCTGGGGTGAAACAGGTCGCGGCGGTGGAGGCGGAGGCGCGGCCATCGGTTGCGGCGCGGCAGGCTGCCGTGGCGCTGCGGCTGGCATCACCTCTGGCTGCGTCGCGGGCTGGCTGACCGGGTGCGCCTGCCAGACATGGGTGCATTTGCTGCAACGAACCTTACGTCCCTCCGGCGGGAATTGCGCCGTGGTCTCGTAACGGGTGCCGCAGGCTGGGCAACTGATCAGTGTCGGCATCGAAAGGACCACCGTGGACGGCTTGTTAACATTTCAGGCTGGCCCCCACGCCATTGCCCAATTCCCATTGATACCGGACAGCGAGTTCAGCATAAAGAGGCTGCCGTCGGCAACCTTAAGAGGTTTAAGGGAAAAAGGGTGATTCGCTTCGACAATGTCGGACTGCGCTACGGCACGGGTCCGGAAATTCTGCGCGACGTCACCTTTCACGTGCTTCCGGGGTCGTTTCACTTCCTCACCGGGCCGTCAGGTGCAGGCAAAACGTCGCTGCTGCGGCTGATCTTCATGTCGCTCAGGCCTTCGCGCGGCTTGAGTTTCGTGTTCGGGCACAATGTGGCCGAGCTGAGCCCCGGCGCGCGCGCCGAGCTGAGGCGACGAATCGGCATCGTGTTCCAGGATTTCCGGCTGCTCGAACATCTCACCACCTGGGAGAATGTCGCCCTTCCCTTGCGTGTTATGGGCAAGAAGGAGTCCAACTATAAAGAAGACGTCACCGATCTTTTGCGCTGGGTCGGGCTCGGCGAGCGCGTCAATGCATATCCAGAAATTCTTTCCGGCGGCGAGAAGCAAAGGGCGGCCATTGCCCGCGCCGTGATCGGACGTCCGGAACTCTTGCTTGCGGACGAGCCCACGGGCAATGTCGATCCCGTCATCGCCAACCGCCTCCTCCGGCTCTTCGTGGAGCTGAACCGGCTCGGCACCTCGGTGATCATCGCCACCCACGATTATGGCCTCATGGAACAGCTCGACGCCCCGCGTCTCGTGATCAACGACGGACAGCTGCAAATCTGTTGATGACACCCGCCACCATCCTCGCCGATATCCGCGGCTATCCCTGGGCCGGGCTCTTGGCCGAGCTGTTGCCGGCGCGGCTGGCCACCCGCCTGCCCGCTCAGTTTCAGGCCACCGCCGTGCCCATCGTGCCGTCGGAATCGATCGCCGGCCGCGCGCTGATCGTGGTAATCGCCATCATGTCGTTCCTCGCCTGCCTCACCGCGGGCGCGGTCTACATGATCAACCAGTCCGCGCAAGCCTGGGTCAACGACATCACGAGCGAGATCACGATCGAGCTCGACCCCGTCAACTCCGCCGACATCGACAAGAAGATGACGCTGGTCGCGCTTTTCCTCGCCAAGCAGCAGGGCATCACGCGGGTGAAGCCGCAAAGCGCCGAAGAATCCGCGAAGCTGCTCGAACCATGGCTCGGCCATAGCGAGGCGCTTTCGGCGTTGCCGATCCCGCGCCTCATCGCGGTCGAAATCGATCGCTCCAATCCTCCCGATATTCAGCTGATCAAGGAAGCGCTATCGCAGAACTTCGAAGGCGTGACCTTGGATGATCATCGCCGCTGGCAGGCCGAAATCCGTACCCTGACCCGCTCGGCGGCGCTTGGCGGGCTAGCCATTCTCGCGCTGGTCGCCGCGGCCACGATCGCCGTCATCGTGTCGGCGACGCGAAGCGCCATGGCCTCCAACCGCGAGATCATCGAGGTCCTGCATTTTGTGGGTGCGAGCGAACGCTTCATCAGCCATGAATTCGAGCGTCATTTCCTGGGGCTCGGCGTGCGGGCGGGTCTCGTCGGCGCCGTCGCCGCCGCCCTTGTGTTTTGGCTGATGCCCCTCGTCACCCATATGCTGGGAAGCGGCATCGTCGCGGCCGCCGAGATGCGGCGCTTGGTCGGCAGCGGCGAGCTCGACCTTGCGGGCTATTTCGTCTGCCTGCTTGTCGTCTTCGTCGTCGCCGGGCTCTGCATGATCACCTCGCGGCTCGGCGTCATCCGCGTGCTGAAGACCTACGCTTGAGGCATTCTCGGTCGCCTGCGGCAAGCCAAAGCTGATTTCATGACCGGGTGATTTGTGCCTATTCTTCGCCTCCTGGGAGTCGGAGTGGGTTAGTGACGGAAGTAAGTCGAGAGATACGCGCGCCGCGGCGCTTCCACTTTTTCGTGAGGGGCCTCCGGCTGCTCTTCGACCTGGTGTTGCTCGTGGTCGCCCTGCTCTGCATCGGCTTCGTAGTCTTTGCCATGAGCCTCGACCGCGAGCAGAGCCAGCCCTACGGCACCGCCGATGGGATTGTCGTGCTGACGGGAGGCGTCTCGCGCATTGACCACGCCATGAAGCTTCTAGCGCAGCGCAGGGCCAAACGGGTGCTCATCACCGGCGTCTATGTCGCGACGACCAAGGAGGAGCTGAAAAAGCTCGCAAGCGAAGGCGACCAGTACTTTTCCTGCTGCGTCGACATCGACAAGAACGCGCTCAACACCATCGACAACGCGACCGAAACCAGCCAGTGGGTGGCGCACAACAAATATGGCTCGGTGATCGTGGTGACCTCGAACTACCACATGCCACGGGCGCTTGCCGAGCTTGGCCGCGCGCTTCCCGGTGTCCAGCTCATTCCCTATTCGGTCGTCGACAACAACGTCCATCTCGATCGCTGGTGGGAATATCCCGGATCGACCAAGCTGCTCCTGTCGGAATATCTGAAATACCTGCCCGCGCTCGGGCGCCTGGCCGCGACCAATCTTGTCCGCAACATCCTGACCGGCGGCAAAAAAGTGACCGAGGATGTCCCCGAGCCGTGATTGCCGGATGATGGCGCGATCGATCCTCTTCAATGTCCTGTTCTACGTGACGACGACCCTGTTCGTCGTGCTCTGCAGCCCGCTCTTTTTCCTGCCGCGGCGCTGGGCCATGGCGGCGCTCGCCCTGCATGCGCGCCTGGTGCTCTTTCTCCTCAAGTCCATTGTCGGCATCGATTTCGAGCTGCGCGGCGCGGAGAAGCTGCCGCAAGGCGCCTGCCTCGTCGCCTCCAAGCATCAATCGGCGTGGGAAACCTTCGCGCTGATTCCGCTTTTCCGCGATCCGGCGTATCTCGTGAAGCGCGAGCTGTTCTGGATCCCGTTCCACGGCTGGTTCTCGTACAAATTCGGCATGATCCCGGTCTATCGCGACAAGGGCCCGGCTGCGCTCCGGCTGATGCTGCGGGAGGCCAAGAAGCGCGCCAACGAGGGCCGCGAGATCATCATCTTCCCTGAAGGCACGCGGCGGGCGCCCGGCGCGCCACCCGATTACAAGACGGGCGTCTTTCTGCTCTACGACGCGCTGAAGATCCCTTGCCTGCCGGTCGCACTGAATTCCGGACTGTTCTGGCCGAGGCGCAGTTGGCGCCTCCGCCCCGGCACCATCGTGGTGGAATGCCTCGATCCGATCCCCCCGGGACTCTCCAAGACGGCGTTTTTGGCCCGGTTGCAAGAATCCATCGAAAGCGCGTCGGATAAACTTCTCGCCGAAGCAAAGGCCAAGGAACAGCAAAGGGTTAACGGCCGTTAACCCTTGAATGCTTGACGCCAACTGCCGCTCAGTTCTACCTTTGTTCTGCCGATTCGACGGGAGAGTGTCTTGAATTCGTCATCAGTCAACCCATATGACAGTGCGATTAACGTTTTAACGGGACCCACACCGATGTGGATGCGCAACGCCATTGCCGAGACCGCCCCTTGGGGTCCCGCCGACGAGCCCGCTCTCGTCTGCGCCGAGGCTGGCTTTGCGCAGGCCTTCCATTATTGGCGCGGGGCTTCGGGCCACCGCTATCTGCACAGCGTCTATTCGCTGATCGGCTGCCCCGCCCTGCCGCAGGCGAATTACATCCTGGTCCGCCGTCATGAGGACGGCACCCGCACGCCGATCGCCTTCGGCGAGACCAAGGACGACGCAATCTCGCTCAACCTTGCCCATCTCCGGCACAAAGGTGCGAAACTCGGCGCAAATGAGGTGCATATTCATCTCTTGGCCGAAACCGCCGTGGACCGCGCCCGGGTCGAGAACGATCTGACCGCCGCCCACTGCGAGCGCGACGCCGCCCAAGCGGCCTAGCACTTTACCCCTAGATCCGGATCCCGGCCGAGCCGGGCTGCGAGCTCGCCCAACAAGGGATCGTGCACGCCCGCCTCCTCGAGGTGGCCGACTGTATTGAGCACATACTCCGCGTTGAGGCCTGATTCCCCTCGCCCGTCCGCGACGATGCTGAACTGCTCCTCCAGCGACAGCTCGCCCGCATATTGCTCGTGATTGCGGTCGACAAGGAAGGTGAGCGCGCGCACCGCCTCCCCCGAGCCGTCGAGCAGCTTCACGTCGCGATGCGCCTCGACATAGACCGACGTGACCTGTTCGCGCTCGCGCAGATAAGCGAGCGTCTCAGCCTCGGTGCCGGCCGCCGCCTGAAAGGCAACCCCGCGGCAGGCCCCGCCGCGATCGAGCCCGAGCACGAGCCCGGGCTGGTCGACGGTGCCGCGATGGAAGATGGAATAGACGCAGAGCGCCCGGTGCGCGCCCTTGAGCAGCGCGGGCGCCGCCCGGTCATAGGCAAAGCCCGGCCGCCACATCAGCGAGCCATATCCGAACACCCACAGTGAAGACATGTTTAGTCCCCGCAAACACTAAAGCGGATGGAGAAGGGCACTCGTCATGACCGGGCTTGTCCAGGCCATCCACTTCTTTGAACATTGTGCTTGTGGCAATTCGTGGATGCCCGGCACAAGGCGGGCATGACGGGGTCTAGTTTTGATTGGCTCCGCGTTCCAACGCTAGCGTCAGTCGTCGTGACTGTGCGGACGGCCGAAATCGGGCTCTTCGGTGTCTTGGCCCGCTTCGATGATGGAGCGGCGAATGGCGCGCGTGCGGGTGAACAGCTCCTCCAGCGCAGCACCATCCTCCCAGCGGATCATGCGCTGTAGCGCCGCCAAGTCCTCGGAGAAGCGGCCGAGCATCTCCAGTACCGCATCCTTGTTGTGGAGGAAGACGTCGCGCCACATCACAGGATCCGACGCGGCGATGCGCGTAAAGTCGCGGAAGCCGCCGGCGGAGAACTTGATTACCTCGGACTGCGTCACGTCCTCGACATCCGCGGCGGTGCCGACAATGTTGAAGGCGATCAGATGCGGGATGTGGCTCGTGATGGCGAGCACGATATCGTGATGCTCCGGCGTCATGGTCTCCACTGCCGAGCCGAGCGCTCGCCAAAGCGCGGCGACCTTCTCTACGCTTGCGCCGGTCGAACGCTCACACGGCGTGAGGATGCACCAGCGCCCGTCGAACAGCTCGGCAAAGCCGGCATCGGGGCCGGAATGCTCGGTACCGGCAATGGGATGCCCCGGCACGAACACGGCGAGCTCAGGCAACACGGCCAAAACCTGCCGGATCACGGCGGCCTTCACCGAGCCTACCTCCGTAACGATGGCGCCCTCTGCAAGACCGTGCGCAATCGCTTTCATCGCTGCTTCTGTCGCCCCCACCGGCACGGCGACGATGACGAGATCGGCGTCCACCACGGCGGTGTCGGCGCTCTCTGCGATCTCATCGCAAATGCCAAGCTCCTTGGCGCGCGACCGTACCTCCGGCGCCAAATCGTAGCCGACCACTTCGCGTGCCAGACCACGCTCCTTCACGCCGCGCGCGATGGAGGACCCGATCAGCCCGAGGCCGACGATGGCGATCTTGTCGAAGAGTTGATCGGCCATGCTCACGCCTTCGCCTTCATGAAGGCGCGCAGCGCATCGAGCGCGGCCTCGTTCTCTTCCTTCGTGCCGATGCTGAGGCGAAGCGCATTCGGGAAGCCATATTCCGCCACGCGCCGCAGGATGATGCGCCTTTCATGCAGAAAAACATCGGCTGCCTCCGCATTCCGCCCTTCCGGGAAATGGATCAGGAGGAAGTTGGCAGCGCTCGGCGTGACGGCGAGGCCGAAGCCGGACAGCTCCGCCGCCATTGGGCCAAGCCATTCCGCGTTGTGCTCGGCCGCACGTTGCGCATGCGCCTGATCCTCAAGCGCAGCCACGCCCGCGGCGATGGCGGGCCCGGATACATTGAACGGGCCCCTGATGCGGTTGAGCGCGTCCGCAACCGCGGTCGGGCAATAGGCCCAACCGAGGCGCAAGGAGGCAAGGCCATAGATCTTGGAGAAGGTGCGCGTCATCACCGTGTTCGTCGTGGTGGCGACGAGCTCGATCCCGGCCTCGTAGTCATTCTTGCGCACATATTCCGCGTAGGCCGCGTCGAGCACGAGGAGGACATGCTCGGGCAAGGCGTTGCGCAGGCGCTTCACCTCGTCGAAGGCGAGATAGGTTCCGGTCGGATTGTTGGGGTTGGCGAGGAACACCATGCACGTCGCAGGCGTCACCCGCGCGACGATCTCATCAACGTTTGCGGTGAGATCCCGCTCGGGCGCCACGACTGGCGTTGCGCCCCGCGCCATGATCGCGATGCGGTACACGAGAAAGCCGTGCTCGGTGTAGATCGCCTCGTCGCCAGGCTCGAGATAGGCCTGCGCCAACAGATTGAGCAGCTCGTCTGAGCCCGCGCCGCACACGATATGGCCGGGGTCGAGCCCGTAGAGCTTGGCGATCGCGAGCCGAAGCGGGGTGGCGGAACCATCGGGATAGCGCGACAGGCTGGCAGACGCCGCGAGATATGCCTCGACCGCGCGCGCACTCGGCCCGAACGGCGTCTCGTTCGAGGAGAGCTTGATCACGGGCTCGCCGCCCTGAAGCGCGCTCCGGCCCGGGACATAGGGCGCGATGTCGAGAACGCCTGTACGCGGGACCGGCCCACGCTTCGCGGCCATCTTCAGTGCTCCTTGGCTTGCTATGCGGGTTCTCATAGGGCCATTCAGCAAAGCAACGCAAAGAAAACATTGACTTTCGACCCTGAGGTCCTAGCTAACCCAGAATTGTATAATTTCCCGCATAGTGGCGGCGGCAAACTGCCAGAGGTGGTCCCGACACGATGAACGAGAACCCCGGCACGGAGGCCTTTGCGAGCCATTCCGCCCGGCTGGCCCAGATCGCAAACCCCAAAAGCGAGATCGTTCACTATGGTGACGACGATCCGCTGCCGCTCGACTGCGGCGTCAAGCTCGCGCCCTTCTCCATCGCCTATCAGACCTACGGCACCCTCAACGCAGCGAAGACCAACGCGGTCCTCGTCTGCCATGCGCTGACCGGGGACCAGCACGTCGCCAACGAGCACCCCGTCACCGGCAAGTCCGGCTGGTGGGAGACCATGGTTGGCCCGGGCAAGCCGATCGACACCAATCGCTATTTCGTCATCTGCCCGAACGTAATCGGCGGCTGCATGGGCTCGACCGGGCCGGCCTCCACCGATCCGGCGACGGGCAAGCCCTATGGCCTCGATTTTCCCGTCATCACCATCCGCGACATGGTGCGGGCGCAAGCGCGCCTGCTCGACCATCTCGGCATCCCCGACCTGCTCTGCGTCCTCGGCGGCTCCATGGGCGGCATGCAGGTTCTGGAATGGGCCGCGACCTACAAGGACCGCGTCTACGCAGCGGTGCCGATCGCATGCGCCGCGCGCCACTCGTCGCAGAACATCGCCTTCCACGAGGTTGGCCGCCAAGCGGTGATGGCCGATCCCGACTGGTGCCAGGGCCGCTATATCGACGAGGGCAAGAGCCCGCGCAAAGGCCTCGCCGTGGCGCGCATGGCGGCTCATATCACCTATCTCTCCGACGAGACGCTGCACCGGAAATTCGGCCGCAACCTCCAAGACCGGGAAAAGGTGACCTTCGGCTTCGACGCCGACTTCCAGGTGGAGAGCTATCTGCGCCACCAGGGCGTGAGCTTCGTCGACCGCTTCGACGCCAACTCCTATCTCTACATCACCCGCGCGATGGACTATTTCGATCTCGCCGCGGACCACGGCGGCGTGCTTGCGAATGCCTTTACCGGCACCGCGACGCGCTTCTGTCTTGTCTCCTTCACCAGCGACTGGCTGTTTCCGACCGAGGAAAGCCGGGAGGTCGTGCATGCGCTGAACGCCGTGGCCGCCAATGTCAGCTTTGTCGAGATCGAGACCGACAAGGGCCACGACGCCTTCCTGCTCGAGGAGCCGGAGCTGCTCGCCACGATCGGCGGTTTCGTGAGCGCCGCCGCATTGAAGCGGGGCGTCGCCCTGTCGGGAGAAGGCGAGCTTCCATGAACATCACGGTGCCGACGCCACAGCTCCGCTCGACCGATACGGCGCGCGTCGATCTTCTCCTGATCGCCGACATGGTAACGCGCGGCGCACGCGTGCTCGATATCGGCTGCGGCGACGGTCTCCTCCTGCGCCTGCTCGCGGACAAGCACGGTGTCGACGGCCGCGGCATCGAGCTCAGCCAGGCGGGCGTGAACACCTGCGTGGCGCAAGGCTTGTCGGTGATCCAGGGCGACGCCGACCGCGACCTGATCTATTACCCCGACCACGCCTTCGATTACGTCATTCTCAGCCAGACCATCCAGGCCACGCACCGCCCGCGCCTGGTGCTCGAGCAGTTGCTGCGCATCGGCCGCCATGTGGTGATTTCCTTCCCCAATTTCGGCCATTGGCGCGTGCGCAGCGAGCTTCTCTTCAAGGGCACGATGCCCCGCACCGATACCTTGCCGGAGCGCTGGTACGACACCCCGAACATCCATCTCTGCACCATTAAGGACTTCGTCGCGCTCTGCGATGATATCGGCGCCAAGGTGGAGCGCGCCGTCGCGCTCAACGCCTATGGCTACAGGCTCGGCGTCTCGATGCCGTTCTTCATGCAGAACCTGTTCGGCCAGCAGGCCGTGTTCCTGCTCTCGCGCTAGCGATCCTTTCGCACTTGCGAAGTGTTCCCTCAATTTGCGGGAAAGTTGCAAACACATTGCGCGGTTCGTCGCGCAGTTAGTGTGCATTTTCTCGACGTAGAATGTATTCCGTCTTACGATCGTCAAAGTTCTCTGTTAGCCTTTCAGTCATGGCAGACGTGGGGGTCGCCGAAACGAGGTTGTTGCTGAGCACTGTCGGTGCAGTGCTCGCAGCGCACGACCGAAGGAGGTCACATGGCACTCCCAAAGATTGCACTGCGCGGCAGGAAAGTCATTCTCCTGAGCGGCTACAAGCGGAGCGTCGCCAAGGACGCCGACACTGACACCGAGTTCGGCACCGTCACTATCTCTGCCAAAGATAAGTTGCGAAAAGCCGCCCAGCAGGATCCCGACGCCGTTGCGTTCGGTTATGTCCGTGGCGAGTGGGTCGCCTCTGCGTAAAGCGTCAATTGCTCGAGGCGATCGGCCCCCTGACGCGTGACGCCTTGCGGGGCGTCACCCCGGCCGGCACCGGCATCATGCGCCGCGCCCTCTTGACCTCGCGCACCGGCACCGCGGCATAAACCTGCTTCGTCGCCTCGACGATGATCACGCCGGAAAAAGCGGGCCACAGCACGAGCCCGAGCCGTTCCCAGAACCACGGCCACCGCAAAAGAATGCGCCAGTTGAAGGGCGGCATATGCAGCGCGTAATGCCATTCCTCGGGCGTGAACATCGCCTCCCTCAAGAGTTTGGCGAGCTGCGAGCGGCTGAACGGGCTGCCATGGCCGAACGGCGTTGTGTCGACCCGCGCCCACAGCCCGCGCCGATTCGGCACGATCAGGAGCAGCCGGCCGTTCGGCGCCAGCACCCGCCACAGCTCCCGCAAGAGCGCGCGGGATTTCTCCGACCCTTCCAGCATATGCACGAGCAGCAGCCGGTCGGCGCATTCATCGATGAGGGGCAGATCGGTCGCATCGACGAGGACGCTCAAACTCTGGCCCTGCTCGGGCCAGGGCACCGCGCCGAGCTCCGCCGGCATCAAGGCGCCCAAAGGCTGCGCCTCGCCCCGAAACGCAGAAAGGTAGGGGGCGGAATAGCCGATCCCGAACACGCGCGCGCCTCGCACGTCCTGCCAGCATGTGCGCAGCCTTCGGCCCAATAGCCGCCGCACGACAAGCCCGAGCGGGCTGCCGTAGAAATCCTTGAGATCGAGGGCGTCGAGATGCATGAACCGTCCAATCGGATCAATGCTAGGTAGAGCGGCATTTCAATTCGATCAACCGGACGCTAGTTTCCGTGCCGGTGCACCTCAAGCGAAAGGCGACTATGGCGAAGCTGGAAATCCATCAATTCCCGACGCGCGGCGACAATTACGGCGTGTTGATTCACGATCCGGTCACCGAAGCCACGGCTTCCATCGACGCGCCGGACGCCGACGAGGTGCTTGCCGCCCTGCACGAGAAGGGCTGGGTGCTGACCCATATTCTCGTCACCCACCACCACAGCGACCACACCGCCGGCAACAAGGCGCTGAAGCACAAGACCGGATGCACCATTATCGGCCCGGCACTGGAGGCACGCTCCATTCCCGGCATCGACGTCAAGGTGGCGGAGGGCGACACCGTCGATATCGGCGAAACGCGCGCCACCGTGATCGAGACGCCGGGACATACCAAGGGGCATGTCAGCTATTATTTCCCCAAGGACGGCATCGTCTTTGTCGGCGACACGCTGTTCTCCGTCGGCTGCGGCAAGCTCCTGGAGGGCGACGCCCCGACCATGTGGTCTTCGCTCGAGAAGCTGATGATCCTGCCGCGCGACACCCAGGTCTATTGCGGCCATGAATATACCAACGCCAATTGCCGCTTCGCGCTGACCATTGAGCCGGAGAACGATGCGCTGCAAGCCCGCGCCGCCGAAGTCGCGAAGCTTGCCGAGCGCGGCGCGCCGTCGCTGCCTTCGACCATTGGCCAGGAGCTCGACACGAATCCCTTTCTGCGCCCCGCCAGTCCCGACATCCGGACGCGCCTCGACATGGAGGGCAGCGCCCCAGCCGAGGTGTTCGCCGAGATCAGGCGGCGCAAGGACCGCTTCTAGTGTCTGCCGAAGCAAGCGCGGCTGCGATCATCGCCGCTTTGGACCTCACGCCGCATCCCGAAGGCGGGCACTATCGCGAGACCTTCCGCGACGGCGGCGGGCATAAGGGCCGCGCGCACTCTACCGCCATCCTCTATCTGCTGAAGGCGGGCGAGATCTCGCGCTGGCATCGCATCGATGCCGCCGAGCTTTGGCACTGGTATGGCGGCGCGCCGCTTCGGCTCAGGCTGTATCAAAAGGGCAGGAGCGAGACCCTTCGCCGCGGCTCCGATTGGCTGAACGGAGAGAGCCCGCAAGGCCTAGTGCAGCCCGGCGGCTGGCAGAGCGCGCAAAGCCTCGGCGCATGGAGTTTGGCCGGCTGCACCGTGGCGCCCGGCTTCGACTTCGCTCAGTTCGAGCTGGCGCCGGATGGCTGGGAGCCGGAAGGAGCGTAAAGTCTATCGCCTCAGCCGCGCGAGCACGGATTCGAGCAACTCGATGGCGCCGTCTTTATCCTGCTTCTGGAGGTCAATCACGAGACGCATACCGTTGCGCTCCTCGCGGATGACGCGCCCTTCCTCAACGAAGTCGTCGTAGATGCCGAGCACCTTGTAGCAGCGGATCGGCTCCGCGAACCCCTTCACGGTCAGCGGCGTCTGCTCTTCCGTCGCAACCGTGTCCTTGACGAGCGCGTAGGTCTCGTTGCCGATCAGGATGCCGCCGACCTCCGAATGCGCCTGCAAGCGCGACACGAGGTTCGCGACATTGCCGATGATGGTGTAGTCCATGCGATCTTCGCTGCCGAAATTGCCGACCGTGCAAAATCCCGTCGCAATCCCGATCCTCAGCTCGAAGGGCCGGTCGGCGCCAAGGTCCTGCCACTCCGACCGCAACTCCCGCATGCGCTGCTGCATGGCGATCGCCATGCGCACGCAGGCATTGGCGTCTTCTTTGATGCCGCGGGTTTCCGGATCGCCGAAGAATGAAGATGGAATCGTAGATCTGCGAGGCGAGATATCCGCCCGCCACGGCCAAATCAGCCGTCAATCCATGTGCTGGCCGCCATTGATGGTGAGCGTCGAGCCGGTGATCCAGGCGGCCGCGTCGGCGGCGAGGAACACGACGCAGCGCGCGACCTCATCGGC
>NZ_JBPCOU010000067.1:0-6705 GCF_050999895.1 Methyloceanibacter sp. | reverse complement strand
TCTTCGCCACGACGCCGGGCTTCGCTTGCACCGGCATCAGCCTCAAGGCAAACGATGGCTCGGCCGTCCGTGGGCGCACCCTCGAATTCGGCTTCCCGATGCGCTCCAACGTGATCGTCGTGCCCGCCGGCAAGGAACTGAGCGGAACGCTGCCCGACGGCAGCAAGGGCCTCACCTATACGAGCCGCTACGGCATGGTCGGCGCCAATGCGCTCGGCCTCACCGCCATTCTCGACGGCATCAACGACCAGGGCCTCTCCGTCGGCCTGTTCTACTTCCCGGGTTACGCGAAATACGCGCCCGTCACGGCGGAGAACGCCAAGCACGCCGTGGCGCCGCATGAGTTCGGCGTGTGGGTCCTCGCCAATTTCGCGAGCGTCGAAGAGGTGAAGAAGGCCGTGCAGACGATCGCCATCGTGCCGCCGCCGACCCCAGGGCTTGGCAGCGCTGAAGGCGCGGTCGCGGGCGTGCATTTCTTCATTCAGGATAGAAGCGGCAAGTCGATCGCGATCGAGCCCGTCGATGGCACATTGAAAGTGCACGACGCGCCGCTCGGCGTGATGACCAATGCGCCGACCTATGACTGGCACATGACCAATTTGCAGAACTACATCAATCTCTCGGTGCAGGATGTGAGCTCCGAGAAACTCGGCGGACTGACGCTTGACGCCTTCGGCTCCGGCACGGGCCTGCGTGGCATGCCCGGCGATTTCACCCCGCCGTCGCGCTTCGTGCGCGCTGCGATCTTCAGCCAAGCCGCCGCGCCGAACACCACGGCCGATGACGCCGTGTTCTCCGCCTTCCACATCCTCAATCAGTTCGACATCCCCAAAGGCTCCGTCGTGAACGCCGCGTTCGGCGAGCCGACCGACGAGATCACGGAATGGACGAGCGTGGCCGACCTCAAGAATCTGCGCTGGTATTTCCGCACCCATGAGGATCAGTCGATCCGCATGGTCGATCTGAAGCAGGCGATCGACGCAACCAAGGGCGAGATGGGCAGCATCAAGATGGAGGGCACGACCCAGCCCGTCGCCAATGCCTCGTCCAGTTTGCAGTCGGGCAAACAAGCCGGGCAGCAATAGCCAAACGATATTCGGCTTAATTGCGGGGAATTACGGGGGGAATACGGTCTATTGCGGGGATTTGCGGAACGCAGAGTGTTTGCGCGTACTGGCCCCGAAAAGCAGCGCGATCATGCCGCCGAATGCGAGCGCCGCGGCGAGAAACAGCATGGCACTGGCAAACATGCCGGTCGCTTCCTTGGAGATGCCGATCACCGTCGGGCCGAGCAGCCCGCCGAGATTGCCGACCGAGTTGACGAGCGCAAGTCCGACAGCAGCACCGGTGCCGGTGAGGATGGCGGTGGGGAAGGTCCAGAACGTTCCGACCGCGGCGTAGATGCCGGCGGTGGCGAAGGTCAGCGCCACCATCGCCACAAGCAGCGACCCCGCTGATGCCGACCACGCGAACGCCACGGCGCCTATGAAGAGCGGCAGCGCGATATGCCAGCTCCGCTCGCCGGTGCGGTCGGAGTTCCAGCCGACCAGCACCATGACGATGCTTGCGAAAAGATGGGGCACGGCGGTGAGAAAGCCGATCGTAAGCGGGTCGAGGCCGAAGGTCTGGATCACCTGCGGCATCCAGAAGCCGATGCCGTAGAGCCCGACCACAATGCAGAAATAGAGCAACGCGAGGACGAAGATGCGCGGCTTGACTAGCGCCTCCCAGAGACCGGCATAGCCGATTTTCCGCGTCGCCTCCGCTTCAATGGCAAGGCGGGCGGACAGCGCCTCACGCTCCCGCGTCGTGAGCCATGCCGCGTCGGCCGGCCGGTCCGTCAGGAACTTGAGCGCCGCGAGACCGAGCAGCACCGCAGGCAGCCCCTCGATCAGGAACATCCACTGCCAGCCTTTGAGGCCGCCGACACCGTCGAGTTGGAGCAGCGCGCCGGAGATGGGACCGCCGACGACGGTCGCGATGGGAACCGCCGCCATGAACAGCGACACGATGCGCGCCCGCTCTCCGGCCGGGAACCAGTAGGTGAGATAGAGGATAATGCCGGGAAAGAAGCCCGCCTCGGCGACGCCCAGCAGCACGCGCATCAGATAGAAGCTCGTCGGGCCCGACACGAGGCTCATGGCGGACGCCACGATGCCCCAGCTGATCATGATGCGCGCGATCCAGATGCGCGCGCCGAAGCGCTGTAGCGCGAGGTTGCTCGGGATCTCAAACAGCAGATAGCCGATGAAGAAGATGCCGGCGCCCGCGCCGAAGATCGCCGGCGTCAGCCCGAGATCGTCGTTCATCTGCAGCGCGGCGAAGCCCACGTTCACCCGGTCGAGGAAGTTGACCAGATAGCAGACGAAGAGAAACGGGATGAGGCGGCGCGCGGCCTTGCGTACGGCCGATTGGGTCGCCTGATCCTCCGTCATGCCGTTCCCGCCCCCTGACGATTGTAACCTGATGCCCGAGCTTGATCCGGGCATCCAAGCCGTTGGCGCTCCGCGCGCTGATACGGCAGCGGAATGGATTGCCGGGTCAAGCCCGGCGATGACGAATGAGAGGGACGAAGCGCTTTCGGCAGAGGCCGGCCGACGATGCAGGCCGCATTGGAGTATCCTTCCCGCGCTAGCTGATTCGGATGAATCTCTAGGGAGGGATCGACGTGGCTATTCACTGGACGCGGCTGCTCAAGTGATGCGCGAGGCGTTGCGCGACACGGTCAAGCGCTACTCGCTTTGGTATCTCATTCAAGGCGTGCTGATGGTTCTGGCGGGGCTGCTCGCGCTGATCTATCCCCTCGTCGCCTCAGTCGCCGTCATCTATCTGTTGGGCTGGGTGCTGATCGCGAGCGGCGTGCTGCAAGGGCTCGGCCTGATCGGCGCACCGCGGGTGCCGCATTTCTGGCTACAGCTCGTCTCCGTCGTGCTGTCGATCGTGGTCGGCGTGCTGCTGCTGCTGAGCAATCCCGACGGCGGCCTGCTCATCATGACCCTGCTGCTGATCGTGTTCTTCATGGCGGAGGGCATTTCCAAGATCGTGTTCGCCCTCACCATCA
The DNA here is from genome assembly GCF_050999895.1 of Methyloceanibacter sp. Lineage (GTDB taxonomy): Bacteria > Pseudomonadota > Alphaproteobacteria > Rhizobiales > Methyloligellaceae > Methyloceanibacter. Next base: position 3,644 of record NZ_JBPCOU010000067.1, on the reverse strand, counting down.
GGCCGTTCCCGGCCTGGGGCTGAGTCTTCGGTAGCGGCCTCTTCGGCATCCTGCTCGCGTTCTATCTTTTCGCCAGCCTGCCGGTCAGCTCGGACTGGGTGCTGGGCGTCCTGCTCGGACTCCTGATCGTCCGAGGGCGCGGCGATGACCTATCTGGCCTGGCTCGTCCGGCAGGACTGATTTAGCGGAGGACTGATTTAGCGGACGACTGATTTAGCGGACGACTGATTTAGCGGACCTCGGCGGTGGCGATGTAGCGGGCATAGATCCAGCCCACCTCCTTGGTCTCGGAATCGATGACCTGGATCCAGTTGCCCTTGCGGCCCGTCGCCTGAAAGCGGCTGCCACTGGGCGCCGTGCGGATCGCGGGCGTCGTCGAAGACGGCCCTTCGCGGACGTTGGCGCTGCCGGACAGCTCGACCCACTCGACGTCGGCCGCCTGCTTCTGCGCGGCCGTGCCAGCGGCCGCTGCGCCCGCTTCCGCATTCGCGGTCTCCTGTCCGGCCGTTTCGAACTCCTCGCGCAGTTCGGCGATATGCGCATCTGGGTTCTCCAGCCCGAGCCTACGCGCGCGCTCGTACCAGCTCAATGCCTGCTCGGGCTCGGGCTTGATCCCATGCGCGCCCAACTGCTCGATGAAGACTGGGTCGTAAGTGGCGCCGACCGCAAGCGCGGCCTCGGCGCTGCCGGCTTCCGCCGCGCGCTTGAAATAGGCGCGCGCGCCCGCGAAATAACCGACCGCGATCATCTTCTTGCCGTGGACGATAAGATCGGCGATGCGCTCGCTTTCCTGCGGCCGCACGATCAGATCCGACCGCGGGTCGAAGATGGTAAGTGCCGTGCTGGCGCTTGCCAGAACACGTCCGTCCGCCGCCACGAGTTCGGTGCGCAGATCCGCCGCACCGTTTGCCAACGCCGGCAGTGAGAGGCGGAGATCGGCGATCTCGTCCGGGCGGAGCGTCCACTCGGTCGCGCCGTAGGGGCGTCCTTGCGAGAAGGTCGCGCCTTCGGGCATCGAGCGGATGGCGATGAGGCTGCGGGCGGGCAACGCGTCGGTGGAATCGATGGCGAGCCCGAACGAGACGTCGCCGCCAGGCGCGCCGTCGATCCGGTCGGGGGCGGTGAGCACGATGGCCGGCGCGTCGCTGCGGGGCTTCGGCGCCGCGACCTTCGGAAGTGGGCCCGCGGTTACGGAGGCCTGCTGCACCAGGCCCGGCCGCTCGGCGGCGGCAAGGCTGACAAGCCTCTCCATGCCGGGAATCTTGATGGCGCCTTGCATCACCAGAAGAGCGATGATGGCGGTCGGGATCAGCGCGACAAGGATCAAGATCACAAGCAGCGCCGGGGTGAGGGCAGAGCCGCGCCAACCCTCAGGCGGCGGAGCCAAGGCCTCAAGCCTCGCCGTGGCATTTGCCGCCTCGACGGGCCAACCTTCCGGCAGGCGCGCGAACCGCTCCGCCATGGCCAGCGGCGTCGCATCGTCACCGATGCCGGCCTCTCTTTGCGCCTCGGCCGCGAGGCGCGCGAGCAAGCTCGCCTCGCGTTGCGGGGTCGCCTCTCCATTCACGATGGCTTCAGACCGTGTGTCTGTCGACTGGTCCATGACACCCTCCTACGCAGCACATCTCAAGTAGGGCGGCCCTGCCGCTAATTCTGACTTTGCTTCTGGCTCTGGTTCCACTCCAGAAAGGCGCGGAACAGAGTGGCGCGCTCAGCTTCCGATATCGGCTTCGCGCCGGCGCGCGGTGCCTCGGCGAGAAACGCGTTAAACTGTGTTTGCGAGGCGCTGTCCGCCACCGTCTTGGCGCGGTCGATCCAGGCTTGCGCTGCCGGCGCGCGGCGCCAGCCCTCGAGCGTCGCGGCGAAATTCACCTCGCGCCATTTTGGGTGTCGCGGCGCTTCGAGCAGCGCATCGAAATTGGTGAAGAAGCGATCGGTGAACTTTGCGAGCTTGCGCCTGCGCGCAGCATCGCCGTTCCAGTTGAACGACATGAGCACCGCGCAGACCGAGACGGTGTCCACGCTCTCGCCTTCCGCGATCAGCGCGGGGTAATCGGCGTGGGTCAGCGTGGCGGGATAGAAGCCGTCCTCCATGTCCTTGAGATAGGGCACGGAGAGGATCTTGAGACCGTCGCCTTCCGCAAACGCGGCAAGACCGAGGGCGGGCTTGCCCGCCACGGTGATGGTCGCGGCGATCTCGCCGGATTTCACCTTCTCGATAGCGTCGCGCTCGCCGAGATGCATTTCCTGCACCTTGATGCCCAGCGCGGAGAACATCTGCTGGCCGGTGATCGCGGTCCCGCTGCCCACTTCGCCGAGATTCACCTTCTGTCCGTCGAGCGCGCGAATATCCGCAACGCCGGAACGGGCGACGATGTGGACTTCCTCGTTGAAGAGCTTGGCGACATAGACGACCTGGCTCTCGAGATTGGGGCCAAGCTCGCCGTTGCGCGCGTAATATTTGAGGATATTGGCTTGCGTCACGCCCATGTCGACGCCGCGCAGATAGAGCACGTCCTTGAGCGCCTGCGCCGGGCCGTTTCCGACCATGGGCACGATACGGAGATCGGTACCGTCGTCGAGAATCTGCGAGATGTCCTGGACGATGCTGAGATCGGTCCCGCCCGGCGCGCCGGTCATGATGGTGACGACGTTCTGATTGGCGCGTTCGCGCAAGGCATCGCGGGCGACCTGCCCCGGCGAAGCGTTGCTCTGGGATTTTCCGCTTTTGGCGTCAGGCGCTGCACTGGCAGCGGAAGCAAGCAGGCACAGGCCGAGCACGAGGGCAATACGCATTACCAAGACCCCTCTTCGCGCGCATTCTCAAGACACACGTGAGCGGCCCCGCGATTTCGCGCGCAAGTACAGTGCCGCTCAAGCAGCCGAAACGTCAGGTTTGGTGGAGAAAACGCCGCGATCAGACAAGCTTGCGCGACTGTTTCCCCCGTCGTGCTGCTATCCTCAATGGATCAAGCTGACGTGATATTTTGGTCGCTGTCAAGTAGTTAGGACAGCGGCACATAATAAGACCATAGTCATGCCGCAGTTATGCCCGGATCAGCTTGAAAATGGCAAAAATATGGCGTCGCGAATAGTTGGTATTAACCGGTTTAAACTGTTGAAATACAGAGATAACCGCGCGTATGTTGCGGCGGAGACGCTGCGCAGCGGCCTAAGCCCTTAATCCGCGTCCATCTTCAGGGCATCCCTTGTTGCGGGAACGGGGTTCGCCAAACTCCAGACTGGAACTTGGCGAAGGCGCATAAGCCACTGAATCCGATCGAGCCACTGGAATGAAAGAGTCTGATACCAAAGTCGCTGAGGCCAGATATTCGGGCGACTACAGAATTGGGTTTCGCTTCGTCGATGGCGTCGAAGGCGAAATCGACCTCGAATCGCTTCTGGGGACCCGATGTTCGAGGGGCTGAGGACGAGGCCCTGTTCGCGCAATTCCAGCTCTACCCTGAGAGAGCCACGATTTTCTGGCCAAACGACGCCTACCTTGCGCCTGAGTTTCTCTATGAGAGGGTCCGGCAAAGGCGAGGCCGGCAATCCGCAGCCGAATAGGAGCTAATCCGCGTCCATCTTCAGGGCGGCGATGAAGGCCTGTTGCGGGATGTCGACCTTGCCGAAGGAGCGCATCT